>JANTGI010000171.1 GCA_024762995.1 Saprospiraceae bacterium | reverse complement strand
AAAGGGTTGTAGATACGATGTATGCCTTGTATTTACTGTTGATGAGTGTCTGTTTTGCCAAGTTTTATCTTGCTGCCTTGCTAAGGCATGGAATACAATTTATTATTGACCGGCCCCCGAGCGCAAAACCTTAAAATAATAGTTGACTAATCCGATGGAGTTTTTCAACTTTAGTTTTTGCATGATATTGCGTTTGTGTGTTTCGACGGTACGCGGGCTGATGAATAATTGGGCACCAATTTCTTTGTTGGAGTATTCTTTGGCGACATATTCTACGATTTCATATTCTCTTTGGGTGAGTTCTTGCAGCATATGGTCTTCGGAGTCATGCAGTTTGTCGATGATATTTTGGATAGAAGGGGAGAAGTATTGTTTGCCGGACTTGATGACGAAAAGTGCTTCAAGCAGCTGTGACATTTGTTCTGATTTGCTGACAAATCCCACGGCGCCGGCCTTGATGGATTTTTGGATGATGATGGGCTCGGAGGAGTGCGAATAAGCTAAAACCTTTATTTTGGGTTTCATCTGCTTGATTAATTGGGTGAGTCTCGCCCCATTTTCTTCCCCAAAAAAATAATCTAATAGAACGATATGCGGATTAAGATGCTTTAATTTTTCTAAAAGCTCCTGTCCATTTTTGGCTTCACCGATAACGTTGATTTTGGAGTCAGATTTGAAAATCGCCTTTAGTCCCATTCGTAAAACAGGATGGTCATCTGCAATAAAAATGTCGATTTTGTTCATGTTTGTCCGTGATGATTACTCAATAAATAAAAAGAATCAATTCGGAGGGGATATCTCGTCGGCCTTACTGCTTTCGCCAATGAGTAATCAAATTTAGTGACTTTTTGAGTAAAATGCTTGTTTTTTTTGATTTGTGACGGTCATGGAAGGGGATAGGGTGTTTTTTTAACAAAAAAACAGCTTTTTGAGCCGGGTCTTTTTTGTCGTAAGACCCGAATAATGTGTCTCCACTAACTCCATTTATCGAGTTTTTTGCTTGATTTGTCGGGAAAATCACCAGGTATGGCAAAGTAATAGGTAAAAGATACTACCTTGTATTGCATGGTACTATATTGTTTCTTATCTTTGTGATATGAAATTAGAAAATACAAAAGCCCAGATGCGCCGCGGAATATTAGAGATGTGCATTCTTGCGATAATTCATCAAGAAGGCGAGGCTTACCCTTCTGATATTATCAGTAGCTTGAAATCGCAAAATCTAATTGTCGTAGAAGGAACGTTGTATCCTTTGCTCTCTCGTTTGAAGAAAACAGAATTGTTAGAATACTCTTGGAAGGAGTCTAAGGCTGGTCCACCCCGAAAGTATTACTCCCTTACGGAAAAAGGGAAAGATTTTTTGGCGGATTTATATTCGAATTGGCAAAATTTGGCGAAAGCCGTCACCGCAACCACCAAAAGTCTTAGTAAAACCCAATAGCCCTTTTTTTTAACCATTTTTGAAAGACCAAACCATAAATACCTGATAATGAAACAAATATTAAACATCAACTTGGGTGGATACCCCATCACAATTGATACCGATGCTTATGAACATCTGAGTAAGTACTTGGATGCTATCGAGCAACATTTTAGAGAGTCGGATGCTGCCGAGGAGATTCTTTCTGATATAGAAACTCGTATGGCTGAACTTTTTAAAGAGAATATCCATCCGCGGACCATTGTAACGATGCCCGATGTCAAATCGGCTGTTGATATTATGGGAACTCCGGAAATGTTTGGAGCAGAAGCCATTGACGATGAGCCGGTTTCTTCGGGTCAGAAAAAACAAAAAAAGGCGGCTTCCGGATTTAAGCCGGGTAAGCGACTGTTTAGAGATCCCGACGATAAGTTGTTGGGTGGTGTTTCATCAGGTTTGGCGGCCTATCTCGGTATTTCCGATCCGATTTGGATTAGGATACTCTTCGTTGTCCTTACTTTGGCGGGTTTTGCAAGTATTCCTATTTACATGATTTTATGGATAGTGATGCCGGTGGCAAAGACATCTGCCGATCGTTTGGCGATGCGCGGAGAGCCGATAAATGTAGAGAGTATCGCCAGTTCCGTAGCGGAGGAGTTAGAAAATTTTTCTGAAAAGATTAATGACCAATTTGGTAATAAAAAAAAAAGTGGTGGAAGAAGTAAGGTGAAAAATACCCGTTGGATTGCCGCTTTAGGCGGGATTTTTTCAACGGTCATTATTGGTATTAGTCAAGCAGCTCGCCCGATATTAAAATTATTGGGCGGGCTGTTGATTTTGGTATTGGTGGTGAGTTGGATTAGCTTGGTGGTGTCGGCCATAGTGGGCTTGACAAAGGCTGCGTTTTTTCTTCCATCCAATACGTTTGCTTTTAGTATGGGATTGGGCGGGTTGTTTTTGTTGGTGGGGGCACCGATAATGGGCTTGATATTATCCATATTAAGAGTCTTTTTCAAGAGAAATCACCATGTACGTTGGAGATGGAGTTTGGTAGGGTTATGGATTTTGGGCCTTTTTAGTTTCTCCTTTGGAGCGGCAAAAATTTCTAATTCTTATCAGGCAAAATCCACTTACAAACAAGTCGTACCTATTGTTGCTCCACAGGATAAACCATTGCAAGTTAGATATAAAAAAGTTTTTGTGGCCAATAATGATGCGAGGTCGCTCCTGCTTCAAAATGATCATATTCAATTTGATGTCGTATCGATTCGGTTGAATATTCAGCCGGCCCAAGACGGACGTTACCGATTGGTGCAGGTTCAAAAGGCTAGGGGATTAGATGGAGAAGACGCCACCAAAGGAGCCAAAACTTTTGAGTATCAGCCTTCCTTTGCAGGAAATACCTTGCTGATACCATCTGATTATTTTATTCCGAAAGGGGAGCGCTTTAGAGTGCAAAAAGTAGAATTAACGCTATATGTACCTGTAGGAGAGAAGCTTATACTTGATAAAAAATTACGAAGGTTAGATTTAAACTTGTCTCGGGCTTCCGGAGATTATGATGATTTGTTGGGAGAAGAAGTGGTGATGACGGATGGGGGATTGAAGCCTACGAGTACTTCTTTTTCTGAGGGGAGTCCGGTTTCCAGTCCGACTCAAGTATTGTCCTTGGATGGTTTTGCGAAGATAAATGCCGAAGGTCCTATGGCGTTGAATATTCAGCAAGGCGAGGCTTTTAGAGTGAAAGTAAGGGGAGCCAAAGAAGGTGATCCTATCAATTTAAAAGTCGTGGATGGGGAATTGATGGTGGATTTGGCCAAAAATATTGGGAAGGAAGTGGAGGTTTTTATTACGATGCCCCGACTGGAGCGCCTTGCGGCAAAAAATACCCAAGAGATTCATGTTTCAGATATTAAAGGGGGGCAGATGGAGGTGATATTAGATGGCGATATGTTGGCAAAGATGACGGTAGAAGTCGATAAGCTTTCTGCAAATCTGAACGGACAGAGCCATTTGGACTTGACCGGGAAAGCCGAATCTTTGGAGGCTATGGTGGCGGATAATGCGGCCATTGATGGCAAGGATTTCAATGCGGCAATGGTTGCGGCGGATTTGCATAATGCGGCAACCGTTGATGTCATCCTTGACGGAAAAATGAAACATTTTGGGGAGTAGTCACTCTGTGTGGACTCCATTGTTTTCGGCTATTTGGGTTTTGTCGTGCCTCTTTTGGATGCTGCTTTTTTTTTACGAAAATCGTTCATCAATCGACCCGGTCATCAACTTGCGAATAAAAACATGATGCGATTCCATCTTGTTTGGTAGCTTTCAATTAATGGAGTTCGATTGTTGGAAAGCTTAAAAAATAATTGTAACTTCGCTTTTCAGCTATAAGTGTTGTAGAAGCCGCCGGTGCATCAGCTATGGTGATGAAAAGGCGCAATAGGGGTGATGGATAGTTGTTTCTATAACATAGTTCTCTGCCATTAGAAAAAAAGAAAACACGATGTACAATCAAGTCTCTTATCCTAAATAAAGAAAAAATTAAGAAACTCTTGAAGGAGAATTTTTTTACGGAGAGTGAGATGAATGTATTAATTGGATTTTACTCATTGGATCGGTAAGTGTATGCGGAGTGCCAGCCTTTTTTCGGCTGGCATTCCGTCATACATAGTGTTATCGGCTTTGTATTTTTGGCAAATTCAATGTGATTCAGAATATATATCTGCACTAGAAAAAGCAACATGACCCTTTATTATTCTAAATCCAAATCCACCTAACCCACGTACATTAAGATAATAACCATCATCTTCATCGGCATTTTTTTCTGTTTGTCTTAGAAGTTCATGGTATTTCTGTTTTATAAAAATATCATACACAACTTGTGCATTCTGTCCTTTCAAACATGGTAATGATACATAAAACGGATAATTATCTGATGGATAGGACTTATTTGATTCTATCCGTCTAAAAAACTCATCAGATTCACCTTTAACTCTAGCAACTACCCATATTTCTGGAAGCTCCTTTATCGTTAAGTCACCAGGTGAAATAACTGCCTTCATGTAAACAATTGCGCTATCGCAATTAGAAATTCGATTGTCCAAGTAGAATTCAGGGGCAATTACTTTGGGCAAATCCATTTGTGCCTGTGTATTTTGGTTCTCAGCTTTTCGCTTTACAGCCTCACACGATAGGATTAAGAATGATGTAAAAAAAAGAATAATTACTTTCATTTTGCTTTTTGCTTTTAGTTTATCAATGCTAGTGTATTAAAACCACCTTCTTATTAATATTAACTGAACCCTTTTTACTCGTAAATCTAACGAAATAGGGACCAGGCAAAAGACCTGTAGTTTCAAACCCTTGAAATTCATCAATCCTACACATGCTTATCAAATTGCCCAAAAAATCATAGAGATACACTCTAGAACCTATTAATGACGAGATTTCATTCATATTTAGAATGACAATTTTTTTACCAATTTCAGTTATTGTCGGAATCACAAGTTCAGAATCATCTATCAACTCCTTAATTGACACAGTTGATGGACAAGATGGAGCACTTGTGTTAAACAAGTAATTGTAAAAACATTGATTCTGTAGTTGTGCATCAATGATTCTATCGTACAATAGAACTAACCCGTCAACACTATGATTATCAATAGTACGTTTAATACCCGTTTGTCCAATAATACTGTTTTTGGGCGACATCTGCCAATACATTATACTTGGGTCATCTGTTGTAGTATTAGGGTCCAAATCCATCGCATGGTTTAATTGTAGCATGTGTCCAATTTCGTGTAAAATAACACTATAAAAATCAAATTGGGTATCATTTATTCCATTACCCAAATCAACAAACCAATTTTTTGATTTATTTATTGCTATATCAGAATCAAACAATCTTCCAGAAAAATATAAATCCCCTTCATTACATGCAAGGTTAAACCGGTTTGATGTACGCATTAACACATTGTCTGGAATAGAAGTAGAAAAATGTAAAACATTTTTCCCATCTGTTTCATTCTTTCCATTAGTAGAAGTCCCCTTGTACTCAAAGTTGAATCCAGTCAATGTTGACCAATCACAAAAGGCTTGATCTGCAACTGCAAAAATATCTGCAAAGGTAATTCCCTTAGCTTGTAGGATTGGATCAGTATCAATTCCTTCCTGTATATACCATTCAATACTACCATTAGGATTTTCATTAGGGAGTTTTGCATGACCAATCATCAGCATTTTCTTTGTATCAACATGCTCTTCAGTATTTAAATTGTATTGAATTTCTATCTGCTTGTAACAAGCAAGAATAACTCCATTTGTAAAGTCAGGATTAATAGTCCAGTTTCCACTTCCATGAACCCCACCAGTAATGACAGATGGCTTTTCAGAAATACTCATTACTATCTCATCATCCTCCCATTTTTCAAAATGGATTTTATCAACCAATGCATCTATCCCAGACATTGAGACCCCTGTCAATCCTCCATCATCTGCGTTTGGAACAATTATATCACCTGAAATTCCACTACCAAATTTTGTACCCGTAAAGGTAATTGTTTGTCCTGTTCCACCTGCAAATGGTGCAGTTTCAACTTTGGTTATCGTACAAGCTTCCAACGGCACCTGTCCTTCAGCACATTTTTCAACAAATTCCTGACATGCTCCATCCAAAAATACTTAGCCAAACCCTCCCACTTCAAAATCATCTGGGTTAATTGTTCCTAAATTCCCAAGAGTTTCCACATCAACAGTAACATCTGCTATTTTTTCATATTCAGTCCCCAATACAAAAGCACTTTCACCCCCATTACAGCTTGATGTAATCGCTAGCACCATTTCATCATCTTGGACATCATACATGGAAATGTCATAAAATGAAGTATTGATAACAATTCCTTTACTAGCTTCTATTTTATCATTTAGAACAATATTTGTTCCAAGCAATTCGGTAGGATACTTTAGTGGAATCTCTGCCCGTGCAAACTCCAAACCAGCAATAGAGCTTTTGGCCATTACATCGAAAGAAACTCTTTGTGAAGGTACATCCAAAGAAGCATTATCTAACTTAACACAAAATTCGGGGATGTCAAATGCTTGTAAATCACTAAGTGTAATTCGGTTGATAGTAACATCTTTGCCACAAATAACACCAACACCTTCTCGTAAAAGCCTCCAACTTGGGAATTTTTCATGACTGCCTTCAAAATAAGCTTCAAAGTCTCTATCGTAAGGCAATTTCTGAATATAACTAGAGATTTCGTAGAATTCGGGTAATCGTAGAGATTGACTAATAAGAAATATTCCTGTTTCACTCAAACTAACTTGTGTAGAATGTGAAACAGTGGAGATTATGTCATCAACTCGTCCCCCTAGAGTCAGAAAGATAACAGTATCTCGACTATTCAGTCCCTTAAATATTTCTGTTGGTAGTAAATAGTTCTTGGTGAAGATGTCTCCTGTTCGTTCATCTTGAAAGCAGGACTGTTTCACAATTCTCCCTTCAACAACAATGGGAACGTTTTCTAATGCCTTCGTCAAACTATGGAAATTAGTTTGCGCACTACTTGAAATGATTGCAAAAAAAGCAAACAAAATGGTGAGTTTAAATCTTTTCATAATTTTGAATTTATGTAATTGGTTAAAAAAGAAAATTATTGTCATTGGCTAGCTATCAGTTTTTTTTGTCTTTTTTGCCGATAACGGGATTTGTATGCGGAGTGCCAGCCTTTTTCGGCTGGCATTCCGTCATACATAGTGTTATCGGCTTTTAATTCTTTTGGGCATTTAGTTATCT
>JANTGI010000170.1 GCA_024762995.1 Saprospiraceae bacterium | reverse complement strand
CGGGCGCCTATTTTATCACCATTTGTACCAAAAATAGGGTTCATTATTTTGGTCATGTTGCCGATGGCAAAACGCAATTGTCGCCTATTGGGGCACTAGCCGATGTATTTTGGCATGAAATAAAAAATCATGCGAAAAATGTTCGATTGGGTGAATTTATTGTGATGCCTAATCATATTCATGGGATATTGATTTTGGATGGGGATGATAGGGACGTGAACCGGGATGTGGGCCGGGGTGTGGAGACAAGGCATGCCTTGTCTCTACCAGGTCAAAAACGATTCCAAAATCAGGGTAAAAATACCGTTTCATCCATCATTGGTGGGTACAAATCGGCCGTCACCAAACACGCACGGCGATTAGGGTTTGAATTTGGATGGCTTCCCCGATTTTGGGATTATGTCATACGCAACGAGGGCGAATATCGTCGGATAACCCAATATATCATCAATAATCCTAAAAAATGGGAAAAAGATAAATTGAATGGGGGCCCCGGAAATCTAGTCTTGGAGCCTGAAGCGGAGTATGGGGAGGAATCATGGATGATTTGAGTTTTAAAATAGGCAAATAAACTTGCGGGGCTTCAGTCTGAAGGTATAACGATACAATCGGTATCGCTCATTCATGACTTTGTGGCATTGGTGAAAGGCAAAGGGTTAAAGGGGTGTAAGTAGATACGCCCTGTATCTACTTCATACCAATTTTCTTTTTATCCTTGAAAGCGGCCAAGCCACAATCCAAGAAAGATTTATAGGCGGCGACATCGGGCGTATAGGCCACCGGTTTGTTGAGAAGTGTTTTTCCGTCATTGTCCATCAGGACATAGTAAGGCTGGGAGCTTTTGCCAAAGTTGTTGACTTCAAAGGCAGCCCATTTGCTACCGACGGTACGGAGTTTTTGGCCATTATTTCGGTCGAGCAAGAAGGCTAGTTTGTTGTCCGGGAAAAGGCGCTCCTTGTCGTCCACATAAAGAGAGATGACCACATAATTATTTTCTAGGTGTTCCATGATGCCGGGTTTATTCCAGACATTTTCTTCCATTTTTCGGCAGTTGACGCAGCCATAGCCGGTGAAGTCCAAAAATATAGGTTTGCCTACTTCTTTTGCGTAAGCGATTCCTTTGTCAAAATCATGGAAGCAATTGAGGTCATAAGGGCATTCTTTGCTCTCTCCGTTGGCTTTTTTGGCGCCAAAATAATTGTAATGAACCGGTGGAGCCAATCCACTCAATAAGTTCATGGATTTGTAATTGTATAAACCCTTGGCCATGTAGCCCACAAATAATAAGGACAATACACCTAGGCCTAGTCTAAATATTCCGGGACGTTTCTTGCTTTCGTTTTTGAACCGAAAAACGCCCAGATGATAAAGACCCAAGCCTGTAAAAATAAGTATCCACAATGCCATAAATAGCTCAAATTTTAAAATACCCCAGTGCTCAACCATATCGGCGACAGATAAGAATTTTAGCGCAAGCGCCAACTCCAAAAAGCCTAAGGTTACCTTGACATTATTCATCCAAGAGCCGGATTTCGGAAGATTATTAAGCCAGGCCGGGAACATCGCAAATAGCGTAAATGGCAATGCCAACGCCAAGGAGAATCCAAACATTCCCACTAAAGGTTGAATTGGAATCACCCCAAATAAGGCATCTGCCCCGGAAGCTGATTGCACCAATAAACTGCCAATAATCGGCCCCGTGCAAGAAAAGGAAACTATCGCCAAGGTAAAGGCCATGAAAAATAAACCTATCAAACCGCCCCGATCAGCGGCTTTGTCGGATTTATTGGCCCAAGAACTAGGCAAAGTTATCTCAAAAACCCCAAAAAAGGAAATAGCAAAAATGACAAATAGAATAAAGAAAAAGACATTCATATAGACATTGGTGGCCATGTCATTTAGGATGGTGGGACCAAAGATACCGGTCAATATCGTGCCCATGCCGACGTAAATGAGTATGATGAACAGCCCATAAGTCATGGCATCTCTAACTCCTTTTTTGCGGTCACTGCCCCCTTTCGTGAAATAACTCACGGTCAAAGGAATCAATGGGAATACACAAGGTGTCAATAAGGCAAAAAGACCACCGGCCAACCCCATCAGAAATACCCACCAAAGGGAACTAGTCTTATTGGTTCCTTCGGTTTCGCCACCACAATTACTGATGGATTTATTGGCATCAATGTCTCTCTTTGTATCAAAATAACCTTTAAAATGCTTGCTTTTATCCGCTTCATACGTGTTCGTTGCTCCGGTGCTTGTTTCACCACCCAAAGCAACTTCAAAATCCAAGCTTTGATTCATGCATTTCGAATCATCGCAAGTCATGTAGTCGATATATCCTTTGACGGGTTGCGAAGGGTCATTGACGGTTATTCTTTGGGTAAAAGTGGCGTTGTGCTTAAACTTGCCTACTTTCATGCCAAAGACCTTGTCAAATTTGGTCACTAGATTATCGCTTTCTTTGGCGAGTCCTACGGCTTTTGCATTTTCCTTATCAAAAGTAAAAACGGTGGGCAATGGACCGTCTTCGGGGATGGTTTGAGAATACAGTCCCCAATGGTCTTTGATTTTGGCTTTGAAGATAATATCGTATTCTTTGTCGCTTATTTTCTTTGCAGACCAAGACCACTGCACTGGGAGTTTAGGGTTTTGTTGGGGAGTGGATTGTGGGGCCGGCGTAGGTGCCGGAGTCGGAGTGGGTACTTTTGCTTTTGTTGTATTCTTTTTTTGTTGGGGAGTTTTATGGGTGGTCTTTTTGGGCTTGGTGACTACTTTTGGGGGAGTTGTCGGGTTGCTTTTTTTTTGTATTTTGGGTTTGGGCGCTGTTTTTTTTGGTTCTACCTTGACCGGAGCCTGTTTGGCGGGCTGGGGAGAAAAGGAAAAATCTATATCGGTCGGCGGAAGACAGGTCTTATCATTACACGTCATAAAGGTCAAATAGCCTGTGATGGGCTTAGAAAAGTCATTGACTTTTACTTTTTGGGTAAAAATTCCATTTTCTACATATTTGGTCACATTTATACCAAAAGCCTTGTCAAAGCCTGATTTTTTGTGTCCGGATTCGGTGATGGGGCCTACTTTCGTAAAATGCGCTCCATCTTCAAAGGTAAAGCTCGTAGGTATCGGTCCATCACCTTCAATGTGTTGGGAGTAAACAGCCCAACCGTTGTCTATTTTGGCATGAAATATAAGGCTATACTCATTGCCACCAAGGGATTTTACTTCAAAATTCCAATGGACAGGCTTTTGGGCGGTAAGTCCAAGCGTCAAAAAAAGAAAGATGGCTGCTAGACCTAGTGTAAATTTCTGCATGTTGGTTTCCAATTTGTCAATGAATGCTTACGCAAATATAGGGACTTTAGTTATTCTTTTAATGTGATTGGGGTTGCACTTTGTCTAAACGGTGGTATAAAGGAAAAATTATTTGTGAATAGGGTGTGTTTTTATCGGCTGTGAGACAAGAGGGTCTTTGGTGCGCTCCTTCGTCGCTTTTGGTCTTTGGTGCGCTCCCTGCGGTCGCTTTTGGTCTTTGGGGCGCAACAAGTTGCTTTTTGGAGGTGTAGCAAGCTGCTTTGGTTTTTGGGTGCTTTTCTTAATTCATCACGGATAATAGCATAATCTATTAAATTGGCGAAAAGGTGTTTTACATCATTATTTTTCCTTGAAAAGACTTTGTTGTAATGTCCTCAAGAAGACCAAAATTCATTTTTGGGTGTCAGGAATAATTAGGATATCCTTATTTCTTTTGATGAACTTTGGTAGAATTTGACGTTGGTGGTCAGAAAAGGCGGAGAATTTATAGCCCAATGATTGCAAACTGTCAATGACGTTTTCACCGGGCCAAAAGTTAAATGCATTGGCGTTTTTATAAAACATCAAGTCTATGTCATTAAATGCTCTTAGATTTAAGACGACTCTGTTTTTATAGTATTTTGGGGCAAGGTGCTTGTAGATTTGGGTATTTGCTATCATTTTGTTTCGGTCTTCGTTGTCTGCTGAACGGTAATCTAAGATGGATTTGGGCTTGAATATGAAGAAAACTAAGATGGACACGACTAAGATGAAGATGGATTTAGTCCAAATGTTCGGTTTTAGTTTGAGTTGATTTATTATTAAATTCCATGAAAATGTAAGACCCAGTGCTGAATAAATAGCTAGGATAGACCAAACGGGCAGAGTAAATGAAGACATTTTAGTAGCCACAATCATCGAGAAGAAACCAAAAAAAAACAAAACCGCACTAAAGATAGAGACGGAAAAAATACGATCATATTTTTTGGAGATGAACGAGCGTAGAAGACCAATAAGCATGAAAATTATCAGTGCATTGCCGAAATTAGATTGAACAAAGTCCAAATGAAAGAATATATCTCCACCATGCCCTTCTACCGCTTCAAATATATGCTTCCGGTTATATTCAATTTCCCATTTGCTTTCTAACGGGAACTTTATCCGGGTATATATTTGCCATGGCAGAAATAGGGCGACGGAAATAAAAGCGGATAGGGCCAACTCAAAATATGATGATGTTTGTTTCCTTTTCTTTGAGTTCAAAAGGATGTAAAGTCCCCAAGCACCATAAACCAAAATGCCTGTAAGCCATTTGTTGAGAACGGCACCTGCCACAAAAATGCCAATGATTATTGCCCATTTTAAGGTTTTGGTCGAATGTAGGTAACGTGTAAAAGCCCACAGACTTCCCAAAAGGTAAAAGGCAAAGGCTATGTCATTTTGAGCAGTTAGATTTTTTCCGGAAGTTAATTCTAATTGGTAGTTTAGGAAACAGTAAAGTAATCCGGCAAGAAAAGCAACCTTTGAATCTTTAAACCACTTATCAGCAATTTGGTAAATAAAAAAAACGGAGACCGTACCCATGATGACAGACGGTAATCTCATCGCAAGGATAGAAACTCCAAAAGCCTTCATCGACAGAGCCATTTGCCACAAAAAAAGCGGTTGCTTGTGTAGCCAGATATGATTGCAGCACCATGCTCGGTAATCATAATCAATTATGGCATGAACCCGTAGCATTGGTTTAAATGGGTGTTCCATCATGTTTTTGGCAACGATAGCATGGAATTTTTCATCCCAATCATGTAAAAAGGGATCTAAAGAAATCATGACAAATCGTACGGCGAAGGCGCTTAGCAATAGCAAGCCAAGTGACAAGTTCTTTTTTTTGCCGGTTTGTGATATTATCAGCCCAATAAATGCCGGAAAAGCCGCTAGGATTAATAGGGTGGATATTTTAGATAGGTCTAACATAGTTAATTTTCTGATTTAGATAGTTGTTATTTTACTTACTCATCAAACACCACCACCTTCAAATCATCCACCGCTACACCTCCATGGTCTGAATTAGAAATAAAGAATAACCAGACATCATCAAATGACTTTTGGGGAATTTTGCTGTCCAATTTTATTGTGCGGATTTCATTATCTTTAAACAGATTGTCCACCCTGATTAGATTTTGTTTTACGACCTGGTTATTATGCATGTATTTGACAACAAACAATGTCGCATTCCACTCATTCCATTCTTTTGGGCGGAGTTGACCTGTAAAACTGGCGCGTAGCCATTTTTTGTCTTTGGGAACATCAAGAATGATACCTTTAAACTCCGGGCCATTTTTACGCACCCAAAAACTCTTTTTTCCCGCAAGGGGACGATCCGGACATAATCCCAACGTATCTTGCTCAAAATCAGTGAAATAGATGGTTGTTGGAGAAAGGATAGGATGGTCATAGTAGTCCTTATTGTCCAGAAGGGCTTTGTGGTCAATATTGGCTTTATTTCGCAAGAAGACCTTTTGGAAATAGTACCGATTCATGCGGTCAGGGTGGAGTTGTCCGCCATAATGTGCCTGATAGGTAAGCCATAAATTATAATAAGTTGTAAAGAGCAAAAAGCCAAGAAAAACCAATTTTATCCATTGCTTTTTGGATAGGATGTATTCTGCAAAAGCGGCTAAAGGAAAGGCCAATAACACGTAAAGTTGAACCACACTGCGCTGACTCATGGAACCCCCGTACCACCACACTTGCCAAGAGAATACAATGTACATAAATAGTAAGCTGTAAATGAAAACCGGATAGAAAAGCGCCTTGCGGCGAAATAAAACCACAAATCCGGGTACAATTAAAGACATGACCGGGGTATAGACCCACCAACCTTTTTTGTATGTAAAAATGCAATTATATAAATGGGGATGAAGGAAGTCAAAACCTTGGTCTCCGTAGCTATAATAAATCCATTGTCCGGTCGTATATTTCCAATAGGCTAATTGGATGAACCCCACCAAAATAACAAATATGGCGGCTAGAATAATATGACTAAACCGAGTGCGTAGGAACTGTAATCTTTCTACAAATTTTTGGCGGGTCCCGACTTGCCAAAACATAGGGATCAAAATCGCGATTAATTCCGTTGGTCGGACAAGAGTCATCAATCCCACCGTTAGTCCAATACTGATGATGGTACTTGCCTTTGGTTGCCGATAATATTTTTCCGTAAGGAGTAAAAGTATCCCATAAAGCGTAAATAAATGATTGTGGGCATAGGGGCTTTCGATGGTGTTTTGATTCAAATAATTTGTGGAGAAATAAATAACTAAGAGTACAATGGCCACCGCTTCATCCTTAAAATGTCGGATAAGGAGCTTGCGCAAAAGGATAAAACCCAGAATATTAACCAATAAACCCCACAGCCCGATGGCTAGCTGGTAAGGATAGGAAAATCCATCTGCCGGATAGCCTAATGGCCGGGCAATGGCATGTGCCACTAAAAAACTTGGAACAAAAATAACAGCTTGACCGATGGCATATTTGGTTATTTTATGCCCGTTTGGTGCCGGAAATGCTTCAAATCCATTGTGGTATTCTTGGGCTTTCTTTTCGGTCAATCGCATGTCCTTCAAGTCATGATAAATGAAGGCAGATGGTAGGTAGGCATAGTAACCTGCTGCGTCCCAGGAGATGATTGCTTCCGTATTATCTTTCTTCCATTTGGGGTAAAAGAAAAGACCAATGAGAATAATTCCCGCTATAATTATTTTTAGTGCAACCAGAGATGTTTTGTTGGATGACATTTTTTTTTGCACAAGATAGTGATAAATAAGAATCTATTCGCCATTTATTTTAAAAGTGTTGAATTGCTTTTTTTGATATTTTCTATAATTAATATATTTAGTGAGTTGTAAAATATTGATTATCAATATTTTGTGTGCTTAATTTATT
>JANTGI010000169.1 GCA_024762995.1 Saprospiraceae bacterium | reverse complement strand
CCAAAGACCAAAAGCGACGAAGGAGCGCACCAAAGACCAAAAGCGACGAAGGAGCGCACCAAAGACCAAAAGCGACGAAGGAGCGCACCAAAGACCACCTCCCCCCACTAATACAAAGCAAACCCCCGCATCATATCCAAAACTTTCCCCCGCACTTCCCGAATAATAGCCGGATTATCCGCATGAGTCAAGACCGTATCCATCCAATCGACTATTTGGACAGACTCCTTCACGCCCAGCCCGCGAGTAGTCATCGCCGCTGTACCTACACGGATACCGGAAGTCACAAATGGAGATTGCGTATCAAAAGGCACCATATTTTTATTGACGGTCATATCAGCTTCACCCAATACCCTTTCGGCTTCTTTTCCGGTGATACCTTTAGAGCGTAAATCAATGAGCATCAAGTGATTATCTGTCCCGCCTGAAATGATTCCATACCCCCGATTGACAAATTCTTTCGCCATGGCTTGGGCATTCTCCATCACCTTTAGGCCATAGTCCTTAAAAGATGGCTGTAAGGCTTCCCCGAAAGCCACCGCTTTAGCCGCAATAACATGCTCCAACGGGCCACCTTGCATACCCGGAAATACCCCACTATTTAGGATGCCCGACATTTTGCGCAAGCTCCCTTTCTTAGTGGTCAAACCCCATGGATTATCAAAATTTTGGCCCATCATGATGATTCCACCACGGGGACCACGCAAGGTTTTGTGGGTCGTGGACGTAACGATGTGACAATGCGGCATGGGGTCATTCAATAAGCCTTTAGCAATCAATCCCGCCGGATGCGCGATGTCTGCCATCAATAAAGCCCCCACTTCGTCCGCAATTTCGCGAAAGCGAGCATAATCCCAATCTCGCGAATATGCCGACGCCCCACAAACAATGAGCTTAGGTTTTTCCTTTCGGGCAATCTCTGCGACCTTGTCCATATCAATCAATCCCGTATCCCGCTCCACTCCATAAAACGATGCCACAAAGTGCTTACCGGAAAAATTAACCGGCGAACCGTGGGACAGATGCCCGCCATGCGCCAGATTAAAACCCAAAATCTTATCTCCCGGCTTCAACACCGCCAAAAATACCGCCGCATTGGCTTGTGCCCCGGAATGCGGCTGAACATTGGCGTAGGAAGCCCCAAAAAGCTCTTTTAGGCGGTCAATCGCCAGTTGCTCCACCTTATCGACGACTTCACAGCCGCCATAATAGCGCTTACCCGGGTATCCTTCCGCATATTTATTCGTCAAGCAAGAGCCCATGGCATCCATGACTTGCTGCGAAGTAAAGTTTTCTGAAGCAATCAACTCCAATCCATCTCGCTGACGGCGTAGTTCTTCGTTAATTAGGTCAAAAATGGCTTTATCTTGGTGCATATTTAGTTTTTTTGTAATTCTAGTTAAAGCGGACGCAAGGTAATATTTTTTTTAGAAATCTGGGGCTGGATGCTCACGTAGCTTGCAGAATTAATTGCCACTATAATTCCGCCTGTGCCATTTAAAGCAGAATAGAGAATCTAAAAACATTTGGTTTTCTTGGGAGTACAAGTATTTTCCACAACAAAGTACGAAGTTAAAAAAAGGGCATTTTAAGACAAAACGTGCGGATACTTAAAAAAAATACGAAATTTATTCGGTTCTTTGCTTGTGCAAAAGGTAATTTTATGAAGATTTGCTTTATTTTTGATGGGATTCCACATTATCACGTTCACTTGTTGGATGAGATTAACAAGGTGCATCCGGTCACGGTCATCATGCCGCGCTCCCGAGAATTTTTTAAGGAGCAGCACGTAAAAGTATCCGAAGAAGGCGATTTTCAACGGGTTTATGTAGAGAAAAAAAAGGCACTTTACGGCAAAAATATTTTAGTTGGGTTTAAAGAAGCGATAAAAAAAATCCAACCCGATATTATCATTTTTGTGTGGCCCTATTTTCTCGAATTGGTATTCAATCCCCGGCTCACCCATTTCCTGAAAAGTCAAAACATCAGCATAGCCATCAAGGAAATTCCTTTTTTCGTACCGTCCTACAATGAGACGCAGGAAGCTTTTCGCCGCAAGGCCGTTCAATCCATGCTCGACGAAAAAATACTCAACAATCCACTCAACTTCTTCATCCAAAAACAACTTAGAAAGCGGCTGTATTCCCGTATTGTGGATTATGCTTTTAATTATATCGAAGCCGGCAAAGACATCATCGGGAGCTACGGGTTGCCCCAAAATCGTATTTTTACCACCTACAACTCCGATAATACGGACGGCATGATGGAAGCTGCCGCACAAGCACAAAAAAAATATAACATTACCAAAAAGCCCTTTCAACTGCTGCATATCGGTCGATTAGTCCCTTGGAAGAGAGTGGATTTATTGATCCAAGCTTGCGCAAAATTGCAACCAACATTTCCCGACATCGAAGCCATCATCATCGGTAATGGGCCGGAATTGGACAATCTTAAAAAATTAGCGGAAGCGGAAGGCGTGGCCGAAAAAATACATTTTGTAGGAGCCATTTATGACCACGTAGAAAAAGCCAAATATTTCCTAGAATCAAGCATTTATGTTCTTGCAGGCATGGGCGGCTTGTCGATCAATGAAGCCATGGCCTATGGCCTTCCGGTCGTATGCTCGGTGTGTGATGGCACAGAAAAACACTTGGTTTTTGAAGGCAAAAACGGTCGATACTTCCAAACAGATCAGTTGGAGAGCCTTGTCACTGTTTTACAACAAATGCTTTCCAAGCCCGACCAATTGGCCAAAATGGGCAAAAAATCATTGGAAATCATCCAAAATGACATTAATGAGCATGTCGTGGTTCAGGCTTATTTAGATGCTTTTGCAAAGATTCAAGCAGACAGAAGCGCCAATATTTAATCCTTTTGTAACTAATTCAAGCTGTCGTCGTCCTAAAGGAGCATGACCAATTTAATCGGATTGTGCCCTTAACCAAGCAACCTTTTAGCCAATTCCCCATCCTTAGGATTCGGATAATTGCCTAAAAATTACCTGCCGATACAGCAAACAAAAACGCCACCAAATGCAAAAGCTTTTTACTTCCTTGCTCCTACTCTTCTTTTTGGCGCAAGCCCACGCTCAATCCACCACCCTTACGGGAAAAATCGTCACACCCGAAAATAATGCCGTCGATGTCGCCAATATCATTATTTTGGCTTTACCGGATTCTTCATTTGTAGATGGGATGGTTACTTATGACGGGCAATTTTCGATGGATTTAGCTTCCGCAAAAAACAAATTGCTGCAAATCACCGCATTAGGATATGCCGATTATCAGGTAGAAATTGACCCTTCCAAGCCTCAATTGGGGAGCATCCAATTGGCCGAAGCCGGCATCGCCATAAAAGAAGCAGTCGTCAAAGCCAAGACCCCGCGTTTTGAGCAAAAAAACGGCATTTTGCAGGTAAATGTTGAAAATACGTCCTTGAGTTCCAGCGGTACTGTATTGGATGTACTCAAAAGCACGCCCGGCATTTTTCTGTCAAGAGATGAAGAAAGCGTCCAAATGTTTGGGAAAGGCACGGTAAAAATATTTCTGGATGGGCAAGAAGTCCAGTCCATGGACATTCTCAAAAGCTTGAATTCCGAAGAAATCGTCAAAGTAGAAGTCATCCGCAACCCTTCCGCCAAATACGATGCCGAAGGAAAAGGCGGGGTCATCAATATCATCACCAAAAACAGCCAATTGGAAGGATTCCTAGGCAATATCCTAGTCAATACCACCAGAGCCACCTACAGCCGGTCTTATCTAAAAACCGATCTCTCTTACAAAAAAGGGAAATGGGGCATTTTTACGTCCTTATCATGGAATCCTTACAAAACGTTTAAAGACGAAAAATTTAAACGCATCATCACCCAACCCACTTCGACTTATACGCTCAACAACCACCTTCTAACCGATTATCAATCATGGAATAATAATATTTTTTCGACGAAAGTTTCCTACGCTATCAATAAGAAAAATACCCTAAAATTGGGTTATAGAGCCAAATTGAATTACTCTAAATCCAATACCACCAACCAAAACAATATCTTTGAAAATACCAACCCAATCCAAGAATTAACTAGCAAAAACAACTCCATTGACCACTTGCTTTATGGCATCACGGACCTTCAGTACCGATATGCGGACACTTTGCAAAGGGCTTTCACCGTCTCCTTAAACCATACCGGCTACGGCTCAGAAAATACGAGCTTTATTGATGAAAAACTCGGTAATGCCGGTTTGCTCCACCGAAAGAGTCAAGCCGACGGAAAAATTCGGATATGGATTGGTCGTTTGGACTATGAGCAACCATTGTTCAATGATTTTCTCATGGCGGAAGTCGGCACCAAATACTCGAATACCGACAATACGGCCAACACAGACTTTTTTGTTCGTAATACGGAGCAGGAGCCATGGCATTCGACCGGACAAATTGCCGATGCCATTAATTATACCGAGCAAGAAACCGCTCTTTATACCGATTTGTCCAAGGAAGCCGGCAAATGGTCTTTTAAGGCCGGTTTGAGATTTGAAAACTCCGCCGCCAAAGCCAACTCTGCCGTGTCCGGAAATTACTACGACACTACTTACCAAAATTTCTTTCCTTCCGCACTTATCGAATATCATTTCTCGGATGCCATCGTAGCCAATCTGTCGTTGAGCAAGCGCATCGAGCGCCCGGATTACTCCGATTTGAATCCATTTGTGGATTATTTGGACTCCTTTTCCATCCTAAAAGGCAATCCCCAATTAATACCCGAAATAAAGAATGAAATTGAGTTTAACGGAAGTTACTCGGGTTATCCCTTGTTAACTTTAGGCTATTCACTAACGAAAAATCCGATTGAAATTACGGTAGAATCAGACGCCACCAATCCCTTGGTCAATGTCGGCATCTTCAATAATCTGACTTCGGAAGAAAAGTATTATGGGCAAGTCATCCTACCCTACAAAAACAATTGGTGGACATCCGCCAATGGATTTGGCTATGCGCAGCGGTACATCAATGACGATGTTTTTAACAATGGTCAGACTTTCCGAAAGGATGAGAAATATGCTTTTAGTTATCAGGACTTCAACGTCAAAGATTGGAATTTTGGTGCTCAATACACTTGGTTTGGGCCCGGTTTAGAAGGGATATTTGAGTATTCATCGGGCTGGTTTGTCAACCTTTGGGTGGGCAAGACTTTCCTAGATGGTAAGCTCAATGCCCGCTTTACAGCCAATGATATTTTTAAGTCGCAGGTGATTACATCACATTCCACAATTGGGCATCTGTTTGTGGAGCAAAGTGCCTATTATGACTCTAGGCGGGTTCGGCTTACGCTAAAATATAAATTCGGAAGGCTGAAATCCAAAGTCGATGACGAATCAAAGAACAGTGAAGAGCTTAATCGGATAAAACTTTGATTTAATGTCTTTTCCCTGACATCGTTTGACCTTAAAAAGGTTTATATTTGGTCTGAATCCACCTTAATCAAGAACTATGTATTCGACCATTATGTCACAAAATTGGATTTTCTTTTTTCTTTTAAGTAGTGCCATTGCCTTGACTTCTTGCTCAAAAGAAGGGACGGTGCTAGAACCATCATCTTCGACAAACCTTCCGGTTGCTTCAAGTGATTGGTTTGTACCCCAAAATCAAATCATTGGCTCTTTATCCCCTTTTCCGATAATCAATAACCCCACTTATACAACAGTCGAGAGCAACCAATTTAGATCGGATAATAGTCGAGTCATATTGTACAAGTCGAAAAATAACTTATATGTTTTTCCCAATTCAGAAATGTATGTAGAAGCGGTCAACGACATCATTGATGGCTTGCCAATTGCTATGACTTATTGCCCGAAAACGAAAAGTGCGGTGGGTATAAATCGCATATTTTCGCAAGACACCTTACTCATCACCGCATCCGGTTTTTTGTACAAAGAGAATATGGTGCCGATGGATGTGAAAAGTAATAAAATGTGGTCGCAAATGGCTTTTGGGCAGCTAAAAGGTGATTTGGAAAATGAATCACTAAGAAATATTCCCATTGTCGAAACCATTTGGAAAAATGTGGTGGATGATTTTCCTAACGCAAAGGTTTACGTCTCTCATCTTGATAGTTTTGATTACAATACCACTAATCGAACGGATGGGGACGAAATTGTGCAAACAACCGGGGGCAATACCAACCCGGACATTATATCCAAAACAAGATACTACGGAATACTTTCAGCTAAAGCTCCCCTTTCTCTATTCAGTTATGAACATTTTAGTAACAAATGGACTATTGAGTCTATTTGGGACAAGAGAAAAATCATTGTTCTCGGTAATCAGGCAAGACAATGTGTGGTCGCCTATTATGCAAAGTATGACTTCATCCCCATTCAAGGACAATATCCTTTGGTCATGAAAGACGAAACGGATACCTACTGGAATGTATTTGGGGAAGCCATCGCAGGTCCCCGAAAAGGCGAAAGATTGGCTCAACCCATTTCGTATGTAGCCAGGGGGGAATCTTGGAAGGATTTCTTTAAGGAAATTAATTTTTATCCATAAGGTCTCGCTCAATATGATAGCGCAACACAAAAAAGCCCCTACCTAGAGAAAAAGGCAGGGACAAAAAAACGAGTTCCCCTCACAAAAGGGTAAAACTTTAGTGCTCCACTTTTCTTTCTACATATGACAATGTAAAAATCAAGGTTAGATACACCATTACAATAGGTATAATCATAAGCAATCGGTTTGGTTTCCACGCTGACAAATCTGTAAACAGATTTTTTCTGCTTGGGGTACGGCTTATTCTAAGCACCAATGTAGCGGAACAACATGTATCCAAATGCTTAAGTAAACCTAATTTTGGGTGGGAATCGTCTGCGAAAAACAAAATAAAAAGCCAAATTCTATTTCATTCTACATAGAATTTCTAACTTTGTGTTCTGCTTTACATGAAGTAAAATGCAACAAAATTCATGCCTACTTCTAGTATATTTTCTACATCCGGACTTGTAGGCAAAGCCGCTGCTTTGTTTAACAGTTCGTATAGGAACTCAATCAGAAACCATGTACCTTATTAGGTGAGATTACTTTGAGATTAGGCAAGGCGGAAGCTTGGGTAGTAGCCCGGATGAACAAAACCTTGTAATCACAGAAAAACTCGCATAAAACGGACATTTTTTTTGGTGTGTGAAAATAAAAAAATAAAAACTCATGAAAATAGCCATCATTCGAGAAAGAAAAAATCCACCTGACAGCCGGGTGGCTTTAGCCCCGGAT
>JANTGI010000168.1 GCA_024762995.1 Saprospiraceae bacterium | reverse complement strand
TTCTTAGGGCTCTTAGTGGTTCAAAAAAAAAGTCCAGCTTACCGTAAAGTCCAGCTTACCAATCTCTCCGCAAGCCTACCTAATCGGCAGGCAAGCTACGAGCTTAGCAATCTGGTGCAGTCAACCTGCCTGACGCCTAAAAAGCGAAGCGGTTGGCAGGCAGGCTTCTAAACCAGCGAAGTCCGCAGGACAAGTGGCTCAACTTCTAAACTAACGATGTCCGAAGGACAAGTGACTCAACTTCTAAACTTCTCAACTCTCGCTCTCATCAACGCACAAAAGCCGCAGCCACGCCCCCATCCACATTCACAATATTTCCCGTGCTCTTGCGCAAATTGATCAAAAAAGCCGTGACCGCCTTTGCGATATCATCCGGCAAAATTATTTCATTTAATAAAGTCCGTTTGGCGTAATGCGCCGGCAAATCTTCAACCTTGATGCCATAAGCCTTGGCACGTCCGGCCGCCCATTTTCCTTCCCATATTTTACTTCCGACGATGACGGCATCCGGATTCACGGAGTTCACTCTTATTTTATCGGGCCCTAATTCGGCAGCCAATAAGCGAGACATGTGTAGTTGAGCCGCTTTGGCGGTACCGTAACCGACGTTGTTAGGTCCTGCAACTAGGCCGTTTTTGCTGACAATGTTAATGATGTCGCCTTCTGTTTTTTGTTTGCGCATGATGTTGGCGCCATTTTGGGCTAGGAAGAGTTGGCCTTTGACAAGGATATTTTGTAGGAAATCCCAATCTTTTTCGGTGGTGTCTTCCAGCTTTTGGGAAATCGCTACGCCGGCACTATGCACCACGATGTCCACTCCCCCAAATTCCAAACACGCATAATCAAAAGCCGCTTTTACAGAGTCGGAATCGGTGACATCCGCCAGAAAAGTCCGACATTGATCTATTGTGAAATCGTTTGCGCTAATTGCCAGGTTTTTGGCATTAATATCGGACAAGACGACTACTGCCCCTTCATCCACCAATCTTCTGGCTACCGCAAATCCGATGCCCCCACCGGCACCTGTCACCAAGGCCACCTTTCGGGAAAGTGGTTTTTCGGCGGGTTGACGCTGGAGTTTTGCTTCTTCCAACAACCAATATTCGATATCGAAGGCTTCTTGCAACGGAAGCGATACATAGGAGGAAACGGCTTCAGAACCGCGCATCACATTGATGGCATTTAGGTAAAATTCGGAAGCAACTCTGGCCGTTTGTTTATTTTTTGCGAAAGTAAACATGCCCACTCCGGGATATAAAATCACCACCGGATTGGGGTCGCGCATGGGGGGTGAGTTCTTCCGTTTATGCTTATTGTAATAATCAGCATAGTCCTTTCTATACTCGGCAAATTGCTTGGCTATTTTCTTGCTTGCGGAAATGGAATTGATGTCTTCGTCGGGTCGAATGTCCAGGACTAAAGGCTTGATTTTAGTTCTTAGAAAGTGATCCGGACAAGAAGTACCCATCGGAGATAACTTATTGATATCCTTGCTGTTAGTAAATTCTAAAACTCGTGCATCATCTGAAAAGTGACCGACCATTAATTGTTCGCTCGATGCCAATCCCCGCAAAATAGGAGCAATATTAGCGGCTTGCATTTTCCTATTTTTTGGCGCAAGCGACTTTATTTTTTGGCCACCAAAAGTAGCTCTTTTTTTCTTTTTTGTACGCAAGTACCTCGTCGCCTGATTGATGGTATCGATACTATTTTTGTAGCAATCATAAGCGGTGTCTCCCCAAGTAAAAACACCATGCCCTTCGAGAATAATGCCCTTGATGTTTGGGTTTTCACGAAAGTGATCCGACAACATGACGCCCAACTCAAAACCCGGTCTCTGCCAAGGCAACCAACCCATTTTATCGCCCCAAATTTCCTTGGTCAGCTTTTTAGAATTTTTGGAAGCGGCAATCGCAATCACATCATCTGGATGCAAGTGGTCAATATGCGCAAATGGCAAAAAAGCATGTAAAGCCGTATCAATCGAAGGTGCCCGTGAATCTAAATCAAAAATACAATGCTGATATAAGGCAACCATCTCGTCCTCGTGTTCCAAACCCCGATAGATTGCTTTCAAATCATTCAAGCGATCCATATATAACCCCGCTAATCCATTGCGTTTTAGCGTGCCCAAATCCCCACCGGAGCCTTTGACATACATTATTTCGGTCATCTTTTTGGTCAATGGATCCCGCTTTTTGACCTTACAACTGGTGTTGCCACCGCCAAAATTAGTGATGCGCAGGTCACTACCTAATAGATTAGAGCGGTAGAGCAATAATTTGATTTGATCATTTTTGAGAGATTTTTCTGTCTTTTTGTCCCACAAATCCTTCAAATACAGCGAATTAGCAGCAGCCATCCTTTAGGTTTTAATGATTAGATAATGCCAAAGATAAAATCTTTTTTCGTGTAAAAGTTAAAATTACACAAACGTTTGCGTAAAATTCAAAAAAAATGTTATCTTTGCTTGGTGTTAAGGGATAGAATTAGCGATTTCTAGGAGGCTTAGCATATAATTTGGATAGGTTCTTACCTTTTATTTAGGCAAAGACTTATTGGATTCTCAAACAAAAAAGAAGAGTAATGAAGCAGAGCGTGTTTGTTATTTTTTTGATGATTTTTGTATTCATTAGCTCCATAGCATATGGGCAAAAAGGGAATATCCATGGTTTTGTCAAAGAAGCAGAGACCGGAGATGCGATGATTGGGGCGAGTGTCTTTATTAAAGGTACGAGTACCGGTACCGTTACTGATTTTAATGGGGAATTTACGCTAAGCGGGATTAAGGAAGGGGAAGTAACGGTTGAATTTTCCTATTTGGGCTTCTCACCACTCACCAAAGTCGTTACGGTAACAAGCGGAGGTACGCAAGAACTGGACATCGCCATGGAATATGAAGCAGTCAGCCTGATAGAAGGCGAAGTGGTTGTCACCGCTCAGGCGAGTGCACAAATGGCGGCTATTAATAAACAGCGTTCGTCCAAGACGATTGCCAATGTCATTTCTGTCAAAAGAATTCAAGAATTGCCGGATGCGAATGCGGCGGAAGTTGTAGGAAGATTGCCTGGAGTGTCTTTGGTTCGGGAAGGTGGAGAAGGTAGCAAAGTGGTGGTTCGTGGGCTTGCGCCAAAATATAACAATGTCACACTCGAAGGAGTAAGGATGACTTCTACGGGAAGCGATGATAGAAGTACAGACATGAGTATGATTTCACCTTTCATGCTGGAGGGGATTGAAGTATTTAAAGCAGCGCTTCCGGACAAGGAAGCTGATGCCCATGGTGGTACAATTAATTTTGTCTTAAAGGAAGCTCCCAATAAATTCAGACTAAATGCATACGTATCAGGTGGCACTAGCTTATTAAGCCATCACTTTGACAATAAGGTTGTTTTAGGAATGAGTAATCGTTTTTTTAACAATAAGCTTGGAATTTTCATACAAGGAGATTACGAGAATAGGAATAGAACATCTCACAGTTTGTTTGCCAGCTATGTTCCGCAAACGCCCATAGATATTGACAGTGAGATTCGCGGAAGCATCATTGCGCTAAAAGATGTAAACAGAGACATTAATCGAAAAGGCGGCGCCTTAGTAATGGACTATAAAATACCGAATGGATCTATAAAATTTAGCAACTTTGGAAGTTCAATTGGCAAGAATTACCTTAATCGAATCGAGACCTATGGATTGGTATATGACCGCCATGCCTACATCATGGAGCGTGCCAAAACTGATTTATTGGTTGCAACCAACGCACTCTCCTTTAAAAAAACACTAGGTTCGTTCAACATTACCTTGAAAGGATCAAGAGCTTATTCAAAAGATAACGCTCCCAAAAGCAATTCTATAACTGCCCTAGAAGATGGAAGTGCTTTTCGAGAAGGAGTTAATAAAGAAGGTAGCGTAAAAGGAATTATATCTTACGCAAAAAATGATTTCGCCGCCGCACGATTAGAAAAGATATCTTTGCGCGATGCCTATACGAAAGGCGTACAATATTCCATTGGTGGTGATGTAGAGTATTTTCAAAATATCTCAAAGGATTTAAGTTTTTCTGTAAAGGTGGGGGGTAAATACAAAAAACTAACAAAAGAGCACGATAGAAACAATAAAAACATCCCTATTAGCTGGGGGCAACATGGTGCTCCCTTGCGACAAGCAATTGCCGGTAATTATGAGAATATTGATACGTCAAATACTATTTCTTATCAATATTTTGTCGACAAGAACTATGACTCATCCCAATTTTTGAAAGGTGAGTATGCATTATACGGACCGATGAACTTAGCAGATGCTATCAAGATTGCGGATATTGCCGACAGTAAGGACTTGTATCTTCAACATTACCCGACCACGCATCAGTTTGACTATTCAGGCCATGAGGAATATTTGGCAGGTTATATGATGTTTGATTTTAAGTACAAGAAAAATGTGACTTTAACTCCCGGTTTTAGATATGAAGAAAACACCACGACTTACACCGGTGTAAAAGGTAATGAATTACCATTAAATGAGTATGTAGGCTATCAATATACAAATGTGACAACCACAAGAAATAATCACTTTCTCCTCCCAATGGTTCATCTCAAAATCAATCCAAAGGAATGGCTAAATATACGAATGGCTTACACCCAAACTTTATCCCGTCCGGACTTTTCAAAGATTGTACCTTCGTCAAATGTTAAGCTAACTTCAGTTAGTTGGAATAACCCATATCTTGAACCATCCAAATCTACGAACTTAGACTTGTATGTTTCTGCCTACCGAAGTAAGCTAGGTCTAGTTTCTGTTGGGGTATTTCAAAAAGAAATCAAGAACCTGATATTTAATGCCGGTCTCTCTCATATTCATGATGCAACAGAATATGGTTTATCGCCGGCTCAAAATGGAAAAACCATCACAAGAATTATCAATAATAAATACCCTTTAAAACTATGGGGATTAGAAAGTGAATATAAGACCAGATTATGGTATCTAGATAATTTTTTAAAAGGCCTGGTTCTTAATTTCAATTATACTCATATCTTTTCGGAAGTAAGATATCCAATCACTCAAATAGAATCAAAATTCTCTGCAGAGCCACCATTTGTTGTTTACACCAATATTGATACTTTTTATACTGCAAAATTTATCAATCAACCCGATGACATATTTAATGCTACTGTCGGATATGACTTCAAAGGGTTTTCGGCAAGACTCTCTTATCTATACCGTACGTCTATTTTTTCTAGAGCAGAATATTGGACAGGATTAAGAGCTCAGTCAGAAGCCTTCTCCAGATGGGATTTAAGCCTAAAGCAAGACCTTCCTAAAGGCTTTGAAGTGATGCTAAATTTTGCCAATATTTTTTCAAAACCTGAACGAGTACTATTAATCGAAAGTGGATTTTCGGTTGATGAACAATATTACGGGACAACGATAGACCTTGGAATAAGGTATCGTTTTCCATAAATTTCATTTTCATAAAACCTTTTAATCATGAAAAAACTCTCTACTTTTTTGGCAGTCATTTTTATGCTGTCAATTTCTCACTCGATTTTTGCACAGGCGGATACCGTCTTCATTGCAAGCAACCCCTTACCAGGGACACTAAGAGACGCTATTATCGGAGATACCTTAGCGGATGGCTCAAGAACCAATCCTGATCGTGTGTATCAGTTAGAACGCAATGGTGTTTACTTTTTGAGCGGCATGTTTGTCGCCGGATTTGATTTGAAAATTTTTGCGGAAGCTCCTGATGCCACTCACCGCCCGCCGATTATTGCACCTGCGCAGGCAGCAGGTATTGACCATGACTTTATTTGCCAAGGTGATGTTTCTTTTAGAAACTTGTATATTTCTAATATCTCTGCGGGAGGTTCTAGAAACTTTGGCGGTATTTTATGCTTTGGTGACAACCATACCTACGAACTAGACAGTTGTATTCTTGAAGGCAATCAATGGAATGGATTTGTAATTTTTGGTCCAACCAAAAAAATTACGATGACTAACTGTGTTGTCAGAAACTCCGTGAATTCTGGTAGCCCATGGAATGGACGTGGCTTGAGTACTAGAGATCAACCCGTTGAAGAAGTCGTCATTGAAAACAATACATTCTACAACCTTAATTCATTTGTATTTCGAGGAGAATGGAATGAAATTAAAAAAATGACCTTCAACCACAATACCATGGTTAATACCATCAAGTGGCCTTTACAATGGCATTATGCGACCGATGCCACCTTCAACTACAACATTTTCTACAATACACACTGTTTTGGAGAAAGTGCTTCTGAAAGAGCCGGACAGGACAAAGATGGTCAACCATTTGGAATTTTCAACTTGTTTGAACTGGAGCAGCACACTTTTATCGATTCTCTTGGATATGTTGAAGGGGAAAGAAAAGTTACCGTTAGTAATAATGACTATTTCTTCTCATCTGAGATTACAGATTTCTGGGCTTCTATTGACTCTGTTGAAGCGGAGCCTTGGATGAATGAACGTACTCAAGGTATGTTTGATGATGATGCAAACTACACGGCGCTTAATGAAATTGACACTAAAAATATGGATCCTGAATTTATTGAAGTAGGGAATACAGCAGCTTGGAGTACTATTGACTCTATGGTTCTATTTATGAGGGGACTTAGAGATACCAATGTCGTAAAGCCTTTGTACTGGGGGTTTGAGCCTGACCCTAGCAACCCTCCATTCAATATGGAATGGCCTTTACCTGAAAACCTTGCTTACACAAATGCTACTTTAATGACCGCAGCTCCCGGTGGTTGCCCAATTGGTGATTTAAACTGGTTCCCTGCTCAAAAAGAAGGTTGTATGGCTGTCGCCACTAACGAACCTTTTACTTCTAAAGGCTTAACCGTAGAGCAAAATATGCCTAACCCTTTCAAAGGACAGACTACTATTGCTTATACTTTGGCGGATGCTGCCAAAGTGAATGTATCAATCATTGACATCAATGGTAAGGTGATTACTACTTTGGTGAATGAAAACCAACCACAAGGTCGCCATACTGTTGACTGGAATGCAGGTAGCCAAGCTACAGGTATTTATTTCTACCAAATTAAGACGGATAATGCATTGATTACTCGTAAGTTAGAGTTAATCAAATAAATAATTTCCAATTACTTGATTCAAGAAATCGTGAAATTTGTCGCCGGATGCTCTTTGGAGCGTTCGGCGATTTTTTTTAACCTGAGTTCGATTAAAGATTTGAGATTCAGTTTTCTTAAATTTTTCATTTATTCACGATTTTTTTATTGTTTTATGGTGTTCATGAATGCTAAAGCATTTGCAATTTAATTTTTTGAAGGCATAGCGGGCTATGGCAAAGAAAATTAAAGCAGAAAATGGACAATTTTAGGA
>JANTGI010000167.1 GCA_024762995.1 Saprospiraceae bacterium | reverse complement strand
CCAAAGACCAGAATTAAGAACAAGTTAGGGTAGCAAGTCGCTGCGGCAGCCTCCAAAAGCGCCACCGGCGCGCCCCAAAGACCAAAAGCGAACGCAGTGAGCGCCCCAAAGACCCAAAAAGATCAAAAAAGCCCAGACCTACCAGCCCAAGCTTTTTTGACTCAGAAATAATTAACAAAAGAAGTCATCAAAAAAAATCACTCTTCCTCTTTCTCGGGTAATTCGATTTTCTTTTGAGCTTCTTTACCGAGGTAGTTGGGTAGCTCCATGCCTGCCAAATTGAATAGGTCATTCAAAGGGGGAACAGCTTTGTACATACCGGAGATGAAGTCGGCTGTAGAGCCACCGCTATCTCCTCCACTGCCTCCATCCCAGACAGTGACCTTGTCAATTTTAATATTCTTGATGGCTTCGACTTGCTTTTCGACTAATTCGGGCAATTGATCCGCAATCAGCATTAAGATGGCATCTTGGGCACTGCCACCGGCCGCTTCGACCATCAATTTGAAGCCTTCCGCCTGTTTGGACATCACTTCATAAAGACCACGTGCTTCCGCTTCCCTATTTAAGAATATGGCATCGGCTTCTCCTTTGGCAATACGTCGTCTTTCTTCCGCTTTTGCTTCTGCGTCAATTTCGATTTTCGATTTCTCAATATTTGCTTTCACAATGATGTCTGCCTTCTTGGTGGCCAAATCTCTAAGAGCCCGGGCTTCTTCTGCTTTTTGTTCAGCAGCGTAAGCTTCTTCAAGGGTTTTTGCTTTTTGGACCTTTTGGGCGGCGAGAGCAATTCTTTCCGCTTCTGCTTCCTTTTCTTTCCGCAGAGCGTTGGATTGAGCGATTTTAATTTGGGCTTCATTTTGACCTTGGGTGGCCTCTGCTTGTGCGGCGGCTTCTCCGATGGTTGCTTGAGCATTGGCTTCTGCTACGGCGATACGTTGCGCTCTTTGTGCTTCGGCTTCGCCGATATCACCGTCTCTGTTTTGTTCTGCGATGATTTTTTTGGCTTTATTAGCGGCTTCGGCTCTAGAGTGGGCTTCTCCGATTTCTGCAAGGGCATTGGCTTCAGCTACTGCAATCCGTTGAGATTGAAGGGCTTCGGCTTCACCGATGGAACCATCTCTATTTTTTTCGGCAACGACCCGCTTGGCAGCGTTAATCGCTTGAGCGGCTGCTTCCTTACCTAAGGCAATGATATAACCGGATTCGTCTTGAATGTCGGTAATGTTTACATTAATCAAAAGGAGTCCGATTTTCTTTAGCTCGATACCGACGTTGGTGGCTACGTTGGCTAGAAATTTATCCCTGTCGGAATTAATTTCTTCAATATCCATCGTGGCAACGACTAGCCGTAGTTGACCAAAGATAATGTCTTTCGCTATATCACGAATCTCGTGGCTGGTTTTGCCTAGCAAACGCTCGGCAGCATTGATCATTACTCCTTCTTCAGTAGAAATGGCGACAGTAAACCGAGAAGGTACGTTTACACGAATATTTTGACGGCTTAAGGCTCCTTCCAAGTTGACATCAATGGAGATAGGTGATAAGTCTAAATACTGATAGTCTTGGATAACCGGCCACACAAAGGCGGCACCACCGGCTAGACACTTGGCAGAGCCGCTGCCGGTTTTACCGTAGATGACGAGTAGTTTGTCGGATGGACATCGCTTATATCGGCTGATGATAAAGGCAATTAAGCCGACAACGAGTAATACAGCTAGTCCGATTAGAATAAGTGCTATTGGCATTGTTTTGATTTTAAATGGTTAAAAAAAGGTTGAGATATGAAAAAGCTTGATTCGAATCAATGCGATTTTTAATATTTTCTGTTGTCAATGTCTGTGATAATGTTGGTGAAAGTCTTAATCTATTTTTTTTTTGCGCAAGCTTACTTTCGTGAAAATTGCTGTCAAAAAAAGCATCTCTCCAAAAGATTTTGGTTGATTTAAATTGCTGATTTTGAATCCATTATCGGTATGCTTTGCACTTGCGGCAAATGTTCCTGTTTCTCAAGTAATTGAGATTTTAGGGGTAGGATTTTTTGCGTTCAACGATGAGTACATTGTCCGGTAAAATATCTAATACAATTACTTTTTCTCCGGTGGAAATTCGGGTGTCATTCGTAATCGCATCAAGTTCTTTGATGCCTTGGGATATAATAATTTGTATCCGTCCCTTTCCTGTTCGTTCTCGCGGGATGGGGATATAAACTTCGCCGGTTTGCCCAATCGCTAAACTCAAGTCCTCGGTGCCGACTTCCGTCAAATTAGCTACCTTAAATAATACCCATGCCACAAAAAACATCGCCGATAATCCAAAACCCAAACCAACCAATATGGCCAAATAAATGGATAACCCTGCATTGAGAATCAAAATACCGCCCCAACTAAAAAAGGTGAAAAAGGCAATAATACTTCTGATGGAGAAAACCCTAAAATCATGATCTACTCCAAAATGTCCTCCGTCTCCTCCGTCGGTCTCTAAGTCGCCTTCTAAATCCCCATCAAAATCTATGTCCACATCGCCTCCCGTATCAACGTCTACATCCCCATGACTATCCATTCCTAGAAAGGTCATGATCGTTTGCAATAGAAATAGGATGGTAGAGATGATAGCTGTTCCCCAAAAGAATTGTTCTCCTGTGTTGAGTTGATTCCACCATTCTCCTGAAAATATTGCTGACATAAGTATCGATTGATTATGCAGCAATATTAGGCGTTTTTGGGCATTTTTTTGAAATTTTACCCCCAAGTGCCGCTTTTTATCGGTGAATCTAGGGTTTTGGTAGATGAAAGGAGAAGGGGTAGGGGATAGAGCAGCCTATCAACCGAGCTATGCACTAAATAGGTATTCATTACGTCCGGAGGCCATTATGCATAGACAGTCAGTAACTTGTTTCAATCAATCACCAAGAAACGCCCACTCAGCCTTCGATTTTTGTTATCATAGAAAGTCCTTGCGGAAAAACAAAGCCCCAAATAACCCAAATAATTACCGATAGTCCGATGACCCTAGTGAAACCACTGAAGTTAGGTTTTTTTGGGGGCAAAAATTAAAAAAAAACTAAAGCCATGTCCATAGTTAGCTGCCCCAACTGCAAAAAGATCATCAAAGAATACAGTGTATCAAGTAATCAGGTTACTTGTCCATCTTGTACGCATTCTTTTTCTATCGAGAAGTCTTTAAATAGCCATTTGTCGAAAGAGCATAAGAAGCCGGGCTTTGTAAAAGGTGTGGATATTCATAAATCAAGACAGTCATTGGTTATTGACTTAAATTGGAAATTACTAACAAATTGGCGATTTACCTTGATTTTTGGAATACTGCTTACCCTTTTTAATCAGTGCTTAGCCATAGCAATCATAGGTGACGGGCCATTTCTTCTATGCTGTTTCTTGGCCTATTTTTATTTCTAGGTCTTTATCTGCCGGGGTATGGTTTGTATCAAATGCTTAACTCATCCAAGATAGTCGTAAAAAGTGGATATTTAAGCGTGCAACATCATTTTGAGCGCAAGCGTCTAAAAAATATCTCCCGGATACCCACTAGTGAAATAAAGCAAATGTAGCCCCCAAAATAAACATGTCTAATTTTGTGCATTTGTCTTGATTGTATTCCTTATCTTTGCCTATTATTAATCAAAAAATAAAATAAAATGAAAGTTTTAACGACCAAACTAAGTCTGTTGGCATTAGTGGTATTAGCTGTTTCTAGCTGTAAGCCTAAGATTGATGCTGATTTTGTGAATAGCTTGATGAATTCACAAACCAAAATTAATGAGTCTGTTCAAGCTATTAAGTCTAGTACGGCATCTATGACTTCTTTCAAGGATGTGATGATGAAGCAAGCAGCCGAAATGAAAGATACAGAATCTGCCGGTGGTGCTAATGAACTGGTTTCTATGGTTACTTCCTTGTTGGGTGATAGAGCATCGTTAATGACTAAGATGACCGGATTGTCATCTACAGTCGGCGATTTGTTGAGTAAATACAAATCCGGAGGGTTGAAATTGAAAGATGCTAAAAGTCAGTTTGATGGGATTCAAGGTCAACTGAATGACTATATCGGTAAGATTGGCGAGAGTGACCAAAATTTTACAGATATTAAGAAGAAGTTCACGACCGTTTATAATACGTTCAAGAGCACTAAAAAGTAATTGATTTAAGACATGTAAAAAGGTCGCTTGGTTATGCAAGTGACCTTTTTTTTATTTTAAAATCGGGTTTTGTGGGCTTCCGCAAAATAATTATTGGGAAATTTTAGTCGATTCCAAAGATTCTAACTATCTTTCGCACTTGATTTGATGGGAAGTTATGCGTGTAGGTGAATGACACCACTTAGGTTTATGGTTGTATAACTAAAAATTTTTGCTAGGTTATTCCTTTCGTTTTTGATGTGTAATCGTTTGTCAAAATTGATATAATAATCGTAACTGCTTAGGATGGGAGCCTTTTTTTAGACACAAGAAAGGGCATTTTGTCGCAAAAAACCTGAGGTTACCTAGACGATCCCAAATAATCTACTGTATTCCGTATGACTCGTACAGAATAGTGACCAATTCAACAAAAACTACCAAAATATGAAGCAATTACTTCTAATTTTTACTTTACTTATTTTTGGCGTAAGCCATCAGTCCTATGCCCAAGAAAAGTCGGAAGGCTTGGATGCGCGCATTAATCAAGCGGTGAAGCCGGCCACAACGTTTATTTCCGATATTATCTTTTATCCCGTTACTGTGGGTGGCCATAAAACAATAACTGACGTAAGTTTAGATACTAATTCACACCTTTTGTCTGTAAAGTTGGATAATGGGGCCACACGGATTCTTGATCTCTCCAAACGAGAAGGAGAAGGAAAAAGTAATCCTAATATCCGCTTGGACCACTCTACCAATATCTTGACTTTGGGGGATGGTACGGAAATGGCGTTAAACGATTCTTTGGATTCCAAAGTCCCTATTGTACTTTTTGTATTGATACTTGGTGCATTGTTTTTTACCATAAGATTTGGATTTGTCAATATCCGCAAGCTTGGCTTATCCATCGATATCGTACGCGGCAAATACGATGATATAGATGAACACGTGAATGATCCGGTGACCGGTGATGAGGTTTGGCATACCTTAGAGGGAGATATTCCGGATACGGAGAGAGTCGAGGGGCATCATGGGGAAGTCTCTCATTTTCAGGCCCTTACGGCGGCTCTTTCGGCTACTGTGGGTTTGGGTAATATTGCGGGGGTGGCGATTGCGATAGCGATTGGTGGCCCCGGTGCGACGCTTTGGATGATTTTGGCGGGATTTATAGGGATGTCCACGAAGTTTGTGGAATGCACACTTGGGGTAAAATATCGGGAGATAGAAGGAGATGGTACGGTGCACGGGGGGCCGATGTACTACTTGAAAAAAGGTTTGGCAGAGAAAGGTTTTGGAGGGTTAGGTAAAGTCTTTGCTATTTTTTATGCGGTGATGGTGGTCGGCGGTTCTTTTGGTGGCGGTAATATGTTTCAAGCGAATCAGGCGACGGCGCAGTTTATTAGTTTGACAGGGATTAAAACGGGTTATGTCGGAGCGGCATTTGGGCTGTTTATGGCGATTTTGGTGGGGATTGTGATTATTGGCGGGATAAAGCGTATTGGCAGTGTGGCCGAGAAGATTGTCCCTTTGATGGCCATACTTTATGTGGGTGCTGGTTTGATTATATTGGCGATGAATTATGATTTGATACCGTCTTCATTTGGTCAAATCTGGGATGGTGCATTTTCCGGAAGGGGGATAGTCGGAGGATTTGCGGGGGTATTGATACAGGGATTTAAGCGGGCGGCTTTTTCCAACGAGGCAGGTGTGGGGTCGGCAGCGATTGCGCACGCGGCGGTAAAGACCAAATATCCGGTTAGTGAAGGATTAGTAGCGATGATTGGGCCTTTTGTGGATACGGTGATTATTTGTACAATTACGGCGTTGGTCATTGTGATATATAACAATGGCGGGCACTTTGACTATGGGAATGTGGTGGATGGCGAAGTCTTGATACAAGGCAGTAGAGTAGGAGGGGTGGACTTGACGTCAGCGGCATTTGATTCTGCTATACCCGGATTTTCTTATATACTGACGGTTGCGGTGATTTTATTTGCTTTTTCGACGATGCTTTCATGGTCTTACTACGGATTGCAAGGTTGGAAGGTGCTTTTTGGTAGAAGTAAAGCGGCAGATACAACTTACAAAGTGTTGTTTTTATTGTTTGTTATTATTGGGTCTTCTGCCAGCCTGGGAGCAGTAACTGACTTTTCGGATGCAATGATTTTTGCGATGATATTTCCGAATATGATAGGTTTGGTCGTGTTGGCCCCGGTTGTTCAGAAGGAGTTTCATCGTTTTTTGGAGGTGATAAAAGGGAAAAAGTAGTTTTGGGGTAGGGATTTAAGTGCGTGGAGGGCTTCTTTTGGGTGTCATCCGTTTAGCGGAAGCGATACATCAAGCATATGTAAGCATCCAAACATTGTGTGGTCGCTCAAAGTATTTTAGGGACTTAGACACGCTAAGTACTAAAAAAAAACTACCTTTGCCCGAGCGCAAAAAAAACGAGAAAATTGTCCAAATTTCCCTATAAATTCATTGCTATTGAAGGCAACATCGGTACGGGCAAGACCACGATGTGTCACAAGCTCCATCAAGACTATGGGTGTGAGCTTATTTTAGAACAATTCACGGACAATCCTTTTCTACCTTATTTTTACAAAGATCCGGATAGGTATGGTTTTCCGGTGGAATTGTTTTTTATGACCGAGCGCTATAAGCAGCTATCTAATTTCTTTGCGGCTCCGGACATCTTTAACCCCCAAGTCTTTTCAGATTATTTCTTTATGAAGACCTTGCTCTTTGCAGGAAATAATCTAAAAGATGAAGAATACCGCCTTTTCCATAGACTGTTTTCTATCCTTAATAAAGAGTTTCCCAAACCGGATATTATCTTCTACCTGCACCGGCCGATAGACCAACTTGTAGAAAATATTAAAAGAAGATCACGGGATATGGAAGCAGAAATTTCTACGGACTACTTGCTGAGTATCCAAAATGCCTACATGGATTACTTCAAGAATATTGTTGATTTTCCGGTCGTGATTTTGGAGTTAGATGATATGGATTTTGTGAATAAAGACGCTGATTATCAATTGATTGTAGAGCATTTCCAAAAAGAATATGCGCCCGGGCTGACTCATATTCGGTTGCAGGTGTAGGGAAATATTTCTTGTGAATTTGGTTTTCTTGGAGCATTCAATTTTGTTCTGAACTATGCTGATTTCAACATTCGATTCGCAAGACGGCTCTAATTGTTGTGAAGACAATAAAGACCAAATAATCCAAAAGGCTCTCTAAAACCTATTTGAACAGGCGCCTTAGCGCCATTGAACGGCGCATCAGCGCCTATTGAACG
>JANTGI010000166.1 GCA_024762995.1 Saprospiraceae bacterium | reverse complement strand
CTTTTCCATTTTTCTTTTTTTTTACCAAATTATATTAAAATATTTTTTTATTTATCTTACTTTTTTTACCTTTCCGGTCACAAATCGTTTATTTCCGATACGGTGAGTAAGTATATTTTTATCGATGACTTTCCATTGGTTCTAATATAGTTGCACAAAGTACGCTTCATCTGAAAATAATGTGATTGTGCCCATTACGAGCTTAGATTTAATCCACCAAAAAACATAAAAAATGAAACAGAAATTTTTATTAACCGGAATTTTCTTATTGCTTTATTCCGCGTACTTGAACGCACAATGTATAAACGGCACTAAGAGCTACCCACTTTACAAGAAGGGCGCACAGTTAGTAGAAAAACTCGACGATGATGGCTCTGAAATAGTCAGAATCGAGTATGACCTAATCTTTACATCCAAAGAAACTATAAGAGAATTAAGCCCGGACTGGGAATACTCCATTATCGGATTTGGAGATGACGGGATCAAGGATTTAGATGTCAAGCTTTATGAGTATGACGAATTACTCGATAAATGGAAATTGGTTGCCGAAGATAAAACATCAGAAGCTTATGCAATTATTTCCTACAAGCCAACTGTCAGGGCAGTATTCAAAGTTAAAGTAATCATTTATGAATTTAATGAAGGATACTCTGCGGCAAGATATGGATTAATATTTGTGCACGACTAGCTAAAATCAACTCTTTTAAAAGCTTTGCTTAACAATGAAGAGTGAGCTACACCACTTACAACATTCATACTATCGGAATTTGTCTTAAGCAAGTAGATACGATATATGCATCGTATCTACGCATCAAAAAATTGCACCCTGCCTGCCGGCATAGGTAGGTATGGCACACACCAAAGTGACTATTTTCTGCCTAAAAACAGGAGCACCTAAATAGTTACAAAAAAAAAATTTCATGTTAGGATTAGTATTTATTTTTTATTTGGGGAAACAGTTTTATGATTTAGCTGAAAAATACAAAAAACCAAAATGGGGATATGCTGCCATGGGCGTATTGAGCTACTACCTAGGCTCCTTGATTCTTGGTTTGGTTATTGGAATTTACATCGTCCTTAGTAATAATCCGATGAGCTTTGGCAATTATAGCGACACAACGCTCGGATTACTTGCCATACCTTTTGGATTAGCTACGTCTTACGGGGCATATTACTTACTCAAGCGTTATTGCCAAAAAAGCAGTTATCGAGAATCAGATTTCTTGGATGACGACTTGTTAGACCAAGAATAAAAAATACTTCATACAAAATGGGAATCTGAGCAAAATCCAACATAATTTACGTCAGTAAATTATCCGTGAGAAATCCGTTTTAACCGTTTTACCTGCCAGCTGCACAGCAGGCGGGTCCGTGTTCTATTACGCATTTCCGGTTTATTTTTGAGAAGAGATGAGGACAAAACCCGATTGCATACAGCAGGAATGATAACTTCCAAACCTCCCTACCCCAATAAATAGTGCGCTTACTTCAAATTAGATTTAATCTGCTTAACCAACAAATCAACCTTACCACTCAATTTGTCATCCGTTTCCAACAAATCATCCATGGTATTAATCGAATAGATGACCGTAGAGTGGTCGCGCCCGCCAAAAATCTTTCCTAACTCCTTCAAAGAGACATCGGTATATTTTTTGGCCAAATACATCGCCACTTGACGTCCGATGACTATATCACGCTTTCGGCTCTTACTTTTTAGCTGCTCGACGCCGATCTCAAAAGATTCTGAAACAATCGACAAAATAAAATCTACATTGACTTCATTCGCCGCCTTATTGATGTATTGATTGACAACGGATTTGGCCAAATCCATGTCAATAGTCTTACCCGTCAAAGCCATTTGGGCAGCCAGAGAAACGACGATACCTTCCAACTCTCTTACATTCCCATGGATATTATAACAAATAAAATCTCGCACTTCATAGGGAACATCCACATCATTCTTAGCCATCTTATCTTCAAATATAGCCATCCGCGTCTCATAATCCGGCTCTTGCAAGTCAGCCGTCAACCCCCACTTAAATCGAGAAATCAACCGGTCTTCCAAACCATCCAAATCCTTTGGCGGGCGATCAGAAGTCATGATGACTTGTTTATTATTTTGATGTAATTGATTAAAAATATGGAAGAAAATCTCTTGCGTTTTTTGCTTACGCTCCAAAAACTGAATGTCATCAATAATCAACACATCTACCATCTGGTAAAAATGAACAAAATCATCCGCCGCATTATTTTTGATGGATTGGACGACTTGATTCGTAAATACATCACTAGAAACATATAAGACAACAGTGTCCTCGTGATTAGCCAAAATCGAATTGCCCACAGCGTGTGCCAAATGCGTTTTTCCCAATCCCGAATTACCATATATCACTAGCGGATTAAAAGCCGTCTTACCCGGACTCTTAGCCACCGCATAGGCAGCCGACCGAGCCAACTTATTACAATCACCTTCAATAAAATTATGAAACTGCAAGGATCTATTTATTTGCGGGTCAATCTTTATCCGGCGAATACCGGGGATGACAAAAGGATTTTTAATTTCATTCTCCTTTTTTTTGTGCTCATTGGCTTGCGAGGGCACTTTGGCGATACTCGCACTAGAACTTGACGGACTGTATGACTTCGTGCTGCGCCCCGAACTACTACCGGAAGTCAAAATTTGATATTCTAATTTTCCGTTTTCACCTAACTCACGCTTGATACTCGTCCGTAATAGACTCACATAATGCTCTTCAATCCACTCATAAAAAAAATTATTGGGTACTTGAATGGTCAATGACGCATCATTCAGTTGTATGGGCTTAATAGGGACAAACCAAGTTTTATAGGCTTGAGAATCTACAAACTTCTTAATAGAGTGGAGACAATTGTCCCAGACACTGATGTGCGATTTTTCCATTGTTCTTTAGCGTTTCAATTCGGTGATTAAAAAATCTTGCGGTACTCTAAAAGCTTGGCGATCTTTCAAAAAAGTAGGACGACAAAGTTCGCAATAATTTTTGAAAGATGAAAAATATTTACAAAAAAATGAAACATTTATTTTTTACTAATGCATAACAACCCTACAACTCATCGTAAACAACTAATTTTCAATGACTTATGTATATTTAAAAAAAATAATTGCGCTTTATAATTTCTTTACAAAAAATTAACTTAACAGCCAAATTTTTGCTCAAAAAAATGCTTTTCCACAGCCTGTGTGGAAAACAATTTACTACCCAAATCACGCCTAACTCCTTGATATTTACAACAATGCTCTTTGCTCCAATTATCTCCATCTGTGGAAAAATTTTTTTTTGAATCTTAGTTGTTCACATTTTGTTTTTTCTCCATCAAAAATTTTTGTTTTTACAAACTTTGATTTACAGCCGACGTTTTTTTCTATTTTTAGATTCAATCAAAGAACAAAAGATGCTTTTTTTGTTCTAAAAGTAAATGCTCCACCATTAATTTTATTTTGGTCGAAAGCATTTGACATCCGACCAATCAAAAAGCAAAGGCCTAGCGATAACAAACATTTTCCTTGCCCGATGACATCAAAAACAAACGTCATAAATGCGTCACTTATAATTTGCCGTAAATACCAACTATGAATTTCTCCATTTCAAAAGTCCCCTACTCCACTGTCCCGTTGGCCAAAAGAGACCAAGCCTTTATCCATTCGGATTCTGCCCTTTCGCCATTTATCCCTTTTCCCGACTCGTCGGAGGGCTTGCGCCAAAAAATAGATGAGCGCCGGCAATTTCCTTTTTTCCGCAAGGAGCTCGTCCTAGAACTGCAAAAACAATATGCCCCACTCCCCCATGCCGACGCTTGCCAAAAGAATTTAAACCGACTCTTACATAACCATACATTTACGGTGACCACCGCCCACCAGCCTTCTTTATTCACCGGCCCACTTTATTTTATTTACAAGGCCGCTTCCTGCATCCATCTGGCCCAATCGCTACGCCGGCAACTACCCGACTACCATTTCGTTCCCGTATTTGTCTTGGGTGCCGAAGATCACGACTTTGAAGAAATCAACCACCTACACCTTTATAACAAAACCATCTCATGGGACATTCCACACGGGGGCCCCACCGGGGCATTATCCACAAAAGGTATCCAAGAACTCATTGAGCAAATCGCCGAGATACTCCCCAACACGATACACACGACAAAACTCATCGAAGATTTAAAGATTTCTTATCGGTCTGAAAATAATTTTGCGCAAGCGACACAAGAATTTATTCATCGTCTTTTTTCTCCCTATGGACTCATAGTCCTTCAGATGAATAGTCCCGCGCTCAAAAAACTAGCCATTCCCATTTTCCGTAAGGAAATCATCGATAGACCCTCCTTCCAATTAGTCAAACAACAAATTGACCAATTAAAAGCCGCCGGATTCAAAGCACAAGCCAATCCTAGAGAACTGAACCTGTTTTACATGACAGATGACATGCGCAAGAGAATTATTTTTGACAATGGCCGCTTCCAAGTCCTAGATACGCCCATCTCTTGGACACCCGAAAAAATCATCCAACGCCTCCATCACTCTCCGGAGTCGTTTAGCCCAAACGTCATCACCCGCCCCCTCTATCAAGAACTCATTCTCCCCAATATTGCCTATGTGGGTGGCGGTGGCGAACTCGCCTATTGGCAGGAACGACATACCCAATTTAAGGAATTTGGCATCAGCTTTCCTGTTTTGATTCGACGCAATTCTGCTCTGTGGGTCAGCACCTACCTACAAAATCAATTGTCTAAACTTCATCTCTCACCGACCGACCTGTTCCGAAAACCAAATGATTTACTATTGCTTTTGGGCAACCAATCACCCGACCTATCCGTGCACGACGAACTCCTTCAATTGGATAAACTTTACCAGTCGCTTGCGCAAAAAGCAGACTTAGTAGATTCGGGTATGCGCCAGCGCCTGCTTGCGCAAAAAGCCAAACAAGTAAAAGCCATTCGCCAAGTTGAAGCTCAACTCCATAAAGCTTACAAACAAAAGAACCAATACCAAGTCAATAAGTTAGAGAAAATTCAAGCCAAGCTCTTCCCCAATGGAAGCCTACAAGAACGACACGACAACTTCCTACCCATTTTTGCCGAGTACGGCCCTGCCTTCATAGAGTTTCTAGTCCAAAATCTCAGCCCCCTAGACAAACAATTTTTAATTATTGCCCCCAAATAATGGATTACTTCAGATGGATTAATGGTTCGGGAAAGAATGTTCGTTTGTCTATGGCGTTTTATGGTTCATCTGCCTGTGGCGCCCGCCTGCAACGGGCAGATTTAACGTGGCCCAAAATACATAATATAATCACATATAATTGATTTTTAACTAGTTACAACTTGGGAAACAACACTACGCATCACTACGTATTTTAGAGCCAAGTATTTTTTAGACAATTCGAAAGATTGCACCTTATTCAAGATTACATTCAATTCTAGCTCCATAGGAGCGACATCTTTGTAGCCCGCAACGTAGTGGCGGGATAAAAGCATAACCCAATTGCAAGTCATAGCAAGCTATGTTGGAAAAACCAACGCAGAGTAAGGGAAAATTTGAAATTTTTGGTAGTTATCATTATCTAAAAAATAAACTTCAAATTTTTTCTTAATCAAGGCGGATTTTGGAGGCATAGCAGGTTATGACGAACACTAGCCCCCTCTAAAATATTATTTTTTGTGCAATCTGTTACACACACCCACTCAACGATTCTCCCACCCAAACCAATATTAATCCCTACCTTTGTACCATGTCAAAAATCATCAAAGACCAAAAGGCGATCCTACGAAAACTTGGTATCGAAAAGCTTAATCCGATGCAGGAAGAAGCGCTATTAGCCATCCCGGCGGTAACCGAAGTCATCCTATTATCCCCGACAGGAACGGGCAAGACCTTAGCTTTTTTGCTCCCGATTATTCAAGAATTAAATCCCCAATGCGCTGGAGTCCAAGCCATCATCCTAGTTCCCTCCCGGGAGTTGGCCATCCAAATTTGGCAAGTGACCAAAGAAATGGGCACGGGTTATCGCACCGGTGCGGCTTATGGCGGCAGACCGATTTCTAAGGATAAAAAAGAGCTCAAGCACCCACCCGCCCTACTGATAGGCACTCCCGGTCGTATTGCCGACCACCTGCGTCGTCAGACTTTTGACGTTTCAGATGTACGGATTTTGGTCTTAGATGAATTTGATAAATCCCTAGAAGTCGGTTTTGAAAAAGAGATGAAGGAAATTGTCCAAGCTCTGCCTTTTGTCGATAAAAAAATATTGACTTCAGCGACTAATAAGACACAAATACCTGATTTTGTGCACCTTAGAAAACCGATGACCATCGACTATTCGGATTCCAAAATTGACCAATTGGCGATTAAAACCATCATCTCTCCCCAAAAAGACAAGCTAGAGACCTTGGGAAAAGCCTTACGCCACTTAGGAAATCAGCCGGGAATTATCTTTTGTAATTTTAAAGATAGCATCCGGCGGGTCAGTGACTACCTCCATGAAAACGGCATCGACCATGGTTGTTTTTACGGAGGGCTGGAGCAAGTAGAACGGGAAGAAGCACTCGTCAAATTCAGAAATGGAACCCATCAATTATTGGTCGCTACTGATTTGGCGGCGCGTGGAATTGATGTGCCGGAGATAAAATTCATTATTCACTATCACCTGCCCATGCGCAAGGCGGAATTTACCCACAGAAATGGCCGAACTGCCCGGATGAATGCAGAAGGAACCGCCTATGTCATACAATGGGAACAAGAAGTATTGCCCGACTTCATTCAGACAAGTATGATAGAAGACCTTTATGATAATCCGCCCCCGCCAAAATCAGATTGGGCAACCATCAGAATTTCAGGCGGTCGTCGCGATAAAATCTCAAAAGGAGATATAGCCGGACTTTGTTTTAAGCAAGGCGGCATCAATAAAGAACAATTGGGCATCATTGAACTCAAGCAAGATTGTGCCTACCTTGCGGTAAAATCTTCCGTCGCCCAACAATTAATCGACAAAATTAACGGCGTACGCCTAAAACGCACTAAATTAAGGGTTTGGAGTGTCTAGCCGGATTAGCGACTCCATCCCCCGGCTCCTTTCACCCACAAAATCTTGATTTTACTTGTCGCTGCGGCAGCACTTCAAAAATCATAATTCGTATATCGTAAATCTTAAATCCTTCTCTATAATACCCGCTTTCTAGCAGAGTTTAGGAGTTTAGGAGTTTAGGAGTTTAGGAGTTTAGGAGTTTAGGAGTTTAGGAGTTGAGAAGTTTTGGAGTTTTGGAGCCTGCCTGCCTGCCACTTCGCTTTTTAGGCGTCAGGCAGGTTGACGGCACCAGATTGCTAAGCTCGGAGCTTGCCTGCCGATTAGGTAGGCTCGCGGAGAGATTGGTAAGCTGGACTTGTAGGGAAAGAGTCGATCAAAAATATCCCGCAGA
>JANTGI010000165.1 GCA_024762995.1 Saprospiraceae bacterium | reverse complement strand
CTCCGCAAGCCTACCTAATCGGCAGGCAGGCTACGAGCTTAGCAATCTGGTATCATCCCCTAAACTTCCAAATAGCTAAAATCTGCGTATACCTACCTCCCTCCGGTTAGTAGGCAGGTCTGCGGGAAAAATCTGCGTATATCTGCGGGATTTTTTTTAAACCAATCCAAACTTCTAAACTCCTAAACTTCTCAACTCCTAAACTTCTCAACTTCTCAACCTGCCTGACGCCTAAAAAGCGAAGCGGTAGGCAGGCAGGCTCCTAAACTCCTAAACTCCTAAACCCCCAAACTCCTAACCTCCCACAAATACCCGTTCCACCATCAATCTCCCCAAGCCACCACTCCGAAAGACCAGATAATAAATACCGGAAGGCAAACCTGCCGTAGCCAACCTCGACACCCTCCCCGTAGCACTAGTCTGACGCACCAACAAACCGGAAGCCGAAAACAACATAATATCCCCTTTCACCTCCCCGATAACATCCAAATAATCAACCACAGGATTCGGAGAAACAACAATCTTCTCTTCCGATAAAACAGGCAAAGTCCCCACCAAATAATCATATTCATAAGCACCAATATCAGGCCCGGAGCCATTGGTTGTCCGGGATGTCCCGTTGATGTCAAAAGGCGGTGCCACCGAAGCATCCCCACCATCAATTAAAGCACTGGTACTCAATAAGTTAAAATCATAAACCGAAGGATTTACAAACTCATTTTGATAATCAGCAAACGTCGCCAAAGTTATATTATTGGTCGCTATTCCATCATCTATCTGGAAGTTATTAGCCACATTATTTTTCACGACACAGCCCGAACTCGGCATACCGTTTTTGTTATCCGTAATCTTAATCCAAGAAGGCCCGGGGTTCGTTGCCGGGGTTGGATCCAACACGGTATTATTAACAATTCGACAATCAATCGCACCATAAAAAGAAATCCCATGCCAGTGATTGACAACAATCAAATTATTTTCAACCACCCAATGCCGAAAAAAACCATCAAAACAACCAATCCCTTGCAATGGCCCCAGTAATGGCTGATTTGGATCATCGTAATTCAAGATGATATTATTTCGGACGATATTACTATCGACGACCAACCCATTCGTCGTAAAAGACTGGAGACCATCATCATGATTGTCATCGACCTTGTAACAATTTTTAATTAGATTGCCATCCAAAAGATTATGCGACCCCAAAATTCGCGAACCATCCCCCGCAAAATTAACAATACTATTGCCGACAGCCTGATTATAATCCCCCATCAACTCAATACCAAAATAAACATTTCTGACTTGATTATCCATCAAAGAAATAGAATCTGCTCTCACAAAAAATCCATCACTAGCCTTATTCACCCAATCATCCGCATTAACCCAAGGACTATCTGTACTATACACCTGACAATCAGCCACTTCTATCCGTGCACAAGGCCCATGCCAGTTATGAGACTCAATAGACACCAGTATATTATTGGCATAATCCCCATAAGGTTCAGAACTAATAGTCAACCCCTTAAAAATCCATTGTCGGCAACCGGCTACTCTCAAAGTGCGCAAAACAGGATGATGCTCCGCTTCCGCTAAAACATAAATTGGCAAAGAATTATAATACCCAAATAACTCAATATCCCCATGCAGTCCATCCCTCAAGACAAGCGTATCACCCGCCTGAACAGGCGCACCCTGATCAAAAACCACCAACTGACTATTCGCCGAATAAGGCAAAGGTGAATAATGATAGCTTTCAATTTTATGCTGACTAATGACTTCCGCCAAAGTGGACCATGGCGCTGTACTCGACCCACTATTAGACATACTCCCTTGATTCGGATCCACATAAAATTTTGCCCCGAAGCCAAACAAGCTCCATCCAAAAACAAATAAAATCAACCCAACAATCTTTTTCATAGACATTATTTTGTATTTTTCAATTTAAGACCCCCCAAAACCAAACTTAGCTGCTTCCACCTATCCACCCACCCCCAAATAGCAAAAATCCACCTAAACCTACCTTCCTTCGGTCAATTGGCAAGTCTGCGCCGGAAAATCTGCGTATACCTACCTTTCTTCGGGCAGTAGGCAGGTCTGCGGGATATTTTAAAACACTAAGGGTGCTAAACTTCTAAACTCTTTCCCCGACAAGTCCAGCTTACCAATCTCTCCGCAAGCCTACCTGATCGGTAGGCAAGCTACGAGCTTAGCAATCTGGTATCATCCCTAAACTTCCAAATAGTTAAAATCTGCGAATACCTACCTTCATTCGGGCAGTAGGCAGGTCTGCGGGGTTATAAAAAAGCCCCAACACCAAAGCATCAGGGCAAAAAAATCATCCGACCATTTCCAAGTGACTTTCCAAAGACTCCACACAAACCTCCAGAATCAAGCGATAAAAATCCCTATGTTCCTCATCAGCCTGCGCATTTTCGAGCGCTTGGTAGTAAGCCAAACGAGCCTGGTCAGTTCCTTTGAGATTAGCAATGGTAAAACCATTTTGCAACAAAATCAAATTCATCAACAAACGAGAAGTCCGCCCATTACCATCAATGAAAGGATGGATAGTCACCAAGCGCAAATGCATTTCAGCAGCTAAAATCACCGGATGCAGCACCTGCTTCTTTGCGTCATAAAACTCCATCAATTCTTCCATTTTTCGCGCAAGCAAATAAGGCTGCGGCGGTTTATGCGCGCTCCCACTGATAATGACCGGAACCGTACGATAACGCCCCGCATTTTCCCGGTCAATCCCTTTAAGAACCAGATAATGAAGCTCTTTGATGACCCTTTCGGAAATCTTGACATTTTTTTGGGCAAGCTCATGAAGGTAGTCGATGGCTTCATGGTGATTGACTGCTTCAAGGTGCTCACGCATGGACTTACCACCAATCGTAAGTCCTTCATTCACAACGAGATGCGTCTCTTGCAAAGTCAAGGTATTACCTTCGATTTTGTTACTATCATATGTATAAGCCACATTAAAGTACTCTTGGAGTTTCTCTAATTGGATACCGGCCAAAGGCTTTTTAGCTTTCCATTGGCTCGCAAGCTCATCCAGTTGAGTCACCAAACCATCAAAACCGGTCTGTAATTGACTAGCTTCATCTTGCTGCTGCTTCCGCAAATACTTCACTTCTTTTTCGGCAACGACAAAGGCTTCCATGGCAAATGGCTCTCCTTCCAATTCCGCCAAAATCTTATCACTCAACCAAGCAGTAAAAGCATCTTTTTCCGAGAGCCCCAACACATCAATAAACTGCCCTACCTGCCCACGCGTCGCCCGACGAAGCCCGCGCTCTACCTTACTAATAATGGCGGCATCAATAGACATCCGAGTGGCTAAAGCGGCAAGGGTCCATCCCTGCTCAACCCGTGCTACATGAATCATTTTTGAAAACTTCATAAATTGACATTTATTTCATTGACAAAATTAGTCAATTTTTATCAACTTTTCAAGTTTTCCACCATTTTATTTACATTTACAATCAAATTATGGGATAAAGGCCGCATCAGAGACCTAAGACAAAGGCGACTTCACATAGCCATCCATGCTAATCTCATAAATCCCAAATTCTCATTGAACCCAAAAAATCTGCGGGAAGAAAATCTGCGTATATCTGCGTGAAATAATCTGCGTATATCTGCGGGAAGAAAATCTGCGTATATCTGCGGAAAAAAATCTGCGTATATCTGCGGAAAATAAAATCTACAAGAAAAAAAAACCATCAAAAATAACGAAAATCCATCCCACCTTCTATTTTCCGTAAGGATTCAAAAATTAACTTAGTGGTATTGATAATGTCCTCCCGATGGAGCATTTCCACCGTCGTATGCATATAACGTAATGGCAAAGAAATCAAGGCAGAAGGCACCCCACCATTCGAGTAAGCAAAAGCATCCGTATCCGTCCCCGTCACCCGGGAAGATGCCTCTCTCTGAAATGGAATATGATTATCTTCGGCGGCTTTGATAATCAACTCCCGCAAGGTATTATGAACAGCCGGAGCATAGGTCACTGTAGGACCTTTACCTGCACACACATCTCCTTGTATCTTGGCATCCATCATAGGCGTATTGGTATCATGGGTTACATCCACGACAATCGCCACATCAGGCTGAATAGTCTCCGTAACCATCTGCGCACCGCGCAACCCTACTTCCTCCTGCACCGCATTGACGATATACAACGAATAAGGCAAGTCTATTTTTTGCTCTTTAATCATCCTGGCCACTTCCGCAATACAAAAACCACCCACTCGGTTGTCCAAGGCACGCCCCACATAATACTGATTATTCAACTCCATCAGTTCATCATCAAAAGTCACCACACTACCCACATGAATACCCATTTTGAGCACTTCGGCCTTATCTTTGGCACCCACATCAATAAAAATGTTATTCATACTGGCTTCAAAATCCTTGGCCTTACCTTTTCGCACATGAATGGCCGGCCAGCCAAAAATCCCTTTGACAATACCATTTTTTGTAAATATATTCACTCGCTTAGCAGGAGCAATAACCGGATCAGAGCCTCCATTGCGGATGACACTCAAAAATCCTTTGTCGTTTATATAATTGACATACCAAGAAATCTCATCGGCATGCCCCTCAATAACCACTTTATACTTTTTTCCCGGGTTAATTATACCGTAGGCCGTACCGTAATTGTCCAATTGCCAATCATCAATGTAAGGCTTCAAATAATCAAGCCACATTTTTTGCCCCTTTGACTCATAGCCGGTAGGAGAATAATTGTTCAAATAACTATATAAGAACGTCTCGGATTTCTTATCTAAAATACTCATATTTTCAATTTTATGCCATCAAGCCTTTCGGAAAACGGTAATGAGGGGTAAAGTTAGACAAAACCACAAAAAACATACTAAGTATTCTACTTTTTTTTGAAAAAGCCTACCCAAAATGACCGCCCCAAACAAACATCAACCTTCCAACCAATCAGATTCCAAAATCGTCACCACAGGCAGACACCAATAAGTACCAAAAAAATATCACCTAAAAATTCTTCCATTCACCAATTACTCCTTACATTGAGCCCCAAATCCATCTTCTCTAATTGTCGAATCATTCATCATGTACACTGTTTTTATCAATGACACGCCTTTGCATTTTGTCGAAAAAATCGAAATACCCAAAGGCTTAGATCAAGAAAAAGAACCTATTTATCACGACATGACCGGTGGTAAACTGGCCACTAACTGTGTGGATATGATCGAAAAATCTGACCGTTTTGACGCCATGTACCTTGCGGGAAAAGAACCGGAAAAACGTTTCAAATATTTTGCTAAAAAATACAAGATTATCGAAGCGGCCGGCGGCTTAGTTACCAATGAATTGGACGAAATTCTCATCATCTATCGCTTAAAAACCTACGATTTGCCGAAAGGCAAAATGGAAAAAGGAGAAATCCCCAGAGAAACCGCCCAACGCGAAGTCGAAGAAGAAACCGGGATTAAAAACTTAATAACCAATGAGTTACTCGGCATCACATACCATACTTACCGCAATAAAAAAAATAAACGCATCCTCAAAAGAACCTACTGGTTTAAGATGGAAGCACCCAATCAACCCCTAACCCCACAAACCGAAGAAGACATCGAAAAAGCCGAATGGGTAGCCCCTAGCCAAATACCCAATCTCTACCCGAATATGTATGAATCCATCAAAATGATTCTTATCGACTGGCTGCATCAACCCAAACTTTAAAAGCCTTTCTCCCAAAACAGTAGAATAGATATGGATACATTTTATTGTCAAGACATTAAAATCGGGCTTTGCCAGCTACCGGAAAGTGAGTCCCACCATGCCGCTCGGGTGCTACGCAAAAAACTAGGCCAGCCGACTCGTTTGATAGACGGAAAAGGAACCATCGGAGAAGGAATATTTGATGAAATACACAAGAAATCGACCATCGTCCGAATCGAAAAAATAGTCAAACACCCTCCTGCTTCCTCCCTTCACATCGCCATCGCTCCCACCAAAAATTTAGACCGGTTAGAGTGGTTTTTAGAGAAATCTACCGAACTAGGAATTAGGAGAATCACTCCCATTTTGTGCAAACATTCCGAAAGGAAGATCATCAAAAAAGAACGCCTGGAAAAAGTCATCCTCGCCGCTACCAAGCAATCTTTGAATGCTTTTATGCCCATTTTGGATGACTTAACTCCTTTTAAAGACTTTCTTGATGGTCTTGCGACAAAATATACCCACAAATACATCGCCTATTGTGGAGATGGCCCTTCGGTAGATATTTCTGAAATATCAAAACATGAAACCCAAACCATCGTTCTAATAGGACCGGAAGGGGATTTTTCAACGGCCGAATACGAATTGGCCATCTCCAAAGGGTTTATCGGTTTGACACTAGGAACAAGCAGATTACGAACTGAAACCGCCGGTATTTTTGTCGCGGCAGCATTTCGCTTAGCCCAAAATAATAAACAATGAAGTATTTTTTTATCGCTTTTGGTCTTTTTTTCTCAATTTTTGCGCAAGCTCAGATGCCCACGATGAAACTGGGCTTACTAAAATATAGTGGTGGCGGAGATTGGTACGCCAACCCCACTTCCTTGAAAAATTTATCTAATTTTTGCAATACCAACCTGGGCACTAGTCTGGATGCGGACTACGCCACTGTGGATGTCGGAAGTGCAGAGTTATTCGCCTACCCTATTGTTCATATTACCGGACATGGAAATATTATCTTTTCGGATTCAGAAGCCGAAAACCTACGTAATTACTTAATTGGGGGTGGTTTTTTAGAAATATCAGACAACTATGGCCTGGACAAATTCGTTCGGCTGGCGATGAAAAGGGTCTTTCCTGAATTAGACTTTGTGGAACTCCCATTCAATCACCCTATCTATCACCAAGCCTTTGACTTCCCTAACGGCTTACCCAAAATCCACGAACATGACAAAAAACCGGCTCAAGGCTTTGGGCTCATTTGGGAAGGGCGTTTAGTCTGTTTTTATGATTACCAATGTGATTTGGGAGACGGCTGGGAAGATTGGGAAGTACACAAAGACCCCGAAGCCCTGCGAAAATTGGCCCTGGAAATGGGTGCCAATATCGTTCAATTTGTTTTTGAACAATAGTAAAATTTCTGTTGAAGTGTTACGTTTTTGACGCCCAAAGCCTATTTTGCCTAGACATCACCGTCATGATGACCTACAAAACGTCCTTACGTACAAATCTTCGACTTTTCTTCGTGCCCAAGGAGTTCGACGCAAAAATTTAAGACAGGATTTAAGACTAGGATTATGCTCAAAACATCTGATGCGGATTTTATCGGCTAGGACTTCATATCCATAGTAGCCTTCCAGCTTTTCCAAGATGGTCACCAACTTGACCCCGTGCAATGGATTATTGGGTTGTTTTTCCATATCTCTTTTTTATCATGATTGACCCACTAACCATTAGGACTGTTTTTTTCAATTGAACCTGCCCGTTGCAGGCGGGCCTGCCCGTTGCAGGCGGGC
>JANTGI010000164.1 GCA_024762995.1 Saprospiraceae bacterium | reverse complement strand
AACAGATTGCACCAAAACAATATTCTAGGGCTACAAAGATTTCGCTCCTATGGAGCTTGAAATTTGAAAATAACCTGCTATGACTTGCGATTGGGGTGTGCTTTTATCCCGCCACTAACGTTGCGGCTATAAAGATGTCGCTCCTATGGAGCTAGAATTGACCGTATTACAACTATTTAGGTGCTCCGCTTTTTTTGTGTGAATAACAGATTGCACAGAAACAATATTCTAGGGCTACAAAGATTTCGCTCCTATGGAGCTTGAAATTTGAAAATAACCTGCTATGACTTGCGATTGGGGTGTGCTTTTATCCCTCCACTACGTTGCGGGCTACAAAGATGTCACTCCTATGGAGCAAGTATGAACCGAAATCTTGAAACTTGTTCAATATGTCATACACACGCCTGACGACGGTTCATACCACAAAACACAATCTTTTTGTATCTTTGCTACATGAGAAAAACAACCCTACTCACCATCGTCGGTTTCCTTATGGCCGGTTTGGGCATTTTGTCCTTGATTTTAATGCTTTTCGGAGCTAAATTCTCCTTTCTCAATTGGCTGGATTTTAAAGGTCCGATGCTTGGATTTATACTCAAGCTGCTGATGTCCATGGGGGGCTTTATCCTTATTTTTCTCGCAAGAGTGGACTGGAAACAGGAACTAAAAGAATTAGATAACGATCAATAATACGGGCCATGCTAAAAGCAATTTCACCTATCGACGGCAGGTACTACACCAAAACGCAGGAACTCATCGAATACTTCTCAGAATATGCCTTGATTCGCTATCGGCTGTTTGTGGAGATTCAATATTTTATTGCCCTTGTCCAATACCCGCTTCCGCAATTAAAGGATTTTGACGAAAGTCGCATCGATGATCTTAATGATATTTTCGAAGACTTCACCGTCCGGGATGCGCAAGAAATCAAAAAAATTGAAGAAACCACCAACCATGACATTAAGGCTGTCGAGTATTTTTTGAAGCAAAAATTAGATGAGATGGGCCTTTCGTCGGATCGAGAATTTATTCATTTCGGACTTACTTCCCAAGACATCAATAATACGGCGATTCCACTTCTACTCAAAAATGCTTTAGAAGATATTTATTATCCTTTGATTAACAAGCTCTTACAACGCCTTACTGGGCTTGCGCAAAAATGGCACGGAGCTTCCATGCTCGCTCATACCCATGGACAACCTGCCACGCCGACGACTGCAAGTTGGCAGATTCAGGTTTTTATCGAAAGATTATCCAATCAGCTCCGCCTCCTAAAATCCATACCCATCACCGCCAAATTCGGTGGCGCCACGGGCAACCTAAATGCCCATCACGTCGCCTATCCCGATATAGATTGGCATCGTTTTGCGGATAGTTTTGTATCCGAGTACTTGGGACTCAATCGCCAACATTATACCACGCAGATTGCTCATTATGATAATTTGGCCGCCATCTTTCAAGGTATCCAGCGCATAAATACCATCCTTTTGGATTTGTCGAAAGACATGTGGCAGTATATTTCCATGAATTATCTCACTCAAAAAACGATAGAAGGAGAAATCGGTTCTTCCGCCATGCCCCACAAGGTAAATCCAATTGATTTTGAAAATGCAGAAGGAAATTTGGGTTTGGCCAATGCCATTTTTGGTCACCTTGCGGCAAAACTCCCCATCTCCCGACTCCAACGGGACCTAACCGATAGTACCGTATTGCGTAATATGGGCGTTCCGTTCGGACATACCATTATTGCCATCAAATCTCTGCTCAAAGGTCTTTCAAAAATAGAACTTAACCGGGAAAAACTATGGGATGACTTAGAAAATAATTGGCCTATTGTCGCAGAAGCCATCCAAACCATCCTTCGGCGTGAAAAATATCCCGAACCCTACGAAGCACTCAAAAAATTGACCCGCGGCAAATCTACTATCACCGCCAACGATATCTACTTTTTTATTGGTGAATTGCCTATTCCGGAAGCAGTCAAAAATGAATTGCGACGAATTACTCCGCATAATTTTGTAGGAAATATCTAGTCCTGATACTCATAACCTTCGCACTAGGCTGTTTAAAAGTTCATCTGACTGTTCATCCGGCCAAGACACAACTATTAATTCAAATATACAACACCCGTACATCACTACAAATGGGCATCAAAAAACATCCAACCCTATATATCAGCACTTTTTGTGTTTTTGCTGGCATAAAATAACACGAAAAACAAGAAAAATAGATGATTTTTTTCCGTAATAGCCAAGTTGGGTTAAGGCTTATTTGGTCTGGAACAGCGGAAAGTTGGTGTAGCAACTGTGCCAAGAGTTTATGGCTGACTAATGGGCAGTTTTTTGGGTTAAAATCATGCCCATTAGCCAACCACCCTATGTTCCGCTTTTGCTCGGACAGCTCGCTAAATCGTAAAACCGTTACGTCTCCGCCCTGTTTTCCCGACATGGCGAATTACTCCACAGAGAAACTTCCATGTCGCTGCTTTTCACCGGCAGTAAATGAATAATGGTAAAGTCCTTTCGCCAAATAGGTCACATCTATCGGTGTTTTTAGTCGACTTCTTGGAGTCCATGTTTGATGATGAACTTGGCGACCTAATATATCCCAAATTTGGAGTTCCATATCAACCGTTTGATGGGCATCTGCTTGAATATGAAACAAACCGGAATTAGGATTAGGATACAAGCCAAAACCAAAGGAATCATCCAAATCATCAACACCTACGATAATTAGATTTCTGCTAATGGTATCAAACCCACAGTGATTACCGGCCACTAAAACGATGTCATAACTATCGCCATTGGCCAAAAATTCATGAATTGGATTTTCTTCCGTAGAAGTGCTGCCATCCCCAAAATCCCAAAAATAAGTTTCCGCTTCTAGGCTCTGATTCTCCATTTCCGCAAGGTGCTGCTCGTTAATGGAAAAATTATAATCGGCTTCCGGCACATCATAGGCTGTCACCGGCACAGCTAAACTGACTCCGTTAAAGTTTAATTTAGTCTCATATTCTCCTTTGGTCTGATAGGTAACTTCGACTTCCTTCTCTTGCGAAACAGTCGGAGTGCCACCCGGGAAACTCCAATTTACATCTGTGAGTGCATCCGCCCGATAATGCACCGTAAAGGGGACACAGGCTTCCGCCAAATCGGCATAAGGGATGGCACTCGTTAATGTATTCCATGTCGTATTCGTCACTATTGGCGAATTATTATCAAAATATATTTTGGCGGTATTTTCAATTTTAGTCAACTCCGGCAAACCGGGCTTTGGGCTAATGACATACTCCACAAAACCGCTCGCTCCGGGTGCCAAAAAAATAGAATCAAATTCAAATTGAATCATCCCATCTCTCAAACTTGGCTGCACAGAATGACTTGCATTAACTACTTCTAAAGTATTGGTATTCAGGTTATTATCAAGCTCATCGGTAACCACAACCCGAACAGCATCGGCATTTCCTTCATTCTCAAATCGGATACGATAGTGGAGATCTTCACCAAACAAAGTCAAGTGTTGCTCCCCGACACCGGCAGGCATTACCTGCTTATCATTGGGGTCAAAAGCACAGTGCACAGCAGGAGAAAAGGAGTACGTATCTTTCAAAACTTCTGCCCCATTTTGATTGATATAGACTTTCGCCAAAAAATGTAACTCAGTACCGATGTAGGTCTCATCAGGCATTAAGAAGGTCATTAATCCTTCGTAACGATCATACAGTGGTAAGATTTCGGCATAGTCCCAAGTGATTTCATGCTGTGCAAGATTATGGCTTCCATCAGAAGAAACAAAGGTGCATAAAGTATCATAAGTTACAACTATCTTTCCATGCTCCGGATAAGTACCAATATTTTTTATCCAATTAGTAAAACTCACTTCGGTGTTGCACCTTGGCTTTTCATAAGGCATAATAATTTTCATGGCATGATGCTGGGCAGTCGGATAAAGACCATATTCAATTTCCGTTAAGGTATTGGGAGAACCGGGTACGCTTACCATCGCATTATTGGTGGTTAACTGCCAATTCGGATCGACTTGCCAGTTGTAATCATACATTACCCCCATGGCCATATATTTATAATATTTGCCGAAAGGTGCATACAATGTTTCGTTACTAGGGCTTACATCCACCTTTTGAGCAATTGGCCCCGTGAGCAATGGTTCGTCGGGGCTTCGAATTTGATTCTGGTTATAGTCATAAAAAAAGGTGCCTGTCACCTTCCCAAAATGGCAATCTTGAGTGACTTCCACAAGATAACTGGATTTACAACCGGAAGACCAATCGGTCACAAACAAGATATAATTACCAGACTCATAAATAATCAAATCTTGAGAAGATATCTGCCCATAAGGAGTAAGCCAATGATATGATGCGGCCCCATCAACATCAACCGTAATGGTATCCCCACACAAAGCGGGATAATTGGGTTGATTCACATAAAAATTGGGCAATGAATAATTTTCAAAGACTTTTACTTTTTGTATGGCGTATTCATTTGTACTAGTATCTGTCCCGATTAACACATAAGTGCCCCCTCCATAAATGACTAGAAAATTGCTATCGACTAATGAACTGTCCGGCAACATCCATTGAAAAACGACATTGGTGTCAGGGGAATATCCATATACCTCCACTGATGTTTTATAACAATCAAGCGTAAATAGCGTGTCGGGATCGACATGAATCTCTGGTGCTGTCGGTGGTGGTACGTGCACATCATTAGCTTTCGCAAAAAAACTACAAGAAATAAAAATGAATAAGAAAGTTAAACGTCTCATAATGGCTTTTTTTAATTTGTTCAATTTGCCATTAGATACCGTATCTGCGTTTTATGCTGCCTTAGCTTGACTTTGCTACTTTTTGTAGCCCCATATTAGTACTTAGGAGTACTTACAAATACTTACAAGTATTTACGAGTTGCTACCGCAGCGACAAAGGCACATCCAAATGAAGTTTTTTCATAAATATTGTGCATTTCCGTAAGCGTTGTTGCTACCGCAGCGACAAAGGCACATCCAAATGAAGGGACACAATCAGAATAAATGTCCATTTTATGCGGCTTCTTTGTGATTATACTACGTTGCTCTCCCGTTAGCCATCGGGACTGGTTGCCGGGCTACCATCCCTTAGCAAGTTTAACAAAATACTACCGGCTTATCTGCAAATACCCACTAAACACCCGATTTTCTTCATCATTCAGCTGTAAAAGATAGTAGTATGTGCCATCGGGGAGATACTTATCTCGCCATTTTCCGCCCCAGTGATTGCGGTAGGAATGCGTGTGGTGAACGACATTTCCCCAGCGATTAAAAATAGTCAATTCATTATTGGTGTACTTCTCAATATTAGATATGTAAAATTCATCATTGACCCCGTCGCTATTGGGGGAAACAGCCGTAAAAATAACTATGTCTTCACATTCAATACAAATATGAATGATCGCAGACGAGCAACCGTTGGGATTACAAAATTCATACAACACTTCATCATCTCGCTCACAAATATTCTGACTGGGCGTGTAGGTGATCGTCAGGTCCGGATTAATTTCTATTTGGCCATACTGCGGAGGATTCAAAATATATAGCGAATCAACGCCTCCCCAAGTCCCATCATTATCCAAAATGTCATAAACTTTAGAGCTATTCATCAGGACACAAAACTCATCATCTATGGCTTCCGGAAGCCCCGTGTAGGGCACCACTTCCGTGCAAAAATAAGTCGTATCTGTTATCCCATATTCATCAGTTATCACAATACACGCACTCCCATCACCCAATGCCCGTCCGGTATAGCTTACGCAAAAATTAGAATCGATTAAGTCATATTTTACGAAAGTAGAATCTTCACAGATATTCTCAAATCGAACTATATTGCCCGCCAATTGATTGGTATCCACACAATAATACAACGTCTGATTAATAAAAATAGAATCCGACACACATTCACCGGAAGGCGGCGAAATACAAGTAATATTAAACTCAATGGTATCGACATGCCCCAAGCTATCCGTCAGTTGCAAACACATCGTATCCGTTCCCGAAAATTCAACGCCAAGATAGGTCACACAAAGATTAGCCGTATCAATCGAAAATTCTACATACTCCCCATTTTCCGTAAGGCAGACATCTTCTATATTCGTAATATTACCGGGTAAAATCGTAGTATCTACGCAATAAGTCACTGTATCTAAATTCACAATCACCGTATCTGTAATAACGATATCCGGTTTGACAGAACAGATATTCGGATCTACAATCAACACGTCAACAGTATCTCCATCTTCTTGATTATCAACCAATTGCAAGACAACATCTCCCCCACCGGCCGAACCATTCATCAACTCAAAATAGGTCGTATCTCCATACATTCCACCCATCGGATTAATGCTATAGCCTTCCGGCAAAACAATCGAATAATCTGCACTTAAATTAAATCCTTCCGGGTTTAATTCAAAAGAAATATAATCATCATAAATCCATTCGGGTGTACCGTTATTATTACAAGCTACATTCTGCAAATTAGTATTTGTAATATTACTTTCTTCGGAACAAGTCCCGGGATCCATCATCATAAAAGAAAAATCATCACCATTATTTTGATTATCATGAATCGTGATCAGAACTTGACCATTTCCGGCCGACCCATTTTGCAAAGAGAAATGAAAGGTGGTATTGGTTCCAAACACGCCGACTGATGGAGTCACCGTATAGCCCATCGGCACTGTCACCGTATATTCCGTGCCCAAATTATAGCCGATCGGCGTCAAATCAAAACTAATATAATCATCCGTCGGATTACCGGGTGTTAGGTTATTTTCACAATTCACATTTGCCAATCCGTTGTCAATAATATTACTTTCGTTCGAGCAAGTTCCAGGGTCGGCCAAAGTAAAACTGATGGTATCGCCACCAACTTGATTATCTACGATTTGGACAAAAACATCTCCCCCACCGGCCGACATCGCACCTAATTCAAAACTGCTGGATATGCCATAATTTGCTGTACTCGGTGTCACGGAATAACCTGAAGGAACAATCACAGAATAATCCAATCCAAGATTAAAACCTTGAGGAGATAAATCAAACAGAATTTTATCATCCGTGGGGTCGCCAGGCGTGCTATTATTATCGCAAGCAGTATTGGCAAGACCAGTACTTGTGAGATTGGATTCTCCGGAACAAGTATTTGAGTCAGTAATAGTGACATTTGCTGTGTCGCCACCTGCTTGGTTGTCTGTGATGATGATGGCCACTGCTCCTCCACCTGCAGAACCATTATTCAACGTAAATGTGGTTGCTACTCCGTAATTGCCTGTGGCAGGACTGACCGTATAGCCGGCCGGTACCGTTACCGTATAATCAGCCGCTAGGTTGTAGCCCGTTGGATTCAACTCAAAAGTAATATAATCATCTGTTGGGTCACCAGGAGTGCCGGGGTCGTTACATTGGTCATTCGCATCCACATGTCCACCATCCGTGATATTGGAGTTATTGGAGCAGGTATTTGGGTCAGTAATCGTTACATTTTCGGTATCGCCACCTGCTTGGTTGTCTGTGATGACGATGGCCACTGCTCCGCCACCTGCCGAACCATTATTCAACGTAAATG
>JANTGI010000163.1 GCA_024762995.1 Saprospiraceae bacterium | reverse complement strand
CTAGCGTTCATCCTGAGCCAGGATCAAACTCTCCATAGTTGAATTATCTTCAACGGGCCTCTCTAATATTCTTTTCCTCTGTCAATGAACTTTTTCTTTTTTCACACTTAGCCCTTCGGCTAAGGGATTGCAAAGATAGAGCACTTTAACTTACCACGCAAGCTTTTAACGACATTCTTAATAACTTTTTTTTCAAAAAATCACAACTAATTGATTATCAACAAATTAACTCTTTATTTTTTTTCAAAAAAATTATACCTACTTCATTAATCGTCATACACACAATTTTTCCAACATCCTATCTACCAACAACTTACCATCCTTATCTCTCCTCCCATCAAGCTTTAATCGAGCAAAATGGCCTTTTTCTATCGCGGGAACTATTTTTAATTCACATCAACCAAAAATTTAATAGAATTAATCGCTAATTTTGCATTTCCTTTTTTCATCGAAAGATGCTAAGAAAAACACTCTGACTTATTGATCGAATACGCAAGTAATTTTTTGGAGTTGTATTTTACAGCACCTTACCTTGTGACAAACCTTCCTTCTTATTAATACTGCTTTTAAAATCCAGCCATTATGAAAATGCACAACTTTTACGCCGGCCCGGCCATCCTTCCCAAAGAAGTAATCAAGGAAGCGGCTAAAGGCGCACTCAATTTCAACAACTCCGGACTTTCTATCCTTGAAATCTCTCATCGCTCCAAAGGCTTTTCAGAAGTTATTGAAAACGCCGAAGCCCTAATCAAAGAATTACTGCACCTCCCAAGCAACTATCACGTACTCTTTACAACAGGAGGAGCCAGTTCACAGTTCTTCATGGTTCCCATGAACTTACTCAACCAGGAGGAGACCGCCTATTACGTCAATACCGGCACCTGGTCCACCAAAGCCATCGCAGAGGCCCAACACTTTGGACACTTAGTCGAGTTAGCCTCCTCCAAAGACAAAGGCTTCAACTATATCCCCAAGTACAAAATGCCCAAAAAAGGAAAGTACCTTCACTTAACAAGCAACAATACCATTTTTGGGACGCAGATACACCATTTTCCGAAAGGAGACCTACCCATCGTCTGCGACATGTCTTCTGACTTTTTGAGCAGACCAATAGACATTGAAAAATTTGGACTCATCTATGCCGGTGCCCAAAAGAACCTAGGCCCCGCCGGTGTTACCGTCGTCATCGTGAGAGAGGATATGCTTGGCACAGTCCAACGACAAATCCCCACTTTGCTAAACTATGAGACTTTCGTCAAAAAAAATTCAATGTTTAATACTCCACCTGTCTTTCCTATTTACGTAAGTATGCTTACGCTAAATTGGCTTAAAGCCAAGGGAGGGGTTGAAAAAATAGAACGACTAAATAAGTCTAAAGCGAAGCTATTATATACAGAGCTAGACAACAATCCGCTTTTTACACCCAACATCCCCAACAAGAGAGACCGCTCTTTGATGAATGTCACCTTCCAAATAACCAACCCTGACTTGGAAAGTGATTTTTTGGCGGAAGCCGAAGCAAATGGCATCGTGGGCATCAAAGGTCATCGTTCAGTAGGTGGCTTCCGAGCGTCCATTTACAATGCCATGCCAAGATCTAGCGTTAAAGTCCTAACTGATTTAATGGCTGACTTTGCCAATAGAAAAGGTTAATTTAAATCGTTGGTTGTACAGGATAAGGACATCTTGACGATTTATGTGCCATAAAACAGTAGCAGAAGTAAGGCGTGCCTTATTTTTGCTACTCATTAAAAAATGGTGCCCTGTCTGCCGACATAGGCAGATACAACGAACACCTTCCTAAAACAGGAGTGCCTAAGCAGTTACCGTAAATTCTAATTTTGAAGCAAAAAATACAAATCAAAGTAGATGGAATGACCCTTCCTTTAGACGTATGGGTTGAACGGCGTCGTGACATTCGTTTTTCTATTGCACGAAAAAGCATCAATCTTCGAGTGCCTTATGGTATCAGCCAAAAACAACTTAATGAACAGATTGAACTTACGAAACAATGGGTCTCCGGAGTCTTTCAAAAAAAACCGGAGCTTAAGGAACGCTTTGTCGTAAAAACCTATCAAACCGGCGACACCATCCAACTCAAGGACATCACATACACACTATTTATTAAACTCACCGACAAAAAAGGACACCACGCCCAGCTCAAAGAAAATCAAATACATCTTCACCTTACCAGTCAAGACTCTCCGGACAATCGGCATAAAGCTGCCAAGAAATTAATTAGCCGACTTATCTCCAAGCACGCCTTGCCCGAATTTGCCAAAAGGGTTGACACCCTAAATGATCAGTTTTTTCAAGAAGAAATCAATAATATCCGAATCAAATACAACCACTCTAATTGGGGCAGTTGCTCTAGCAAAAGAAATTTAAATTTTTCTTCCAGACTACTTTTTGCTCCGGATGATGTCGTTGACTACGTTATTATTCACGAATTAGCACATCTCAAAGAAGCCAATCATTCCCCTAGATTTTGGGCAATAGTGGCCAATGTCATGCCGAATTATAAAGAAAAAGAAAGGTGGCTTAAAATACATGGAAAGCAACTAGACTTTTAAGCACCTGCAGTTTTTTTGGCATAAAACACCCTTTTTACGACAATTAAAATAAGGGACACAATCAGAATAAATGTACTTAGTTAGGTGAGATTATTTTGGGATTAGACAAGGCGGGAAGAGCGATAGTAACAGGGCTACCTGAGTGATGAGCAACGCAGAATAATCACAAAAGAAGCCACATAAAAAGTACATTTATTTTGGGCGTGTTCCTAAGACAACCAGTTCAAAGAAAACGACTCAGTTCTCAAAATTAACTGTCAATATCTGATCGCCCACACCAACTTTGTGAACCACATCCATCCCCTTTATCACCTTTCCGAAAATCGTATAATTGCCATCCAAATGCGGGGTTGCCGTATGTGTGATAAAAAACTGAACACCTTCGGTATGATTTCCTGCGGAAGCCATGCCTACAAAACCCGCATCATCATAGTTATACGGAAAAAACTCTGAACGCAAAGTATAACCCAACGAACCATAACCATCTCCACGCGGGCAACCACCTTGTATTACAAAAGCAGGCACTACTCTATGAAAAGTCTTATTGTTATAATATTTTCGTCTTGCTTCCTTTATAAAGTTGGCCACCGTCCCGGGTGAATCTTCCGCAAAAAGCATTATTTCAATATCTCCACGACTTGTGGACATAATTACTTTCGTTTCATCGCTCAAATCATCCAACTGTGTCCAATCTATTGGGTGATTATAGACGGGCTCAATCGGCTCATAGGCTGTCCCCTTAATCTCTGAAATAGTTTTCAGTATTTCATTGTGCGACTCTATATCTTTGGGAGTGCCATAGACGGCCATTTTTAGGCGAAATATCGTCGCGGTGTCAGACACCAACGACCTAAACTCGGGGTCATCATTTCGAAGTGCAACCGCAGCAGCCGCCCGCTTCCCGACATCGCCCGACTCAATCGCTTCCATAAAAAACCTAGCCAAATCTGCTTTCATCCCCTTCCGGAAAGTACCTACCGACTTCAGATAATTCTCACTTCTTAACAATTGATCCAAGGCTTCTAAACCCGCCACCTGCACCACTTTATAGTCAGAAGCCACAGACTCTCTTTTAATAAACTTGTAATTCCAAGGAAACTCTGCCAAGCCACGCAATGCACTTGCTTTGACATAAGGGTCTTTGGAAGTGGCAAAAATATTTCGCAAATGCCTATTAATAGCGCGCAGATGGATGGTATCGAGCCGATAAACATTCTTTAGGCCGGCCGTTAACAGCGCAACCCTAGACATAGGCAAATAAGAAGTATCCTTGGACATCTGATAATACTCAAAGGCATCTTGTCGAGTACCATGATTTACAATCCATTCGTTAGCAAGGATATTTACTTCCGGTTCTTTAGAAGCAAGCGCATCAAAAAAAGTAAACTTCACCTTATCATATCGCATATTTTCCAATGCATTTAGAATACTCGCCTTTACACTAGGAGACTTCTCAATAGACAGTTTATTTTTTAGTAAGCTAAGTGATGTTGAATCTGTTGTTTTTTTGATGGCTTGCGCAAAAAAGATTTTTTCTTGGTCTGTACCTTTCGTAAAAGCCTTTAAGAGTTTGTGGGATTCATTGGCATCAAACTGAATTGAACGGCCACGGCCTAAATAAGCCGCTGCATACAACCTGGCAACGGGTGGGAATCTTCGATCGGTCGCGACTTGCAACATTAACTTGGTACCTTCGGGGATTACCATTTTCCGTAAGGCAAAACGATATATCGCCTTGCTGCGCCCATTTACTAAAGCAGTATCCCGATGCAAAAAAGTAGTTACTGCAACTAAGTTGTCCAAGACATCTTTACTCCCGCATCTACCCAAAGCTTCTAAAACCCATTCATTAGGGGGACGACGCGCACTCACGGTGTCAGAACTAATGAAAGCGTTCATCAAATACTTTTCTCCGGCTTGTGTCCCCATCAAACCAATAGTATAAGCAGCCAACGACTGTATCTCTTCAATCGGATCATCCAACAAGACTGCGACTTCATCTAAAGCCGTAGAGTCCTTCATCGCTGCGAAACCCTTTAAGGCATAGTAACGCATCGTCGGAGACTCACTAGATAGATAAATTAAAAGACTATCTTTCAATTGCCTATCCGCCAAATCAATGACATGACGAAGATTTTCATCCCCAAACTTTACATTAATCTCTCCCGGATCTTCTTCGGAAGGAGGGATACACTGAAAAAACACAATAGATATAAGCACGTACCATGCTAAAAGTAGGGGACTCTTCATGAATATTTTTTTGTTAACAACAGAGCCTATCGGTTAGACAGAAGTCTATACTAGGAGACCGAAGCTGCGTGAATTAGGGTTTTCGTTTTCAGTACCGTTTTATTGAACAAAACACCTAGTATATTTATTCCCACCAGTCGTTTATCTGGTTCAAACCTTATACCGGCCCCACCTAAAAAAGGGCATCTCTACAACGTACCGCCTAATTAAGTCTCGTCATCTCCAAAAGGATCGTCTCCAAAACCATCATTACTTTTGACCGAATCCTTCTTGCTTTCGATATCATCAAAAAATTCATCTCCGCCACCGCTAGGATCTACATATTTGGAGCAATCCAGCTCTATGCCGATGTCTCCGCTTGGTCGTTTAAACTTGGCCTTGACGTCATAAACTTCCGGATTTTTCTCTAATTTTCGGAGCAAATCAACAAAAATAGGTCTAGCCATTTTAGACCCCGCTCCATTACTAATCGTCTTAAAATGAATCCAATGATCTTCTCCACCGACCCAAGTGCCGACGACCAAATTAGGGGTAACCCCCATAAACCAACCGTCAGAATACCCGTTTGTCGTTCCCGTTTTACCACCGACGTGGCTTTTGATGCCATGAAATGCAGACAAACCGGAAAGATTATACTGCAACATTTCCATCATGACATAGTTGACGTTAGCCGGTAGTGCAGACCGTTCTTCGGGCATGTACTCATAGAGGAGTTTGCCGTTTTTATCTTCAATTTTCGTAATGGTCACCGGACGCACAAAGACCCCATTGTTGGCAAAGGTAGTATAAGCTCCGGTCATTTCCCAGACCTGTAGATCAACAGCACCCAAAGCGATGGAAGGAGATCTTGGGATACGATACATTCCGTTTTTCCGTTTAGCTTTTTTACTGATACCCATGTTATCCACCAAATTCACAACAGGCATAGGGCTGCCTAGCTGCTTCATCAAAAAGACAGAAACGGTATTTTTAGACTTCTTCAATCCGTCTTTTAGCGTAAGCGACTCCCCGGTGTAGGTATTATTCGCATTTCTAGGTGTCCAATCTTTTTCCAAATGAAAACTACCTTCGCCGGGACTAATAGTCTGTGGGACATCATCCACTTTAAAACACGGAGAAACACCTTGTAGTAAAATAGCCGTCGAATAGACAAATGGCTTAAATGTTGATCCCACCTGACGGTCTATCCGAACATGGTCATACTTAAAATACTTGTGGTCAACCCCGCCTACCCATGCTTTGACAAATCCGGTAGAAGGCTCTACCGCCAATAAACCCGTCTGCAAAATCATCCGATGATACCGAATAGAATCCAATGGTGTCATCACGGTATCCTTTTCCATCTGCTGATTATAAGCAAAGACTTTCATTTTTGTTTTTTTAGCGAAAGCTGACTTTGCTTCCTCTTCTAACTTTCTAGCCTGACTCAAAAGAGTCATCCAACTGTCCGACTTCATGATCTTTCGATAAAGGGCTATTTTATCGGCAGAAGCCAGTTTTGCTTTCTTTAGCGTCTTGAGGTAGCCGGGCTCCTTAGCTTCTTTGACCATTCGGTCAATATCATAATCTTTTAGCACCAGCCCTTTATGACTGCTTTCAATTTTGGCGACAATTTTGGCCAAATATTTATTTTTCAGTCTGCCGTATCGTTTACTTTGGGTAATTAACTTCCGCAAAGCATCGGAGCGGATTTTCAGGAGCATTTCTTCATCCAACTCTTCCCCTTCTTCTTTTGCTCTTTTTATTTTTTCCGGGTCGATGTAAGTCCAAGGGTCATCTTTCTTCCATACAGCCCAATATTTTTTTTGTAATTGGCCCATCTTTTTGACGACAGACTCTTCCGCATATTTCTGGATGACCGGATCAATCGTTGTATAGACCTTCAAGCCATCTTTGTAAATATTGTAGGGAGTACCATCGGCTTTTTTAACGGCTTTTGACTTTAATATTCGATTGACATCCTTGCTCATTTCCATTCTAAAATAAGGCGCAGGTCCATCGGTGTGATTGGATCGATTAAACTTGGTCATATTTAGCGGAAGCGCAATGGTTTTGTCATACTCTGCTTGGGATATCTTACCATATTTGAGCATCTGATGCAAGACAACATTACGTCGCTGAATGACTCTCTCCGGTCGTTTTAAAGGATTGTATAGTGCGGGATTTTGAAGCATCCCAACCAATACCGCCGCTTCTTCCAAACGTAAAGAGTCCTGACCTTTTCCAAAATAGGTCTCCGACGCTGCCTTAATCCCATAAGCGCCATTGATAAAGCTAAACTTATTGAGATACATCGCCATTATTTCTTCCTTGGTATAGCTACGTTCAAGTTTTACGGCAGTAATCCACTCCTTTAGCTTCTGAAAAAGCCTATCGACAATATTCCTAGCCGTTCTATCCGTATAAAGTAACTTAGCTAACTGCTGCGTGATGGTACTCGCCCCACCTTTAGTACCCATAAAAGCTATAGCCCGCGCCAAACCCCTCGCATCAATACCCGAATGCCGGTAATAACGCAAATCTTCAGTGGCAATCAGTGCGTTGACCAAGTTTGGCGAAAGTTCGTCATAAGTCACAGGCACACGATTTTCGATAAAATATCTTCCTAAGACTTCTCCATTACTTGCGTAAATATTGGTGGCTAACTTTGATTGCGGATTCTCTAGTTCTTCAAACGTGGGCAAATCCGTAAAACTCAGAATAAAAAATACCGCCGCTATTGCTAACACTCCCGCTATCGCTATGCCCCACATCCATTTTACTAGTTTCTTGGATGATTTATTTTGTGTAGGCGGTGTGCCCGATAGATTTGTAGGAGGGGGTGTATGCTCCGTGGATGGAGTGGCTTGGGTAGGTGCCGGGGGCCGGTCATCAGAGAGGGGATCAGTGGCCTGCTCCTTAGGAGATGGGGGCTCCTGAGTGGGGAGTG
>JANTGI010000162.1 GCA_024762995.1 Saprospiraceae bacterium | reverse complement strand
AAAAAAAAAAACATGAAAAAGCCACTCAAACCTTATACTAAAGAGTTGATAATCAACTCATTTGACTTGGAAAGTCCGACCACCCTTTCGGAAAGCGAATTGGAAAAGATATTAGCGGAAAGGGTCGAATATTTATTGGCCAACCGTCTTGAGTTTTTCTTTGCAGCCATGTATAGAATGGATATCCAAGAAGCTAAAATACATCAGGTACTCAATTCCAACCAAGCCCGGCCTGCTCTCGCCATCGCCCGACTCATCATCCAAAGGCAAAAGGAAAAACAAGCATCACGAGAGAAATACCGTTCTGAAACAGATTTTTTTGATGATTCTCTGGACTAAGGGGATGCGCGCCGGGTCTTGTATCTACCGCTGGCACAGACCATGTCACTCGGCAAGATTTTAGGCTTAATCCACATCTAAGTCTATGTGTCTTGCCTATATAAAACTAGGAACGATTTGTCCATTTTGCGAAAGCCATACCATTCATAAAGCCCCAAAGTAGCCAATGAAAAAGGTACCATCCACCGGCATCCATGACTAATTTTGCGTAAGCGAAAGATTAATGAGTCCGGTTGACTTATTGGAAGACGCGTTGGAATCGTTGGCAACAGAAATATTTGTAATTTGCGCTCCTATGGGCTTTACAAGTAAGGATAAATCGAAATGACGTTGATCTTCTTGGGCATGAGACAGAACAATATCAAAAGTCAATTGATTACCATTTAATACCTGATTGGTTATCAAGGCATTATCTCTTACATATAAGTATTCCTCTACTTCTTGTAAGCCCGCTATCCACACGACATCGGCATAATTATCCGCGATAAAACCCATATAATCTCGAAATAATTGAAAACCTAAATTAGAGTTAGTCGGATATTGATTGGTGCCGGCACCGATGGCATGTGTGTATTCGTTATACCATATCGGTTGCGTTTGGCCAAGGGTCGCAATAGATTGAAATTTACTCATTAAAGCCGATAAATTAAGGGAAGCACTATCCACCGGTACAGACGTACGAATTAATTTCAAATGATTATTAACCGCAGATATATCACCTCCTACTTGCCAATAACCATTATTATAGACACCCAAAAACCCGTTCACCGCCCCATAAGTAGCGACCATCCCTAAATTTTGCGTCTTTCCTACATACGCTGATTGGTTGGCAGGTATGGCAAAATGTCTCGGATAAAAACCAATATGGTCATTGATTTGTCCGGCATTTTGAACAATCTCATCCTGAAAATCAATGGGCAATTCTTCAGCGTGATAATGACCATGATTCAATATATCCCAATCAGCTTGATACAACGTTTTCAATTGTTCCCAACTCAAACGCCTACTATTTTTACCCATTTGGGAAGCATTGATCGCCAGCCCCAATCTAAAAGGCAACATCTGCCCACAACCATCCGAAAACCGATACCCGCCTACTCTCTGAAATGGCATGCCACTTCCGTAATTATTTCCTAGAAACATATCCGTCTCTACCACAGGATTCCCCTGAATCAACGGATACGCCACATTCCATACATCAACGTATCCATCATCAATCGTCAAACTATAAGCCACATTTTTATTGTATTTTAAGTCTGCAGGAACAATCGTATAAGAGGCCGGCACCACATCAAATTGTATGGTAACCGATTGTGTATATTCTTGAGCTTGCGCAAAAAAACCAATTAACATACACATGCCCGTAAGAGTAAGATAATACTTCTTCATTCTTTTATAAAAATTTTTACCAACTCAGTTGGAGAATCAAATTGGGGGGGGAATGGTGCTTAATTTGAAAGGATAAAGCCATTAAATAACTGATTAACATAAGCTTTTCTCCAATTCAAGCGTAAAAATACGATTTTATTTCATCATTTTCGCCACATTTAAGAAAAAACATCCAGAAACTGTTTGCGAAAGCAATCACCCTCTACTATTCAAATCCAAGAATACCCAAATTAATTAAGAAAAACAGCAAATATCATCAAATTTCTACCTTATCTTTGAGCCACCAAATGGATGTATTGTCCATTGGTTTGTCAAAAACATTACTCACTAAAAATAATCTGCATCATGTCTAATGCCCATTTTAAACTTCCGTCTCCATACAATGAGCCGGTACTCAACTACGCACCGGGCTCACCCGAAAAACTTGCCCTCAAAAAAGCACTCAAACAAGCCAAAGCCCGTCAAAAAGACGTGCCGATGATCATCAATGGTCGTAGAGTTCGTACCAAAAACAAAATAAGCATCCATCCCCCCCATGAATTGGCGCATACTTTGGGGCATTATTATCAGGGGGATGCCACCCATGTAAAAAAGGCCATTGACGCCGCCATGAAAGCCAAACCCGCTTGGGAGGCAACTCCTTGGCAAGATAGAGCGGCCATTTTCTTAAAAGCGGCTGATTTGTTGTCCGGCCCCTATCGCGCCAAAATGAATGCGGCGACCATGCTCTGCCAATCCAAAACCGTCTTCCAAGCAGAAATTGATGCCGTCTGTGAATTAGCCGACTTTTTCCGCTATAATGCGACATACATGTCTCAAATTTATAAGGAGCAACCGGACAGTTCTAAAGACATTTGGAATCGGATGGAATATCGTGCGTTAGAAGGATTCATTTTTGCTTTGACACCTTTTAACTTTACTTCCATCGCCGGCAACCTACCTTCTGCCCCTGCCATAATGGGCAATACCGTCGTTTGGAAAGCAGCCGGTGCCCAAGTTTATTCCGCATCCGTCATCATGGAAGTGCTCATGGAAGCAGGCTTACCCGACGGAGTCATCAATCTAATCTTTGTAAGCGGCCCCGTAGCCGGAGAAGTCATTTTCAAACACCGTGACTTTGGTGGTTTGCACTTTACGGGCAGTACAGGCACCTTTAATCGCCTTTGGCATACGATTAGTGAAAACATCCCCAATTATAAATCCTATCCAAGAATTGTAGGCGAAACCGGCGGAAAAGATTTTGTCATGGTTCATAAGTCTGCTGACGCAAAAACCGTGGCCACCGCCCTACTAAGGGGAGCTTTTGAGTATCAAGGCCAAAAGTGTTCTGCCGCATCCAGAGCCTATATTCCTAAATCCTTGTGGCCAAGAATCGAAAAATTCCTAAAAACGGATGTCGATTCCATAGCCACCGGTACTCCGGAAGATTTTAGAAATTTCTTCACCGCAGTCATCGACGAAAAGGCTTACGACAAAATTACCAAATACATCAAAGATGCCCAAAAAACCAAAGCCGTCCAAGTGATAACCGGCGGAGAATTTTCCAAAAAAACCGGATATTTCATCCAACCGACTATACTTTTGACCAAAGATCCTAACTATGTCACCATGGAAGAAGAAATCTTCGGCCCGGTCTTGACTATTTATGTCTATGATGACAAAAAATACGAAAAGACCTTGGATTTGTTAGATAGTACTTCTCCCTATGGTTTGACCGGAGCCGTATTTGCCAAGGACAAAGCAGCGATTGCACTGGCCTACCAAAAACTTCAACATGCCGCCGGAAATTTCTATATCAACGATAAACCAACAGGAGCCGTTGTCGGACAACAGCCGTTTGGTGGCGCCAGAAAATCCGGTACCAATGACAAAGCCGGTTCTGTGTGGAACTTGTTGAGATGGGTATCTCCACGTGCCATTAAAGAAAATTTCAACCCGCCTACGGACTATCGATATCCTTTTATGGCGGAAGAATAATTCTGCTGTCGATGTCGAAAATTTCGGTACATCGGTCGAACGGCATAACTATACAACGGGCCTACTCTTACGTTGGGAGAAAAGTAGTGGGGGCTTTCTATGCAAAAAGTCAACTTGGATTTTGCTTCCATTTAGATAAAAACCATTGTACCGTTATGCCGTTACACCGTTAAACCGTCACCCCTCATTCCCAATGACTGCGCCCCAATATCTTTCCTTGCTCATAATATTGCTGCAAGGTATCTTTTTCCGCAAGGACACTATCGGAATTCAACAAATTCAAGTCCGGCCGTCCGGCATCCACCCAAGCCGTGTACCAAGCACTTCCCACACTATGGATGGCCTTTCGGAAACGGTCTTCTACCATCCCATTCATCTTATCCTGATAAGTTTTGGCAAAGGGCGCACATTGTGTTTTTAGCATGATGGCATTATGTTGCTCAAAGCACATTTGTTCATCAGCGGGATAGGTTTGGCGAAGCTTTTTTTCGGTGGTCAACACCTCGTCCACATAGCTATGACTGGCCAATACATAATCCCAAATCCACTCCCGCTTATTCACCACATAGTCCGCTTTGCCTACAAAATAATCATACTCTTCATCAGCAAATAATTCCGGAATCCGACTCTCCCAAAAGGCGTGAATCCCCACTTGCCCCGTCAACTGCCCGTTATAATTGGCCGTCGTATGTAACGGGACATGCCCATCCGCAATGTAATGCCCCAAATCTGCACTCCGATGCAAGATCCTGGATACATCCCCTTTTTTGAAAGCCCGCGTCAATTGCCCGATTAAATACTCCGTGTAATACGGATTTAGTCCATCTTCAAACAAATGGTCTTCAACCAATAATTCCCCACAAGGGAAATCAGCATCTTTGCGCAAGCCATACAAGGAATCACATACAAAATCAAAGCGATTCAAGAGATTCTTACGATAAAAATCCTTATACTTTTGAATAGGTATCATATAACGACCGACACGCACTTTCTCCGCCGTCCAATCAATTTCCTTAGACCGAACCAAAGAAATCGTATCGCCATCCTCCTGCAAAATCGACAAATCAGTATGCCGCATCGCATCTGTCAACCAATCCCTTGTTAATTCCGGAAAAGGCGGCTCTCCCCATCTATCCAAATCAATAAAATGCCTGGGAGCTTCTGCTCTAAGTGCATATCTCCGACGATCCGGATCCGGCGAATGTTCTGTAATCCACTCAATATTTTTCTTATAAAATCCAATCATCTCCGCAGGCAAGGTAAACACCGCCAGTCTGCCGATGTGTTTGTGTCCGAAAAAACCCCAGACCGGCTCGGATTGAGTCGATTGCGCCACTAGGATAAAAATCAAAAAAACAAGCATTTTCTTAAACATAGGGACAAGGTACGAATTTTCATAAATAATTATTTTGGATATCTGTTAATTTATCATAAAACAAGACTATCTACATAAAAAAAAGCATAAAAAAGGCCATTTAAGTACAAAAATAATCAGGCACCCAAATTGTCCAAAAAAAAGGCCACCTTTGCCCATTCATTCAACAATTTGCGATGTCAGCACTAATACTTTCTATTATTTTTACGACCCTATTGGGAGTGGTATTCAAGATGTATGCGCGTTATAAGATTGATATTTTTCAGGCGATAGTATTTAATTATGTAACCTGCGTATTGGTCGCTTGGTGGGATATCGGACATTTTCCTTTGCAAGGGAGTGTGGTTCAGGCACCTTGGTTCAAATGGTCGATATTATTAGGTTTTTTATTCATTACCGGCTTCAATCTAGCTGCCCAAACAGTCAGATATTTTGGGATAACCACCGGAGCCATTATGCAAAAAATGTCTTTAGGCTTTACGGTGATTTTTTCGTTTTGGGTCATGGGAGAAACCATGAATATCACCAAATGGTTAGGGGTGGTATCGGCGATTTTGGCCATTTTTTTTACCAACTATCCCGCCCGCAAAGGAAATCAAAAGACCGTCGAAATAGACTATAAAATAGCCATTCCAATCTTCACTTTAGTTTTTGCGACATTGATTGAGATTATATTTTTGGTGGTCGAAAAACGAGTCGCCACAAAGAGCGCGGACCCGGTTTTTATTGCGACCTTATTTGGGACAGCCGGCGTGATTGGCGGGATTGGATTGATCGGCATGACCCTTGCGGGAAAAGAAAAAATAAAAGCCAAAAATATCTTAGCAGGCATCGCCTTGGGATTGCCCAATTATGGCGCTATTTACTTCATGCTCAAGGCCTTAGGAAGCCCGTTAGAAGCATCAGTTTTCTTCACACTCAACAATGTGGGCATCATTGTTTTGGCAGCGATTATAAGCATTTTGGTCTTCAAAGATCGATTTTCCAAACCACAATTCTTTGGGCTGGGTCTATCCTTACTGGCCATCCTATTGATTGCTTGGGGCGCAAACTAAAACTGCTTTAATGCCCCTATTTGCAGTTAAAACCGGCGCAAAAGAACATTAAAAGGCTAAAACACAGGCCCTAAACAGGACCAAACCATCAATAAATCATCAACTTAAGCACTTGCCGATTGACGGACACAAAATACATCCCTTTCGGCAAAAAACGCACATCAATAGACTGACCCGGATGTATGGCTACTTTTTGTCGCAAGACACCGGTCACATCAAAAATCGAAACTTGTGTATCACCGTCCGGCCCATTGATGACAAAATGGTCAGATGTCGGATTCGGCTCTAAAGAAATAGAAAAATGCTCCATACCCGGACTCTCCGTAGCGACCATTTGACAATTTGTATTCATATTTTCCAAAATAGCTTGATATTTTGGTGCCGGCACCACCGAGAAATCTTGATCCATCGTCTCCAAAATCCCCCAGCTACCATATTGCGCAGATCGAGCACCAATAAAGCCAAAATTCATCAACAATAAAGGCTCCTCCCCTTCCTGTAAAGTCCTAATCATATCCAACCACTCATTATACAAATTATACATGGACGTATCCCGTTGAATATCCAGCAGTGCTTGCTCATAAGTAGGCATCGACCCAAAAGGATGCGGTGTCAAATGCTGCCCACCCTCATAAAATACAATAGGCTTGCCCAGAGAATCAGCCAAAAATTCCTTTACTTCTTTGATGGCTTCAAAATTGGCCGGTTGAGACAATCGAGCAGCCAGAGCCACATCGCTGACTGTGGCATTGACTCCTAAAGAATCCAAGCCTTCATCCAATAATTCATCAAAAGAAAAATAAAAAGTGGGCGAAACCGCATCAAAAGAATTAGGATCTAAGTTAAAGGCCACGCGTTGAGCCACATCCAACCACCCCGTAAAAACGCCCACAACCCGAGTCGTCCGCTCCAACTGCCCCGCATACTCCTCCGTCCAATAATTTAACGCCCTTTGGATGAAAGGCACCGTACCTTCCGGCCAAGTCACCCCCGTATTCAAGCAACCGTACTTATAAGCCCAATTGGTTTGAGCAAATATCCAATTCCAAATTTCATTGCTATACTCTACAAAGATATGACGGTCCGGCTCCAAGTTGTCCCGAAAATAACGGGCCATATTCCGGATATAATCTTCACTGGCCGAATGCGGGATACAGACCCAACCATCTTTGTCATTTTCGTTCATGTATCGAACCATCATCTCATAGGGTACACCTTTATTATACGCCCAAGTGTAGTGATCCATTTTACTCCGTCCGTCCCAATCAACCAATAAGCTATCTCCATATCCATCCTCCGTACTCAAGCCCCAATTATTCGTTTGCCCCCAATCCATAAATCTCACCGTATTAAAGATGTTGACCTTATCCAACCACAACTGATAAAATGGCTGGCTTTCGTAAGTAAACTCTGTCCCGGGCATCAAAACCCGAATATTACGAATCGGATCCAAGCTATCGCTGGCTTCAATCCGCATCTCTAAGGCACCGTCAAGTGGAGTCGGATAATCAAAAACGATACGGTGCGGATTAGTTTGTTGGAGATTTTGAAATGGTCCAATAAAATCAAGTGTGCCCGTACCTTCCCAAAGCACGGTATATTGACCCGCCGGCCAAGCGTCCGTAATGG
>JANTGI010000161.1 GCA_024762995.1 Saprospiraceae bacterium | reverse complement strand
CTCCCGAAGGGGAAGCCTTGCGAGATGACGAACACTACATGTACTCCGCTGCTTGGGAATGGAAAGGAAATTATGAATGGGAGCTGCACAAAGAGCACTTGGAATTTCATGCAGTGAAACCGACGGTTCGTTCTTATAAATAGCCAATAAAAAGAAATCAAAAAGTTGCATTAGTGACTTGAATTCAGCATCTTTATCGTAAATATTTTCATAGAATAGGAAATGATTAGATGTTGTAAACATACCCCAAACTATCGAGCCCCCCTTTTTTATGACAGATGGATGAATCCCCATGTTTGGAGATAGCCCCAAAGCTCTAAAGATCTAAATCTTTTATCAATTGTCCCATGATCACATTTTTGGAATAGGCCGAAGCTTGCTTTAAGGCGTTTTGTCTGAAACTAGACTTTAAATTCGGATTCTCGAAGTACTGAATTATAAACCTTGACAACCCACTTGCATGAGCACTTAAATAGCCGCATTTTTCGTGCTCAATGATGTCTTTGGGGCCTTTTGCTTTGTAGGCTGCTACCGGTAGTCCACAGCTTAAAGCTTCTAAAACGACTAGTCCAAAAGTATCAAATTTTGAAGGCAATAATAGCATATCGGCAGCAGAGTATATCGCCGGTAGCTTGGTGCTGTCCACCCAGCCTAAAAAGAGTGCTTCCGGTAGCTCTTTCCGAAGGGATTCTTCCGCAGAGCCGGTTCCTACAAATACCATGCGTACTTGATCGATCTCCTTGACCACCTTACGGTAAATGGAGACAATATCCATAACGCCTTTTTCTTTGCTAAGTCTGCCAACATACAATAACACCTTGCAATCATTGGGCAGGTTAAAAATCGTCTCTTTATCTGACTTTACAGGAATAAAATTTTTACTGACCCAATGCCCTGTCTTAAATATTTTAGCTTGATCATATTCCATTTCATAACTAGCCAGCCATTTTTTATGGTCATTGTTCAGCACAAATATCTTGTCAAAATTCTTATAAAACACTCTTAATATCCGTCGCACTTTGTCCGCTTGATGTTGATCCATCCCCATTTTTTTTCGTGCAAACATCATCCAGTCGGTATGAAGATAGAAATATGCAGGAACAGTGAAAGCATTTTTTAAAACAATGGAAATAACACCCATAACCCCTTCCGTGGAACACATAATTCTATCATAGTTATTTTCAATAAATAATTTGTGTATTTTATTAATGTTTGGAATACGTAAAGGCTGTTCTTGATAGTTTGGAATTTTTATTTCTAATTCCGGCTTTATGACTATCAGATGTTCATCGGATTTTAAGGTGTCGCTACATACCAAAAGGTCAATCGGTAAGTTGAGTCGCTTTATTTCTGTATGCATCTCTTGAAGAACCTTAGAAACCCCATTTTTGTCTTCAAAAGTATCCGTTAACCAGAGCATTCGTTTAGGATGTTTCAAAACACCTAATTCTTCTGAAAACTCATTAAGTAAATTTCTGGTGTTGTAGAGTACCTTCGAGCTTAAAAGATTAGTTCCAAATATCAATGTAGAACTTAAAAACGGGAACGACAGACCGTCTAGGAAAGAGCTTATTTTTTTCTTTTGTTTTTTATCAATATGGTCACGGAGATTCGGTGAAAACTCCAACCGCTCAATCATCTTTTCAAAATTAAAATATTCGAGCTTTTTTTCATCGTAAGACTTATCTATCTTTTTTTGAAGCCGTTTGAAAAATATACCATTAAGTTTATCATTAATATTGTTGATGGTGTTATAGAAATTTGATGTCATCTCTGCCGGTTCGAGATGATGCGATTTAACAATATTTAATGCTTCTTCAAAAATAGGCTTATAGGTTTTCTTTACAACTAATTTGGTGAGTTTACTCGGACTTTTTCCAACAAAAACCTTATGAAATAATTTGATAAATTTCATTGTTGTTTTATGATGTTTTAGCTCCGTAAAGAGATTAGAAATCAAAACAGCAACTAATTTATCCTGTGTGGTGCCTTTGTGAAGTACCATGCGTATTAAATCAGGTCTCTTAAAATTAATGGCGACCTGAAAAATATAGTCAAGAAAGGCTATCGTCAATTTTTCAATATTCTGATGGCCACCATACGGAATTATTCTATGTTCACGAATAGCTTCTAACGCCAAAGAAGACCTAGATGAAGTCTTTAGCCGCTCTTGTAAATTAGGAACATAAAGATAAGACCCGGTATGACCCGCAAATATTCCCATGTGATCATCCGAACCGCCTGTTAAAGATTTTTTATAAGGATGACGGGTGTATAAGCTGACATCTACATTAAATAACTTGGCATCTTTCTCTAATTTTTCAGGCGTTAAATTAGTAATCCATTCTTTGACCAACATGTTTTGCCAAGTATCCCGTTGCCCATTCAACACTTCAAAACGTTCAAATATGAGCGCCATCTTAGAGAAAAAATCGAAAGATGGTTGTTTGCCAACCGTATAGTGGTAAAGCGGATGTGCCCATACCGTAGGAATATTTTTCTGATTTGCGTACTTTAGAAATTCATATACATTGTATCGTAACTTATTTAATTTGGCTTCATCTTCTTTCGAAAAACCATAGGCTAATACATGTATGCCCACTTTAAAATCGGGTACCGTCACGCTAAATTCCGTCCCCACCAGAATATCGTAGCCCTCCTCTTGTAATTGCCAACATGATGTTGCATTATTATGGTTAGTAATGGTAAAGGTATCACACCCACTTTTTCCCAATGTCCTAATTAAATCTTTTGACTTCAGCCAAGTCTCCGGCACGCCTAAAATCCGCCCCAAGGTTTCATCAGGAATCTTACTATTATAATCGTGGCAATGAAGGTCAATTTTTAACAAGTCATCTTGACGATATCCTTCTATTTGGCTTTCCAAAAATAATTCAAGTCCGCTTTTTAACTGCTCTTGAAAAGAGTTTGTTTTCGACATCTATCTTTTTTGTTTTGGCAAAAATAAGATTAAAAAGTTAAGGGAGTGTTAAGAAATAATTGTTTTAATATTAATTTATCCCTATGAGTTTTATAACCATTGGTTCGAACCATTTTTAAGTGGGTATAGCACCTATAAACGTGTGGATAACATATTGATTTTTTTCAATATTTCGGTACTCGCAGACTCCTTAGGCGTGACATCTTTGTAGCCAACTTAATCAAGGCGAATTTTGAAGGCGTAGCAGGTTACGACGACCACTTGTTTTTTTTTATTTTACGCAAGGTTAGAATGAAATGTCTCCAACGCAACTGCTCCGATGCAAGCAGACAAAAAACGCCACTAGATTTTTTCTAGTGGCGCTTTTATGCACACGAACTTCGACTGCCTTCCCAGGCACAAAAGCCCGTCTATAAAGGGTTTCTTAACCCTATATCAAAGTTAATTCTCAGAACCCGGTCTTGGAAACTTCTCCCATACATCATCATTCTCCCTGTCTTCGGGCAATTGATCCAGGCGTCCCCACCTTCTCATATCTACCCAACGATGACCTTCCGCAAAAAGAGAATATCTTCTTTGCTTAATAACTTCGTCTAGTAATTCTGCATCAGTTGTACCGGTAAAATCAGGTAGTCCGTGAGCCGTGCGAATAACATTAATCATATCCTTTGCAGCCGGATTACTAGTCCCGATATTTGCTTCTGCAGCCATCAAAATCAACTCTTCATTCCGAATAATGGGGATACTCGCACTTGGGCCTGAATAAACAGCGACATCATAGGTGCCGGTTAAATTGTCCAAAGTCAAGGTGTCTCTCGGCAGCACCTTGTTAATTCTATCATCATTGGGTTCGATATCAGCTACCCACGCTGGATGAGCGATGAGTGCTTCTGTTTGGCCCGGTGATCTGTAAACCGGATTAGTGACTTCTCCCCCTGCGGTGGAAAAAGGTCTATAGACACCCTTGTCGAAATCACCGGACATATCCATGAATGAAGCCAATAAATGGGTATTTACTGCCCCCATGTCTCCTTGATACAAGGCCACCCTTGCAGCCAAGGCATGGTTGAATTTTGCGAAAGCAGCCGGCGTATCGAATCCTTCAAATCCGGATGACAAGGTAAATGCAAATTCATCCCCAGCACTAGCCAAGTCATTAGCGCCTTCCGCCAAAAGGTCTTGAATGGCCATTAAGGCACCGTCATAATCCACAAAATCACCCAAATGGTTTTCGTTGGATACATCTATCCGAATGCCATTGGTATATTGCAAATTTAGCGCAAGCAATAGTTCATAAGCCTGAATCGTCTTCGCAAATCCATAATAACCGCTTTTTTGAGCAGGTGTCAATATTGCTTTAGAATTACGGGTGGCTTCCATCAAGATATTCGTATTTTTGACGGTCTTGTATCTACCTGCATAAGGTCGAGTCCCGTAAAATCCCCGATTATCTAAGACCGCATCGTTTTTGCCTAATAACTCCCCGGTGTAGCGCGGGTCAGAATTGGTAAAAAACCAATATTCACGACCGATAATACCACATACATCATAATAATAACCGACTTCTTTTCTCATCAAAGACTCAGTTCCTGTCACAAGCAATTGTAGTTCACTTTTGGACGCTCCATCAACGATACCGGATATACTAGCTCCGTTAGGATTATCCAACTCTTCGATATTGCATGAAGGAGTCAGCCACATGCCGACCAACACCAATATCAAGAAAAATATTTTATTGATTGATTTTATCATTTTTTTATTTTTTGATTTAGAAAGTAGCCGTTACATGAAAATTGTACGACTTGGACGATGGAAATGGAAGTACTTCGACGCCTGTCGATAGGCCACTTCCACCAAAATTAGACACTTCCGGGTCATAACTATTGTACTTAAATATGTTAATCAAGTTGGTTCCGGAAAATCCTACCCGCAAGGATGCGACATTATTCAATTTGGCCCGACCAATGGTATAGAACAAGCCTATTTCTCGCATTCTCAAATACCCGGCATCTTCAACATAAGGGTCGGTATTTGCCCCTAACTGACTCAGGCGATAAGGACCGTTTGTTAGATTTCCTTCCGGATCTAAGCCCTTGTCATCAAAATCATGCGTCGTCTCACTCAAGTCAAATAATAAGGTAGATAGATTAATGTTCTTGCCCCCTTTTTTCCAATGAAATAGAAAAGACAAATCAAAGTTTTTGTAGCGGATCCCATTATTAAATGACATCTCAAAATCAGGCTGCGCATCCCCAAAAACAACTAAACCATCTTCATCCGGATTTGGACCAACTCCGATAATCTCCGTAGGACTATGCCCTTCTTTAATTCTAAAATTACCCAAGAAATCCGCAAATCCGCCGGTCGTAAATGAAGGTACATCCAAACGGGTGACCTTGGACTTATTTTTCCAAAAGGCCACACGGGTATCCCAACCAAAATCTTTTTTGCTCAATACTTGATAATTCAGCCCGATTTCAAAGCCTTTATTTTCCAAATCTGCCGCATTGGTCACTCGACTTGTAAAACCGGAAGATGTCGGAACATCAGCATTTAGCAGTAAGTCTGTGACCGTCTTGATGTAATAGGTAAAATCAAGTAACATTTTATTGTCTAACGCACCCAAATCAAAACCAAATTCCAGTTCCTTCTGTCTTTCCGGAGAAACACCCGGATTACCTAAAAGGTTACTTGGCTCTAACGCAGAATTGCCGCCGACCACACCACCGACAAAGGAAGTGTATTTGGCACCAAAACGGGCAAAATTACCTGATTGTCCGTAAGCCACCCGGACTTTTGCTTGTGAAAGGGGATCTATTGTTGTCATTTTGTGCACATTTAGCGCAAGCGATGCCTTAGGATAATAGTACAACTTATTGACATCTCCATTATTGGATGATTTGTCTCCACGAACACCCAAAGTGGCGATGAGTTTATCATTAAAGTTCAATTCTTCCTGAACAAAAAAGCCCTTATCCGTCTGCAATTTTCTGTATTGATAAATATCCTTTGAGCCTGCTTGATTCAAATTGGTCTGGCTACCATTCAAATTTTTAGCGGTACCTTGGATGATATTCAAGTTAAAATTCTCTTGGGTAACTCCTACCTGCGTCCTAAAGGACATTCCATTTTCCGCATAATAAGAGTGAACAAGGAAGGCAGAAAGGTTGACATTGGTATTGACCCCATCCCCTTGTACGGAAACGCCATTATCACTATTGGCGACACGCTCGAATTGTAAGGTATTAGGAAAAATAGCTTTGGTCGCAAGGGTAAAATAATCAATTCCCGCACGAGTAATAAGTTTAAGATTAGAATTATCTTTGTTCAGCAGCTTGGTGGTCAAAGTAGCCCCACCCAAAAAGCGATTGACACTTTCATTGTTGGTTACCAAGGCTCCTGTTTCCAGAAAGTTAGACGCTGCATAAGGATTGGCCGGATAGTTTCCATCGGCATCCGGTAGTAATTGGGCGAAATTAGGCGTTGCCGAATAAGAAACCCCCATCGTCGTCCCGGAGTTGTCGTTATTAAAAAAGCCCCGATCCGCACTGGAATTAATAAAATTAGCCGTTGTGCTCAAATCAAACCGATCGCTCAATTGTGTGCCAATATTCACCCGAAATGAATTCTTTTTGTAACCGGTATTTTTCACGATTCCACCATTATCGAGACGGGTTGCCCCAATAAAAAAATTGGTTTTTTCGGTACCACCTGTTAAGGAAACTCGGGTGGTCGATAATAGCCCTTTATTTCCATACAGCAAGTCTTCATAGTCGTGAATGTTCCCGCTATTTTTGGCGTCCCTAAAGGCATCAATGTCGGCCTTAAACCTAGAGTCAAGGACTTTTTGCTCGGTCCATTGGCGTTGTCCTAAGGGGTGCAAAATTTGAGACCAACCGAGTGATTGCGATAATCTAACCTTGGTTTTTCCTTGCTTTCCTTTTTTGGTGGTGATGACGACTACGCCTCCCGCAGCCCGAGAACCATAAATGGCTGCAGCGGAAGCTCCTTTCAGAATTTCGACACTTTCAATATCGTTGGGGTCGATGTCTGCCAAACGATTGGACGGGTTGTCTTGATTAGAAGCACTTCCCCCGGAAGATGCCGCTGAAACGACATTTAACCCTGCCGGAATGGCCGCATTGCTCAAATAAATTCCATCAATAATAAACAAAGGCTCTGACGACCCATTAATGGAAGTCACCCCCCGTAATCTCATGGATATACCACCGCCCGGAGCACCGGAGCTAGCAGTGATATTGGCTCCTTTGAATTTGCCGTACAACGCCCCATCCGTGGTCGTGGGCGGAACCACACCGGTCAATTCGGCGGACGAAATAGAAGCAACAGAGTTTGCCGCATTGCTTCGTTTAACATTGGTCGCAAGACCCGTCACCACGACTTGTTCGAGTACGGATGTTTCTTCTTTCAGCGTAATCGTCAATTGATTAGTCCCCGGTGGTACTTCGATTTCTTGGGAAGCGTATCCCAAATAACTAATCGTCAATAGACCACCTTTTGCCGGTACTTTGATGGAGAAAGAACCATCAATATCTGTAGCTGTACCGACATTCGTGGATGTCTCGACCACGGTCACCCCGACCAGTGGCCCATTATCATCGGAGACCACACCGGAAACCGTAAATTGCCCCCATAATGGAGAGCCAAAAAGCGAAAAGAGAAACAGAATCCCCCAATTCTTTGTGTAAATTTGTTTCATACAAATTAGATTTAGTTAAAAAAAAAACAAATCGAATTTCGATTTGCAAAAATGGTTTATCACCTTTGGCAGACTGTCCCCACTTAAATAAAAAAGCACGGAATCCTGTTTTTTTTCAAGCTATAACATGATGCCAAACATTCTCCTTTTATTCAAAAAAAAGGTCAAAAATTCTTGAAAAAAACCACTGACCATGATTAATTCTAACAAGTGAG
>JANTGI010000160.1 GCA_024762995.1 Saprospiraceae bacterium | reverse complement strand
GATTCACTAATTTTTTGGCCAATTCCACCTGATTATGCTCCATGATGCCGCCACCGATGGAGCCTTCCAAAAGCCCACTTTCGCTGACCATCATTTTGAAGCCTTGACGCCCGGGACTACTGCCTTCACTTTTTAGGACATAAAGAAAAGCGACTTGGTGGCCTTTTTGTAATTCATTGTTTATGGTTTTCCAAATATTCATATCAACAAATGTAAGACTTTCTCTTGTTTTGGTAAGTTGGAATTGATGAATTTTCCGGTACTAATAAGGGCACTCCCCACTATTTGTCACACATGCAAATCAATTCTTCAACCAAACCAATGCGCACTCAAAGAGTAATAAATCGCCATCAAACCGGAAAAAATAGCACTCGCCAAAAAACGATGTTTTAAGGGTATCTTATTCTGTATCAGGTAGTTAGCGGCTAGTGAAAATGGGATATTCACTAAGAAAGACTTGGTGCCAATCGCAATTAATCCCCGGCTAATTTCATCAAAATGTCCCGAAAAGAGCTTGATAAACAGAATGTGCCGAGCAATCCACAACGGATTGAAATATAACATCGCCATCGAAGCTCGCTTGATTGATGATAGAAAAGTCCCCGTATTTTGCACCTTGTGGTCTATCCATTTAAAATAATTGGGTATCTCAAACGCATACAACGTGGCGCCCACCACCAAAATCCCCAGCATCCGCACCCAACTAAAATCATGTCCAATCATCGCCGCAATCGTATCCCCTAAGGTATAGATCAGACCGCCGCGAATGATGTTGGATTTTGTGTAAGTTAATTTCATGCTTTGTTTTCTAGTGAGCAAGGTGCAAAGATAAGCTATATTTACATGGATCGCTAAGCTCAGAGCGCAGCGAGGAGATTGGTGAGCCAAAAATGGAGCACAGGAGATTCGAACAATCACTGCTCTGTGCTAAGAATTTGCGAGCAATTTCAAACAGATGTTGTACTTTCAGTTTATTTTAGTGCGGACGTTTCGGCTCACCAATCTCTCCGCTAGCTTTGTCGACTACGTCGCCAACAGGCTTCGAGCTTAACGATCCGGGTGGTCCGCGGCATACAATCCCATCAAAACCTTCTCCACCGTAAAAGGGGCATCTGCCGACAATTTTGCTTTTGGATTGAAAGCCATAACTGCTTGATTAATAGCAAAGTAAGTGCCGATTCCATACATCAAAGGTGGCTCGCCGACGGCCTTGGATTTTAGGATGGCGAAGTCCGTGCCTTCGGATTGGGCGGCATTGATGATGATTTCTTTGGGGACAGAGTAGATGTCCGGAATCTTGTACGTGGATAGGGTGCCGGAGAGCAATCGCCCTTGGTCATTGTAGCGAATCTCTTCCATGGTCATCCAACCGATACCTTGCACTAAGGCGCCTTCCACTTGTCCGAAATCAATGGTCGGGTTCATGGATTTTCCAAAGTCATGGACGATTTTTACCGTGTCTATTTCGTAGGTACCCCTTAGGCAATCGACCGTCACTTCGGTGAGCGCTAAGCCATAAACATGGTAGGCAAACGGAATGCCTTTTTCGATACTCATATCGTAGTGGATGACCGGTGTGGCATAATGCGCATTTTCTGTTAGGTTGACTCTTTCGAGAAAAGCTTGGTCGATGAGTTGCGTCCAGTTCATTGATGTGGCGATGCCATTTTGGTAGATGATTTCATCTTGGATGGAGATGTCGTCGGGGCTTACGCCAAAAGATTTTCCGGCACTCGTTTTGAGTCTTGCTAAAAGTGCGTTGCAAGCCATCTCTAAGGCTTTGCCGTTTAGGTCGGCGCCGGTGCTTGCGGCAGTGGGGGAAGTATTGGCGACTCGGGTGGTGTTAGTGGACTCCAGTTTTATTTTGTTGGCGCTTACGCTAAAAACTTGGGCGGCGACTTGGAGCAATTTGGTGTTGACGCCTTGTCCCATCTCGATGGCTCCGGTGCTGATACCGATGCTTCCGTCGCTATAAATATGGACTAAGGCTCGGGCTTGGTTCATCGGTGTTTTGGTGAAGGAAATCCCAAAAGTAACCGGCATCAACGAAAATCCTTTTTTGAAGTGAGTGTTGGATTTGTTGAATGTATCTATTTGATTTTCAATGGATTGTAGGTCGAATTTTTGAACTAGATTTTTCCATATTTGGAGAAGGATGCCACCTTCTATCTTTTGGCCGTAAGGCAATTCGTCACCTGTTTTGAGTAGGTTTTTGTGTTGGATTTTGTAGGTTGGTATTTTTAATTCTCGGGCAGCGTGTGCTAGGGCGGATTCAATCACAAACATCCCTTGTGGCCCGCCAAATCCCCGAAAAGCCGTATTCGGTGGGAGATTGGTTTTGCACGAATAAGCCGTTACTTTGGTATTGGGAATAAAGTATGAATTGGTCGAGTGAAATAGAGAACGCCCCAAAATAGCTGGTGACAAATCAGCCGCGGCACCTGCGTTTTGATACATTGTCGCTTCAAAAGCTAAGATTTTTAGGTCTTTCGACAAACCGATTTTGTAGTCGGAATCATACGGGTGACGCTTGCCGGTCATACGCATATCGTCGATGCGGTTCAATACTAATTTGACCGGTTTGTTGAGCACTTGTACGCCCAATGCGGCCATCACCGCCCAAGGAGTTGCTTGGTCTTCTTTTCCGCCAAATCCACCGCCCAATCTTTGGACATCGACTTCGATGTGGTGCATGCCGATATTTAGGACTTGGGCCGTTGTTCTTTGGACGGCGGTTGGGCTTTGGGTGGAAGAATGGATTTTGATATTTCCATTTTCTAAGGGGTAGGCATACGCCCCTTGGGTTTCGAGATAAAGGTGTTCTTGACCGTTGGATTTTGCTCGGCCTTCGAAGATGTAGGTGCAATCTTTCCAAGCGTTTTTGGTGTCGCCCTTTCGGAAAGTTCGGGGGGGCATAATGAGTGAATTTTGGGCTTGTGCTTCCCTGGCATCAACGATGGCTTTTCGCTCCGTAAATTTTAATATTATTTTTTTCCTTGCGTCAAATGCTTGTTGTTCGGTATCTGCAATAACGACCGCAATGGGTTGCCCTTGGAAGTGTAATTCTTTTTTGGCAAGCAATTCTTCGTCCGGGAAAATGCCTCCAATTTGATTTTCTCCGGGGATGTCTTTATGGCTGATGATTTGGACAACGCCGGGCATGGCAAATGCTTGCGCAAAATCAATGGACTCAATCCATCCATGTGCAATGGGAGATGAGAAGACAGCCGCATACAACGTGCCTTGTCTAGTCGGAATGTCATCTAAATAGATGGATTTTCCGGTGACATGTGATTTGGAATCTATATTTTTCATGATTGAAGTATTAGATTGCTTAGGCTAATGGTCTCCGGATATAGCTCGATGAAATGAGCAAAAAATAATTGTCTAAGCAGTAGCCTTTTGTATTCGACGCTTCCGCGAACATCACTTATCGGGCTGATTTCTTTTTGTAAAATGTTATTCGCTTCGATGATGGTAGTTGGGGATAACTCCTTGTTATTTAGAAAGTTACAAGTATCGGATAAGTAGGTCGGAATTGGCCCAATACCACCGGCCGAGATATGCGCTTCTTGGATAATTCCGTTTTTGATCTTGATAGAAGCTGCGGAGTTTACACTGGCAATGTCCAGATGCGTCCGTTTGCTTACCTTCTCAAAATTAAATTTTCCGAAAGGAATATTAAAAATAATCTCCGTGATAATCTCTCCTTCACCTTTATCCAAATCCTTGTATCCCTTGTAAAAATGTTTTAAGAAGATAATTCTTTTTTGGTGGTCTTTGGCTAAGGTGATTTGGGCATTCAGTGCTAAAAAGAAGGCGGTCATATCACCAATCGGAGACGCATTGACAAAATTTCCCGCAAGGGTCGATACATTCCGAATCATGGCAGATGATACCAATTTTAGATGCTTCGCTAAGTCCGGAAAGAGACCGGAAAAATCTTTTGATTCTAATAGGTCGGTCACGGTAATGCCGGCCCCTATCGTACAAGTATTATTGGCTACTTTGATGAATTTTAATTCTTTGTGATTGATGACAAAATCAAAATCTTGAGTCACTAATTCTTCATGTTTTTGAACATATAAATCCGTGCCACCGCCAATGATTTGTTGACCGAAATTTGTTTTTTCTTTTGGCGCAAGCCGGGCAAGACGATTAGGAATATCCTTGAAGTAAGTCGGGAGAAAATTATTTTGAACCAACCAGTCAACAGTTTGTGTGGTGCTTTTTCCCGCAAGGGATTGTGTCAGCTTATCGGCAGCTCGTTCGATGGGTTTGTAACCCGTACAGCGACAGATATTTCCGCTAATGGATTCGATGGCTTTATCGGTGTCGGGCGCATCTTGGGAAAGGCAATATTGCGAAAGCGAAACGACAAAACCCGGCGTACAAAAACCGCATTGAGTGCTGGCTTCATCCACAAAATGTTGTTGGGCGGGGCTTAATTCATCCATGTTTAGGCCTTCGATAGTCACCACGTGTCTTCCTTCTACATTGCCGATGGGCGTCAGGCACGAAGGAATTTGTTGGTAGGACATTTGCCCGTTTTTGACTTCGCCCACCAAGACGGTGCAGGCTCCGCAATCTCCTTCCCGACAACCGATTTTGGTGCCGGTGAGATGCTGATTTTCGCGGATAAAATCCAATAAAAGCGAGCCGTTGGGTAGGGGAGTGGCTACTTTTTTGTCATTTAGGATGAATTCGATCATTTTAGTATTCTATTTTGTCATTGCTGTCCTTCCAAAGTTTGAAAGCTTCCAACGCTTCATCACGGAGCAATTGAATGGTCGTCAGTTTTCTTTCACCGTAAGGCAATGCCAACTCTTGATAAATAAAGTCGTCATCAAAGTCAATCTCCGCAGCATCTTTTTTGGTGTTGGCATAGTACATTTTGTCCGGTCGTGCCCAATAAATTGCCCCCAAACACATCGGGCATGGTTCACAACTGGTATAAATCTCGCATCCGTCCAACTGAAAAGAGCCTAATTCCTTGCAGGCATTACGGATGGCGACGACTTCCGCATGGGCTGTGGGGTCGTTGTCAGAAGTCACTTTATTTACGCCCCGAGCGATGATTTTGTTGTCTTTGACGATGACGGCGCCGAAAGGGCCACCATTCCCGTAAGTTACATTTTCGATGGACAGGCGGATGGCTTCCCGCATGAATTTTTCTTGTTTTGACATATTTTGTGTTTTGTTTGTCTGGATATTGGTTTTTGTGGGGGCTAAGGTAGGGTTTTGTTGGGATTTTATGGAAAATGAAAGAGTTTTGGTAATTTTTTTCTTTGTGTAAATTGGTTGCTATGGTATGAATTTATTTTTTTTCTTTCCTACTTAGCTTGATATTATATTAATTTTTTTTATATTTGTGCATCTTGCGAACATTAGGTGTTGGGTATGAAAAAGCGAATACTGATAGTAGATGATGAGCGACCTATAGTGAATACACTAAAGGAGCTTTTGGAGTGGGAAGGCTATGATGTGGATGGTGCCGGAGATGGAGTGGAGTGTATTTATAAGGTAAAACGCAATGCTTATGATACCATTATCATGAATCTGAAAATGCCCAAATTAGATGGTGCCAATACCCTGGAAAGATTAAATGTTTTTGCGCCATTAATCCCGGTCATTATGACTTCTAGCTGTTTGAGTAAAGAAGAGGGGGAGAAGCTGGTGGAAATGGGTGCATTGAGCCATTTTGATAAGCCTTTGGATATGCAAACACTATTAGTAGAAATCGAAAAAGCTTTGGAAGAACATGAGCGCCGGCTGGGGCTTTTTGGGTCTAATCTAACTTGATCGAAGTTTCAGTACTTCTAGTGTAATGATTACCGATATACCGACACACCGTTACACCGTTACACCGCTATTCCATCATACCGAACTTAAGTCAACTCACCAAAAAAGCCTAAAATAATATCTGCCAATTCACGACCAATCATAGATTGGGCAGCCGAAGTAGAAGCGCCGATATGTGGGGAGACCGAAATTTTAGGATGGTTTAATAGTCGCTTGTTGGGGGTGGGTTCTCCAGTGAAAACATCAAGAGCCGCGCCCATCAAGTGACCGGAATCCAATGCTTCTAATAATGCCTCCTCATCAACAACGCCTCCTCTAGCCGCATTGACAAGAATGGCATCGTCTTTCATCATGGCCAATTCTTTGGCACCAATAAGTGGCTTGTCAAAAGCAGGAACATGTAAACTGATGGTGTCTGCTTGCCGGATGACATCTTCGAATTTGTCCGTGTAGATGAGTGCATTTGACTTAATACTATAGTGGTTGGGGAATAAAGGGACTTCCCGACTTTCCACATAGGGGTCGGAGACGATTACCTTCATGCCCATGCCCAAAGCAACTCCTGCCAACGCCACACCAATTCTCCCAAAACCAATAATTCCCATGGTACTGCCGGCTAGTTGTTTTCCTTTGGAAAATTGTTTTTTTAGTCCTTTAAAATTTCCATTAATCATCTCCCGATTAGCTATGTGTAGAAATCTGGAAATATTAAGGATGTGTCCCATGACCAATTCGGCTACAGATTGTGAAGAAGCCGCCGGTGTGTTGAAAACACTAATGCCTTTTTCTTTTGCGTAAGCGACATCAATATTGTCCAATCCTACACCGGCTCGACAAACGACTTTTAAGCGTCCGTTGGACCGGTCGATGAGCGGTTTCCTGATTTTTGTCGCACTTCTGACGATGATTACATCAAAATCATTGATTACGTCGGCGAGTTCTTCTTGAGGGACTTTGTCGGTAATCACTTCATAACCTGCTTCTTCTAGGAGCAATTTTCCGTCAGGGTGAATGCCGTCGTTGGCAAGAATTCTAATCATTTTGATTGATTTTGGTGTGTATTAGTTGAACAATAAGTGCAAAGAACGGAATCTATTTGGAAATAGATGCTATTTTATTGCAAAATATTATGTAACTATTTAGGTATTCCGGTTTTGGGGTAGAAAATAGGGGGGGCAAGAAGGAATTAAGATTTACGTTTGAAGGCAGGATTTTTAGCCATTTTTGCATACCAATATGGTATATCCGGAAAGGCCTATCCACAAAAAGAGCTTTCTTAGTTGCCAAAAGTAGAGCACAAAAAGACGACCTTATTATACTTACAGGAAGTATTTTTGTAGTCGAAATCCTTTAATCCAATTCAATTTGGATGATTCCATAAAATTCAATATATTTGCTATTAAAACCAGATTGTCTTAAAACCATTTGGGCTGCCTAGTAATAAAGACAGAAGTACCTGTTACATAAAACTTAATCAATGAAATCACTCAACCAATGGTACGCTGAATATGCTGAAAGCCATCAAAATCCGACCAATCAATGGATTCACTTTGTATGTGTTCCCAGTATTTTCTTTTCTTTGGTTGGGTTGTTGATGAGTATTCCGTCGTCTTTTTTTACGTCTATGGGCATTCACAGCCCTTATCTTGGAAATTGGGCCATTCCCTTGTTGATTTTTGTTTGGATTTTTTATGCCCGGTTATCAGCCAAAACTTTTATTAAGATATTTATTTTTAGTATTCTATGTCTAATTGGCAATGTATTTCTGAGCAAGTATTTTTCCGTGTTTAAAGTATCACTTCTTATTTTTATTGTCGCTTGGATTGGTCAATTTTATGGTCATAAAGTGGAAGGAAAAAAGCCATCATTCTTCAAGGACTTACAGTACTTACTTATTGGACCGGGTTGGGTTTTTGATAAGTGGTCTAAGTGACTGTCGCTGAGCCGAATTTGGTAAGTACTTGATTACCAGTGTTTAGTGAACTCGCCAAGACCCATCCATTCGATCTAAGCTATAGATGGGGTGGCTGCCTGTGACACCTAACGTATCTCCATTGTCAAAACAAATCGTCCACACATCTGTGGATTCATGCACAAAGATACCGGTTACCGGCGAGATTGCCAAATCATTGGATGGATCAGCGTCTTCCGGGATTTTTTGGAAGCGGTAGTGGGCTAGGGAAGTGAGTTTTTTTTT
>JANTGI010000159.1 GCA_024762995.1 Saprospiraceae bacterium | reverse complement strand
CAAAGATATCGTCACCAATAAGCATGTACGGGCTTTTACTACTAACTTCAAACATCACAACAGCACTATGGCACTTAAAGAAACTGTATCTGGCTTCAGGGGTACTTTTGGCAACAAACCCGGAAATAACCTTACTCCCTACGAAATTGTAAACTATGCGGCTACCTATGGAAATTGGCTCACTCAACAATTTCCTGATCCAAAAATTGTTGTCGGTCGTGATGGAAGAATTACAGGCGAAATTGTAAGTGAACTGGCCATCAATACCTTGCTCTCGATGGGAGTAGATGTGATTGATTTAGGTTATTCTACCACTCCGACTGTGGAGATGGCCGTGACACATCACGGAGCTACCGGCGGAATCATCTTTACCGCCAGCCACAATCCTAAGGAATGGAATGCTTTTAAATTTTTGAACCAAAACGGGGAATTTCTTTCCGCCCAAAGCATCCAACTCCTACTCGATAATCTTCAAAAACGTGACCATGCCTTTGCAGATGTCGATCGACTCGGTGTCCGGACAAAAGTGGACAATGAGCATGCTTATCATATTCAAAAAGTGCTTGACGATGATTTGGTCGATGTGGATGCAGTCAAAGAAGCTAATTATAAAGTCGTCGTCGATACGATTAACTCCACCGGAGCAATCATCATTCCGGAGCTTTTGGAGCAAATGGGATGCGAAGTGGTCTTAATCAATGGAACAATCAACGGAAAATTTGCCCACAATCCCGAGCCGGTAGAAAAAAATCTTAGAGAATTAACAAGACTGGTCGTTTCCGAAAAAGCCAATCTTGGTATCGCCGTAGATCCGGATGTTGATCGCTTGGTTTTTGTTTCTGAAAAGGGTGATTTTTTTGGAGAAGAATATACACTTGTCGCCGTAGCGGATTATGTCTTAAGCAAAAAGAAAGGGGCTGTGGTATCTAATATGTCGTCTTCCTATGCCTTAGCGGATATTGCCCAAAAACATAACGGCCAACGCTATGAATCACCGGTGGGCGAAGTGCATGTTGTCCAAAAAATGAAGGAGGTTAACGCCGTTATTGGTGGTGAAGGAAATGGGGGCGTTATTTATCCACCGCTTCACTACGGACGGGATGCCGTGATTGGTATTGCCTTATTTCTAACCCACATGGCGCATAGTGGTCGCAAAGCTTCTTCGCTACGCAACTCCTACCCTTCTTATTATCTTTCGAAAAATAAAGTTCAACTTCCCCAGGAACGCATCGTCGAAGTCATCGAACGTTTGCAAGAAAAATACAAAAAATATAAAACCAACACCGACGATGGTCTGAAAATCTATTTAGACGCAGGCTGGGTGCATATACGAGCCTCCAATACCGAACCCATCATGCGCATCATCTCCGAAAGTACCACGCCGACCGTCGCTGAGAACCTTTCGGAAAAAATCATGATGGATATCGGTGATATGGTTTTTTAACGGGGCAAAAAAACATTTTGTATTAAAAAAATTTACGTATTGTAATTATTTGTGTTATCTTAGCCCCCGAAAATCAAATAATTACTCATTATGGAAATGACTACCGGGTTATTTATTCTATTAGGCGGTGTCGTGTTAGGCGGTTTACTGACATGGCTTATTCTTCAAGGGCGGCTTCATCTGTCCAAGATGGCTTACGCAGAAAAGCTCATCGCCGAAAAGTATATCCCCAAGGATGCCTACAATACGCTTCAGGAACAAACGGATATCCTTCGGGCTGATTACAACGAAACAAAACAGGAATTACGCCAAACGGAACTGTCGCTTGCGCAAAAAGACCTAGCACTCCAGCATGCAGAAGAACAATTCCTGAGACAAGAGCAAGAAGCCGCCAATTTGCGCAAGCAGGCTTTGCAAGAATTTGAACTGGTCGCCAATAAGCTCCTTTCGGAAAAAACCCAACAATTTACGCTGACCAACCGACACCAAATGGAAGCCATTCTCACCCCTTTTAAGGAGAAAATAGGTGATTTTAAAAAGGATTTGGATCAAAAATTTCTACAAGAAACGGACGAGCGTATCTCCATGAGAGAAGAACTAAAGCACCTTAGAAACTTGAATTTACAACTCTCCAATGACGCCAATAACTTGGCCAAAGCACTCAAAGGAGACAATAAACTTCAAGGCAATTGGGGGGAAATACAATTGGAAAGAATTTTAGAAAATACCGGTCTGCAAAAAGAAATACATTTTTCGACACAATTTTCTGCGCAAGCGGACAATGGCAAAATCCAACGACCCGATTTTATTATTCATCTCCCCGAAAATAAACATCTAATCATAGATTCCAAAGTCTCTTTAAAGGATTTTGATCGCTTTTTTAACGAAGACCGGCCTGATTTGCGCAAGCAGCACTTAAAAGCACATATAAAAAGTATTCGTCAACACATCAAAGACTTGAGTGCCAAAGAATACCAAAGCCTCCAAAGTCTTCAAGCGCCGGATTATGTCATTCTCTTCGTACCGATTGAACCAGCCTTTGCCATCGCCGTCCAAGAAGATCCAAATATTTTGACGGATGCGTTGGAGCAAAACATTGTTTTAGTGACCACTTCTACCCTTTTGGCGACTTTGCGCACGGTTTCTTATCTTTGGAGACAAGATAAACAAAGCAAATCTGTCCAAGAAATTGCCAAAGTAAGCGGACAGCTTTATGATAAATTTGCCGCCTTCATTGACGAAATGCAAAATGTGGGTAAACGCTTGGATAGCGCTCAAAATCATTGGAATAGTGCCATGAACAAACTCTCCGAAGGAAAAAGATTTAGTGACACCATGCTCGGCAAAGCAGAAAAAATAAAAGAACTTGGTGCGCGCACCACCAAACAAATCAATTGGCTCCATGATGCGGAAATTTAAGCCCCCTGCCTACAAGGCAAGCTTAACCTTTTAACTTCACCAATACCACAAAGCCAAGAATGAGCGACACCGTTGAATCGTTGTGCCGTTATACCGAAGTACCGAAATTAACCCACCAATTCATCCACATCATCCAAATCTTCTACCGCTACATCTTCTCCAAACCATTTGGATAACTTGGTGCGGGCTTGCCTTTTTACATCGTCATTCACGTAGGCCGCAATCGCCACCAGCCCAAAAGACAATACGCCCAAGTCATCCGTAAAGCCAATAATCGGCGACAAATCCGGTATCGCATCAATGGGGGCAATCAGATAACCCAAAGTACCCAAAACAATGTTTTTGGCCCAACGTGGTGTCTCTTTCCGGCGATAGGCATAAAATAAAAGCAAAACCGTATAAGTCACTTTAGCCCCTAGGGCTTTCGCAAATTTTTTGAGCTTCTTCCATAGTTTCTTTTCAGAAAAGAAAGATTTATAGTTTTCTTGCATGAACTATCCTTTTTTGGTGCGACCGATCACATCTTTGTTCTTTTGCTCATTTAAAACCGGATATGGGCGTGGTGGTTCATCAACTTTTAGATGAAAAACCTTGTCAATATGCTTTAAACGACCCTTTTTAAATTCAAACCCCTCATAAGACCCATCAGAAACGCGTAAGGTATTTCCGTCTTTATCTTGGTGGCTAATCAAATGGTCAAAGATGATTTTTTGGCGATCCGAATCATAATTTAGCGAAGTCGTTGCCCCCGAAAAGTACTCCATCACCATCCTATGTTTGATTTTGCCGTCTTCATACTCAAGGACCGGCGCACCAAATACCGGTTTTCCATCCTTAAAGGACAGTATGTCCAAGACCTTTCTTCTAGTCATCGGATTAAAATTATCAAAACCAAACAATACATAGCTCTTCTTATCACCCAAGGGCATTAGCCGATAGTAAATGGCCCCAAACCATTCATTGGGCTGCAATACTCGGTCTTCCACATCGGTATAGGTCTCCGAGCGATCAATAAGCGGAAACAATCGGAGTGACTCTTCATTCATCTGAATGGCTCCGAAGTTTTGGTAATCCCCTTCCCCATGCACCTGCCAAGTAATAACCCGAAAAGTACTGTCCGGCGGGTACAGGATGGAGATATAACTTTGCAATTGCTTGAATGGGTACCGAAAGGAGTTCTTGTGCTTTAGTGCCGACACTAATTTGGGGATAAAAGCCTTTACGGCCGCAAATCGATTGATATCCATCGAGTCATTGACAATCATATAGGCCAATAAGCCCAAAGAATCTTCATACTTAGTCAAGGCCATTTGCTCTTCAGCTGCCAAAGGCTTGGATTGGCTATATCCCGGATGACCTAGGATAAGTATAAATACAAAAATGAAAACTTGTTTTAACATTTTGTTGAGTTTTAACCCTTCTCTAACGCAATTTAAAGACCAAAAAGTACTATTTGACGGAAGTCTATCTTTAATGTCGGGTTAATAGGGCTTGCGCAAAAAGAAATGACTTCCTTGCCCATCTTACGAGAAAACCATAAAAAGAGCTGCTACCCAAAGGATAGCAGCTCTTATCTGTACATTTTTGGCTACAGCTATTACTTAACTTTCAGCGGTTAGAATCCCACGTAGTTATTGGGTAAATCCCGTTGTACCGTCATACCGAAATACGCTGCGCCAGGCAGACCTAAACTAGTGTTTGGCTAGATAGTCCGCAGTGGATTCATGCGTCGCTTTCATGGCTTCTTTGCCTTTTGACCAGTTTGCAGGACAGACATCTCCATATTCGTCAGAAAACTGAATGGCATCCAAAGTACGGATGGCTTCATCTACATTTCTACCGATAGGCAGGTCATTAACCAACTGGTGACGAACGACACCATTTTTATCAATTATAAACAACCCGCGATAAGCCACCAAAGTACCTTCTGCAGTCAACTCATCTGTCTCTTCATCTACATCCCATGAGCCTGCTAATACATCATAGTTAGCGGCAATGGTTTTATTGGTATCTGCGACAATTGGGTAAGTAACACCTTGTATGCCGCCCTTGTTTTTGGGCATATTCAACCAACCCCAGTGAGATTGCTCTGTGTCCGTAGAACAAGCAATAACCACGGTATTCCGGGCGTCGAATTCAGGCAATTTTTCTTGAAAAGCAAACAACTCCGTTGGACATACAAACGTAAAATCCATCGGATAAAAGAAGAAGACAATATATTTTTTGCCGATATACTGTCCAAGACTAAAATCAGATACAATCTCTGTACCATTCACAACGGCTGCTGCCTTAAATAAAGGGGCTTTTTTCCCTACTAATACTCCCATTGGTATTTATTTTTTTTGTCAAATGAATAGCAATCAAAAAAATAAGATGCCGTTTTGTTCACTGCTTTCTCTATATTTTCTCACAAAAACAAACGAATATCTTGGTTGCTCTCTGATTTGGCCTTGTCCCATAAGAATTCGAAGAAAAAAACCACTTCTCTCGTTCATCACCATCCCATTTCAATCACCCGTAAAAAACTTTTTAAAACCGGATTGCTATTAGCGGCATTCCAGACAATCTTCAAGGTGGTGCGTTGCTTGATTTCGGACAATTCAATAAATTGAATATTCAAATGATGCCCATATTGCAAAGAAGTGGGGACAATGGAAATGCCAAACCCAAGCTCCACCAATCGATAAATAGTTGTCGCATTAACCGTTGAATGCGATATCATGGGAACAAATCCACTTGCGTCAAATATTTGCATCACTTTCTCATAGTACGACTCGCTATAGGAAGCATCAAACAGGATAAAATGCTCTTCCCTAAATTGCGCAAGGTTTTTAAAATTTGATGCACTTATCGGATGGTTTTTTGGTAAGACCAAAGAAAAAGTCTCTTCTTCTGCCGAAAATGTCGTCAAGCCCTTGGGCACCCGTTCTTGGCGCACAAAACCAAAATCTATGTCTTGATGAAGCAAGGCGGTGATTTGTTGTTTGTTGTCCAACTCATTCAACTTTATAAGAATATTGGGATGGGTATCTTTAAATTTCAACAGTAATCGGGGGATGACTTGCTGCATCGCAGAGCCCACATACCCCAAACGCAAACTACCATCTACTCCATCATGCAATAGTTTTGTGTGCGTCAATATCTTATCCAATTGCTTAAAATGAATCAATAATTGCTCTTGCAAATATTTCCCCGAAAGGGTCAGCACGACTTTACGATTGTGCCGCTCAAATAGCTTGATGCCAAGTCTATTTTCCAATTGTTTAATTTGACGGCTTAATCCCGGTTGCGAAATATACAATTTTTCTGCGGCCTTCCGGAAATGTAACTCCTCTGCTACCGCCAAAAAATAGCGTAAATGCCGATAATCAATTTGATAATCCATAGTTATCAATATTTAACAAAATTGGTATTAAAAAGCATCAAAAGTAATCATACCTTTGCTATAATCCAAGAAATTCACTCTGTTTATGGGATGGATTTTTCGATAAGTCGGCACAAGACATACCTTGTATTGACTCGTGCTGTCACAAACACTATCAAAACCAATAATACTGACCGCCATGTTTAGATACGGAATCGACCATCTGACCGCTCAAAAAGTTTTGGACATCGCCGCCGGTAAGCTGCAAGGGAAAATGACAGACCAAGCGATTAATCAGGTCATTTCATGCCGAAAGATGGTAGAAACGATGGCTAAGTCCGACAAACCGGTTTATGGCATCAATACCGGCTTTGGCCCATTGTGCGATGTGCAGATTTCGGCCGCCGAAACCAGTCTGCTCCAAAAAAACTTGTTGCTCACTCATGCTGTGGGCGTCGGTCAGCCCATTGCGCCTGTGCTCTCTAAAATAATGATGATTTGTAAGGTCCATGCCTTGAGTCAAGGGTATTCCGGAATCCGTATGCGTGTCATCGAACGAATCCTGTATTTTATTGCGCATGATTTACTACCGGTGGTGCCTTCTCAAGGATCGGTGGGTGCATCGGGAGATTTAGCACCGTTGGCGCATTTATTTTTACCATTATTGGGAGAAGGAGATTTTTGGGTCAACGGTCAAGCGGTTTCCGCAAAAAAAATACTAAAAAAACATCATCTAAAACCTATAGAATTAAAGGCCAAAGAAGGATTGGCCCTAATCAATGGCACTCAATTTATTCTCGCCCATGCCATCATCGGGATGGAAAAAATGGCTTACTTGTTGGATCTGGCGGATTTGGCCGGCGCACTAAGCATTGAAGGTTACCAAGGAAGTGTATCGCCCTTCAAAAAACAACTGCATCGCATCCGCCCCTACAAAGGCACTCAAACAGTGGCCAAACACATGCGCCAATTGCTCAAAGACTCCGAAAACCTTAAGAAACACCAAAATTGTTCGAGAGTCCAAGACCCCTACTCTATGCGTTGTATTCCCCAAGTGCACGGAGCATCAAGGAATGCGTATGACCATTTGAAAGAATTGACGGAGATTGAAATGAATTCCGTTACTGACAACCCGATCGTATTGAGCGAAACGGAAGCCATATCCGGTGGTAATTTTCATGGACAACCTTTGGCGATGGTCTTAGACTATGCCGCAGTGGCCGCTTCAGAAATCGGTAATATTTCCGACAGGAGATGCTACTTACTGTTAGAAGGCAAATATGGCCTGCCCCGATTGCTGACTAGTGATGGCGGACTCAACTCAGGCATGATGATTCCCCAATATACCACGGCGGCACTCGTTACCGAAAATAAATCCCTGTGTTTTCCGGCATCTGCCGACAGCATTCCTACTTCGTTGGGTCAAGAAGATCATGTGTCAATGGGCAGCATTTCCGGAAGGAAATTCAACCAAATTTTAGGAAACGTCGAAAAAATCTTAGCCATCGAATTGATGTATGCCGCCCAAGCGGTGGAATTTCGACGACCCAATAAATTATCACCCATTTTGGAAAAAAACATGACGATCATCCGCCAAACCGTTCCCAAATTAGAAGATGACCGTCTCCTAAAGGATGACATTCAAGCGATGATTCACTTAGTCAAAACTAGAGCTTTTAAACCTGAGTTCGATTAAAGATTTGAGATTCAGTTTTCTTAAATTTTTCATTTTCAATTTAATTTTTTGAAGGCATAGCGGGCTATGGCAAAGAAAA
>JANTGI010000158.1 GCA_024762995.1 Saprospiraceae bacterium | reverse complement strand
AGAGCGATGGTAGCAGGGCTACCAGAGCGATGAGCAACGCAGTATAATCACAAAAGAAGCCGTATAAAATGGACATTTATTTTGGGCGTGTCCCTTATTTAGTCGATTCAACAAAAAAGGCAATAAAACCGAAGTCTTATTGCCTTTTTACGCAAGTATTTATATAAACCAACTGAAGCTGGGCCGACTATTAAATGAAAGGAGCAATGACCAAAGCCACCACAGACATCAACTTCAACAAGATATTCAATGAAGGTCCGGAAGTATCCTTAAATGGGTCTCCTACAGTGTCACCAACAACGGCTGCCTTGTGGGTTTCTGACCCCTTGTAATACATGGTGCCATTCACATCTACTCCATCTTCAAACATCTTCTTCGCATTATCCCATGCTCCACCGGCGTTGGATTGGAAAATAGCCATCAGCACCCCTGTGACCGTAACACCTGCCAACAAGCCACCCAACATCTCCGGTCCGCCTGCAAATCCAATAATTACCGGACTCAAAATAGCCACAAGACCCGGAACAATCATCTCTCTGATAGATGCTTTAGTTGAAATTTCAATACACTTCGCATGTTCGGCTTTTCCGTCCGCAGCGTCAAATATCTTTTTGTCTGCTTCTGACCATTTTTCTTCGTCAACACCTTCATTACGCTTCATCACACCAAGGGCAGCCTTTAATTCAGGGATTGAATTAAACTGTCTTCTCACTTCCTTAATCATATCCATCGCTGCTCTTCCCACGGCACTCATGGCCAAAGCAGAAAATAAGAATGGCAACATCCCACCTAAGAATAAGCCGGCCATTACAACCGGGTTGGCAATATTAATGGCATCAATATGCGCAGTCATCATAAAGGCAGAGAATAATGCCAAAGCCGTAAGCGCAGCAGAACCAATCGCAAAACCTTTTCCGATCGCAGCAGTCGTATTACCTACGGCATCTAATTTATCTGTACGACCACGTACTTCCTTAGGAAGGTTGGCCATTTCTGCAATACCACCGGCATTATCCGAAATCGGACCGTAGGCATCTACAGCTAACTGAATTCCTGTGTTAGATAACATTCCTACGGCAGCAATCGCAATACCATAAAGACCGGCTACATAATGTGCTCCAATAATGGCTATCGCCAATATAACAATAGGCACCACAGTGGATTTCATCCCTACCGAAAGCCCGGCAATAATATTTGTCGCAGAACCGGTTACTGAGTTATCAACAATCTCTTTTACAGGCTTGGTACCCGTACCGGTGTAATATTCGGTAATAAAACCAATTCCAAAACCGGCAATCAAGCCAATAATAACCGCATAAAATACACCCATGGCTGTATAATCCACTCCGTTTAAGCTCCATCTTTCAGGCAACATGGCTGTAACGATTAAATAGGTGGCGATTAACATCAAAACACCAGAGAGCATTTCGCCCATATTCAGTGCTTTTTGTGGGTCTCCTCCATCTTTTACTTTCACGAAAAAGGTACCTATAATGGAAGTAATAATCCCAACGGCCGCTAACAATAAAGGAAGAACTACGGCATTCAGACCACCAAATCTGGCGTCACCTGAAAACTCACCAACGGTAGCAAAAGCAGCACCTATAACCATGGTTCCAACAATAGAACCAACAAAAGACTCAAACAAGTCCGCTCCCATACCGGCCACATCACCCACATTATCCCCTACATTATCCGCAATAGTTGCCGGATTTAAAGGGTGATCTTCCGGAATACCGGCTTCTACCTTTCCCACAAGGTCGGCCCCAACGTCTGCTGCCTTGGTATAAATACCACCGGCTACACGTGCAAACAAGGCAATAGAAGACGCTCCAAAAGAGAAGCCTGTGATTACGGTTAGGACTTTATTTATTTCCCAGCCCATATTGGTGTACAGTAAAAACAAAATGCCAAGACCCAATACACCCAAGCCTACTACTCCAAGCCCCATTACAGCACCACCGGCAAAGGCCACTTCCAGTGCTCTACCTAAGCTAGTCCGTGCGGCATGAGTCGTTCTGGTATTCGCTTTGGTTGCGGCCTTCATTCCAATGTATCCCGCCAAACCGGAACTAAACGCCCCGAGCACAAACGATAAAACAATAAGAATAGAAGAGTCTTCTGAAGTAGATCCGCTCCACGCCAATAATCCGGCAACTACCAACACAAAAATAGCGAGTACTTTGTATTCGGCTTTCAAGAAAGCCATCGCACCTTCACGAATAGCTTCACCAATACGTACCATTTTACCGGTACCTTCTTCCTGTTTGTTGACCCAAGAAGTCTTCCACACCGTAAATAGAAGCCCTAAGACCCCAATTACCGGAATTGCAAGAGTTAAAGTTTTAATATCCATATTCAAATTTTAAGCAAAGACTAAACACCAAATTCTGATGTTTTAAGTACTCTGTGTGTTTAAAAAAGAGGAATGACAACCGAAAAGATTTTTCGTTTTGTTCGATGGTTCAATTCCAGCCCGCAAAACTAATCAATTAATCAAGAATGGACAAAAAATATGACACATTTATGCACGTAGAGACAAGGTATGCCTTGTCTCTACGCATGCCTTGTCTCTACATAAATTACATTACCAGTGTGCCAGTTTTAGAACCTAGGATGATCTTGCGAAAATTATCTTCCTTGTTGATATTAAAAACGTGAATGGGCAATCCGTTTTCTTGGCATAAGGTAAAAGCAGTCATATCCATCACACCCAAATTCCTTTCGATAACTTCGTCGAAAGAAATCGTCTCATATCTTGTGGCAAGGGGATCTTTTTCGGGATCTGCCGAATAAATACCGTCCACCCGTGTTCCTTTCAAAATCGCTTCCGCATTAATCTCATTTGCCCGCAAAGCCGCCGCAGAATCCGTCGTAAAGTAGGGACTACCGGTACCCGAGACAAAAAGCACTACCCGACCTTTTTCCAGATGGCGAATAGCCCGCCTTCTAATATATGGCTCTGCAATTTGGCGCATCTCAATCGCACTAATTAAACGAGTATCCACCCCAACACCTTCAAGGACACTTGACAAGGCCATACCATTGATGACGGTCGCCAACATACCCATATAATCGCCTTGTACACGCTCGATGCCTGAATCCACCGCATTCAACCCCCTAAAAATATTACCCCCACCGATTACGATGGCTATTTCGACGCCCATATCATGGACTTCTTTGATCATCTTCGCATAATGAGTCAGCATGGTCGCTTGAATACCAAACTTTTCTTTTCCCATAAGGGTCTCCCCACTTAATTTGAGAAGGATTCTTTTATATCTAGGCTTATTCATTGAACTTTTTTTAGGTGCTTTCAAAGCTGCTTGATAGTTGCTCATCAATCAGTGGCTTATTTGAAAGCAATGAAGAAGAAAAAATAGATAGCAGCACTGCCGATACCAAAAAAAAGCGAATTGCCATTCGACAATTCGCTTTAGAAAACAATTCATATTTTAACCACCAACGGCGACCCTTTTGAAGTCGGTTGCGGTCAGTCCTTTTTCCACACTATTCAAATAACCTTGAACAGTTTCTTTCGGATTTTTGACAAATTTTTGTCCAAGCAAGGTATTTTCTGCAAAGAACTTATTCAGCTTACCTAAAGCAATTTTCTCTACCAAATTATCAGGCTTGCCTTCATTTCTAGCAATCTCCTTGCCTATTTCAATTTCTTTTTCAACGACGGAAGCATCAACAGCATCCTTATTGACAGCAATCGGATTCATAGCGGCGACTTGCATGGCAACGCTGCGTCCGGCTTCTTCAAAAGCATCATCATTCTTAGACAATCCTAAAAGGACTCCGATTTTGTTACCGGCATGAATGTATGAAACCACCATCGGCGCTTCCAAGCGTTCGTAAGAAGGAATATCCAATTTTTCGCCGATTACACCAATTTGCTCAGTAATTTTTTCACCGATGGTCAAGCCATTGTCCATTTTTAGCGCAAGCAATTCTTCTTTAGTAGCAGGAAAATTATCCAATGCCATTTGAGCAAACTCCTTTGCCATTTTCACAAAGCTATCCGTCATGGCGACAAAATCAGTTTCACAACTCAAGTTCAAGACGACACCTTTGGTTTTGTCGGCATTTACCAAAGCGATAGCCGCCCCTTCATTGGTTTCTCTATCGGCTCTTTTAGCAGAGAGTTTTTGGCCCTTCTTACGGAGTATTTCGACTGCTTTGTCAAAATCGCCTTCGGCTTCCACCAAAGCTTTTTTGCAATCCATCATACCGGATCCGGTCATTTTGCGCAATTTTGCGACTTCTTTAGCTGAGATTTTCACACTCATGATATATTATTCTTTATTTTGTCAGTTAAAAGTTAGTCTTTTTTGGCGTCTCTAGACTTGGCTCTAGCCGCTTGACCTTCTTGGATACACTTTACGAAGTAATCCATGTAAAGTTGGATAGACTTCGATGAGTCATCATTGCCCGGAATCACAAAATCCACCTTACCCGGATCCGAATTGGTATCCACCACCCCGAAGGTAATCATTTTTAGTTTTTTAGCTTCCGCCAAAGCCAAATGCTCATGGTGAATATCCACGATAAATATGGCATGTGGGATTCTATTGATACCGGCAATCCCACCCAAGACTTTTTCCAGCTTAACACGCTCACGATCAAGGGTTAAGCGTTCTTTTTTGGTAATAGAAGTCAATGCTTTGTCCGCCAACATCTTTTCGATGTTTTGCATTTTTTTGACAGAGCGTTTGATGGTCGCAAAGTTGGTCAACATCCCTCCCAGCCATCTTTCGGAGACGTAGGGCATATTAACTTTTTTGGCTGCTTCCGCAACGATTAATTTTCCTTGCTTTTTGGTACCAACAAATAGGATTTTTTTACCGGACTTCACCAGCTGAGTCATTGCCTTACCGGCTTTTTCCATCTCAGCAGAAGTTTTATTAAGGTCTATGACGTGAATTCCTTTATTTTCCATGAAGATATAAGGCTTCATTTTGGGATTCCACTTACGTTTTTGGTGTCCAAAGTGTACTCCTGCATTGAGGAGTTCTTGACGTGTTGGAGATTGTATAGCCACTTTAATTTTTTTTTAATTTTTTGAACAAGATGAATACGACAAATAAGCCATTAACGCTTACTGAACTGGAATGACTTCCGTGCCTTAGGCTTACCAAACTTCTTCCGTTCGACGACGCGGGCATCACGAGTCAAAAGCTTTCTAGGCTTCATCAAAGCTCTAAAATCTTCATCTATTTTGACGAGTGCTCTAGCAATAGCCAATCTAGTGGCTTCTGCTTGACCTCTAAATCCTCCACCATAGACATTTACGTCAATGTCGTAGATGTTTTTTACATCCGCCAACTGGAGGGGCTCCACGATGACTTCATGTATGTGTACTTGGGGCAAATAATCTTTATAATCTTTGCCGTTTATTGTTATTTTTCCGGAACCTTGTCTGAGATAGACACGAGACACTGATGATTTTCTTCTTCCGGTAGCGTTGATAATTTCCATATTATTCTTTGGATTTTAATTTGATTAAAGGGTCAGTTGCTTTGGTTTTTGGGCACTATGCTTGTGCTCACTACCAGCATACACAAATAATTTTCTGAACATCGCCCGTCCAAGTGTATTCTTAGGCAACATACCTTTGACCGCCATTTCGATGATTCGAGTGGGGTGCTTTTCCATGATTTCTTCTGCACGGGCAGACTTTTGTCCACCGGTATATCCGGAGTATCTCAAATAAGTCTTATCTGCCATTTTATTCCCTGTAAATCTTACCTTCTCTGCATTGATAACGATGATATTATCACCCGTATCTACGTGTGGGGTGTAAGAGGGCTTGTGTTTACCCTTTAGCATGAGGGCAATCTTGGAAGCTAATCTTCCCACAGGCAAGTTCGTGGCATCAATGATATACCAATCATGAACAACCGTGTTTTTGTTAGCTGAAATTGTCTTATAACTTTGACTATCCATTTTGCAATGTTTTCTTAGGCACTCACCGGTTTATATTCCGGATTGACCAAAAAGTGAATTATTTTCTTCCCTTTCGGAAAGCGGATGCAAAGGTAATTCTTTTTTTATCCAAAAACAATCTTTTTTCTCATTGTCTCTTACAACTCATTGATAATCAGTTAAAAAATCGCACATTTTTTTTGACTGCCCGAAACATAAAGCTATTTACACCAGACTTTTCCCATCTTCTTGAATCCGAAAGGCCGTGCTCCTGTGAATTTTGCGGCTTCACCTACTACATCAACTCCAATAGATCCAGAGAAGGTCAACTCATCTTGAGACGTAGGGTCAATTTAATTGAAAGCCTAAAACCCAATGAAAACTCAGCAAACAAAGTATAAACCTGAGTTCGACGAAACCTTTGGATTCAGAAAACAAAGTTAGAAACCATCTAAAAAGAATAGAAATCATTATTGATGGTACTACCATCTGCAAATAGTCCAAACCCCCTTGAAATTAACTCCCATCCTTCACTTGGTGCATAATCAATTTCATTCCCATCTGTACCAAAACCACTTATGTAATCAAGATAATCTTCCGTTGACCAGTAGGGATTTGTGCTTGGCAGTGGATTATTATTTAAATAATCCAAATCAAAATAATCTACAAAATCAGGAATACGCCAATCAAAGAAGTTATTCGTCATGTCTGGGCTGTGGGGATTGACAGGATTATCTGGATTTGTGCTAATTCCATTTGGGTTGCAAAGGCTCTGCCCAAAGCCAGTAGCAACTACCAACAAAATAAGGAACACCAGTATGTATTTTTTATTTTTCATTATTTTTTTTATTTTCGTACACCTTTAAATACAAAAGACTTATCCTTGTCTTCTCCATATCCAAAAGTATAGGTGATCGTAATTTCATTAACATTGTCAGTCGATATTCTTGCTTGTCCTTTGGGGCGGTTACAGCTTACCGACTCTCCATCAAAGAGCATTTGGCGGTAAGCAAACCCCGTGAACCTTAATGAAGATTCACAATCTCTTTCTAGGTTCTTAATATAAAAAAATGAATCCCCCAATAATATTTTTTCCCTAATCGAAACTGTAAAAGTATCTTGTGGATTCCCTTCGAGATAACCATGAAAATCATCAAAAAAGATAGAATCATAACTTGGCTTTACAGTATACAAAAAACGAGTCAAAGTATCGATACCATCATCATCGGGAAAGCATAGACTATTGGGCTCTTTCTCTACAATTAAAGTAATAGGAACTACTTCATGAACTGGAAAATGTGACCTTACGACAGTCTGTGTATGGAGTGTTTCAGAGCCAATTTTCCAAGTGTATTTTGCATCTTCTTCTAATGCTGTAAAAGCAACTCTTAACATTCTAATAGTATCCGTATCAAAAGGAACAAAGTACTCTTCAAGATTAGAAAATGCGGGATTAATTACTTCCATTATAGTAAAATCCGCCGTCACTTCTGTAGCCCCTTCACATGGGTCAGGCTCCTTACACCCATGACACCCCATTATCGAAAAGCCTAGCCATCCGATGATGGAGTAGTTGAATAATTTTTTTCATGGTTATTTATTTTTTTGATTTGAGCAATTGATTTTCTTTTTTAGTTTATCAATCATTGTCTTATTCCTTTAAAAACAAACCACTTCCCCTTATGCTCTCCATAGTCAAAGCTGTAATTAATAGTAATTTCATTTGGGTCATCGGCAGAGACTCTTGCCCATCCTTGAGGGCGATCACAATTAATATGCTTCACATGAAAAGCAATTTGACGAAATCCAATAACGGTGCTGCTATATACTTCACAGCCCTTCATTCCGAGATTATAAATCATATCATCAAAAAGACCCGGGCTAGTTTCCTTTCTAAGAATCGACACAGTAAAAGTATCTAGCGGAGCCTCATCTAATGTTCCCCGAAAGACACCATACCCTCTCGGTGGTATGCTGTCTGGGAGAACATGCATATACCGCACAAGCGTATCAATCCCATCATCATTCGGAAAACACATAGCATTGGGTGTTTTTTTCACAATTAGTGTAATGGGAATAGTCTCCCCTTTCGGAAAACCCGATCTTTGAACAACTCTAGTATGTAGGGTTTCTGCTCCGATTATCCATGTATATTCTGCATCTTCTTCCAGTGCTCCCTTAAAGATTCCATAGCCTCTCGGTGGTATGCTATCTGGGAGAACATACATATACCGCACAAGCGTATCAATCCCATCATCATTCGGGAAACACATAGCATTGGGTGCTTTTTTTACAATTAGTGTGATGGG
>JANTGI010000157.1 GCA_024762995.1 Saprospiraceae bacterium | reverse complement strand
ATTTTCTTTGCCATAGCCCGCTATGCCTTCAAAAAATTAAATTGAAAATGAAAAATTTTAGAAAACTGAATCTCAAATCTTTAATCGAACTCAGGTTACAAAAACTTATTTTTCCGAAAGGGAAAAAATCATCACGGACAAGGGGCAAAGATTAATATGGATAGAATAATTCTTACCATGCTGAAATTCTTTTCGGGCTTTGTGGGTATGGTTGATGAGCCCGCTTCCTCCATATTTTTCATCATTACTATTCGCTATTTCTTTCCAATTTCCTTTTGTGGGAACACCTACTCTATAATCCATCACCGTGTTAGGAGAAAAATTGCAAACCACTAATAACTGTTCCTGACCATTTTTACGCAAGTAAGCCAAGACATTGTTGGTTGTATCATCTGCAGCGACCCATTCAAAACCTTCGACCGAATAATTAACCTTCCACAAGGGCTCATTTTCCTTAAATATTTGGTTTAAATCAGCCACCCAGCGCTGAACCCCCTGATGCATCGGATAATCGGTCAAATGCCACTCCACACCATGATCCAAATCCCATTCGGTACCCTGACCTATCTCTGCACCCATAAACAGGAGCTTGTCTCCCGGATGGGTAAACATATACCCAAATAATAAGCGTAAATTGGCAAATCGCTGCCACTCATCCCCGGGCATACGACTCAATAAGGAGCCCTTGCCATGGACCACTTCATCATGAGATAACGGCAGCACAAATCGCTCCGTAAAAGCATATAACAAACTGAATGTCAACTCACTCTGATGATGCCCACGATAAATAGGATCTCGCTGAAGATATCGCAAGGTGTCGTGCATCCAGCCCATCATCCACTTGCGATCAAAACCAAGTCCTCCATATTCCGTAGGGGCCGTCACCCCGGACCATGATGTGGACTCTTCCGCAATAGTCAAGGCATCCGGAAAATGCTGATGAAGCGCATTATTTAATTCTTGGAGAAAATGGACGGCTTCCAAGTTTTCATTGCCGCCATATTGATTCGGCTCCCACTCCCCTTCCTTTCGGGAATAATCCAAATACAACATCGAAGCAACGGCATCCACCCGCAATCCTTCTACATGAAAACAGTCTATCCAAAATAACGCATTAGAAATTAAAAATGACCGTACTTCATGCCTGCCATAATTAAAGATGTAACTGGTCCAATCCGGATGATAGCCTTTCTTGGGGTCGGCATGTTCATACAAATGACTTCCGTCAAATTGATACAAGCCGTGCGCATCACCCGGAAAATGTGAAGGCACCCAATCCAAAATCACTCCAATTCCTGCCTCATGCAGCTTATCCACCAAGTACATAAAATCTTCAGGTCGGCCAAATCGACTATCGGAAGCAAAATATCCGGTAATTTGGTAGCCCCATGACTGAAAATACGGATGCTGCATAACCGGCATAAACTCCACATGCGTAAATCCCATTTTTTGGACATAAGGAATCAGTTTGGTCGCCATCTCACGATAACTCAAAGAGCGATTTCCTTCGACGTGAATTTTCATCCATGAGCCCATATGCAACTCATAAATGCTTATCGGTTGGGGCGCTGCGGCTTTATCATGTCTATTTTTTAACCAATGCCCATCCGTCCAATCATATTCAACATCCCATACAATCGAAGCCGTTTTGGGTGGAACTTCCCAAAATCGAGCAAATGGATCTCCCTTCTCAAGTATTTCACCTGATTTAGCTCTAATTCCATACTTATATAGCTCCCCATTACCCAAACCGGGGATAAATCCTTCCCAAATCCCACTACCATCCCAGCGTACATTTAGGGCATGACTATCCGCATTCCAATGATTAAAACGGCCCATCACTGATACGGAATCTGCATCGGGTGCCCAAACCGAAAAATACACCCCTTGCTCTCCATTTACCTCGACGAGATGACTGCCTAATTTTTCATATAATTTAAAATGCTTTCCGGATTTAAACAGAGAAATATCAAATTCCGTGAATAACGAGTGGGGAATAACTGTCATGGTTTGCTTTTGTAATAGGCTAACGAAGGAAAGCCATTGAATTAATCAACAATCATCGTTTTGCGATCTAGTTCCTGCTGTTCAATGACTTTTGGTAACGGCAAGTGGTTGTATTCTTGGTCTCTGAATTGGGGAATAAATCCGGCATCCCGAATCGCATCCTGAATGCCCTGCGCCGTAAACCGGAAATTGGCTCCCGCCGCAGACACCACATTTTCTTCAATCATGATGCTTCCAAAATCATTGGCCCCTGCATGAAGACAGACTTGCGCCACTTGCTTGCCCACTGTCAGCCAAGATGCCCCAATATTTTTGATGTTGGGCAACAATATTCTGCTTATCGCAATCATACGAATATACTCATCGCTGGTTACGGCATTTCTGGCTCTTTTAAGCTTTTTCAGCAAAGTGCCTTCGTCTTGGAAAGGCCACAAGATAAAAGACGTAAAGCCTTGATTTTCAGCCGGTTTTTCGGATTGAACTTGGCGCAACGCAACGATATGCTCCATTCTTTCCAGATTTGTCTCAATATGTCCAAACATCATCGTGGCAGAAGTGGCAATGCCCAATTGGTGAGCCGCACGCATGACATCTAACCAATCTTTCCCTCCACATTTGCCATTAGAAATGATAAACCGCACTCGGTCATCTAAGATTTCGGCACCGGCTCCGGGCAAAGTATCTAAACCGGCGTCTCGCAGCGCGGTCAATACTTCCGTAAAAGTATAACCACCCAATTGGGCAATATGTACGATTTCCGGTGGCCCTAAGGCATGCAATTTTAGGTTAGGGTACAAGGATTTGAGCTCTCGAAATAAGCCCGTATAAAAATCCAGCCCCAACTCCGGATGATGCCCTCCCTGTAATAACAATTGATTGCCACCATATCGAAACAATTCATCAATCTTCTCTTTGTATTCATCAATGGTCGTAATGTAAGCCTCTTTATGTCCCGGTACCCGGTAAAAATTACAGAATTTGCAATTTGCCACACAGACGTTGGTGGTATTGGAGTTACGATCGATAATCCAGGTGACTTTATTATCAGGGATGTGGTGCTTTCGTAATTTATCAGCCGACCGCATCAAAACAGCCGTTTCTGCATTTTCAAATAAAAAAAGACCTTCTTCGGCGGTCAGAAACTCTAAATTCTCCGCTCTTTGTAATAAGCTGGTAACATCCATCATCATCGATTTTTTGTAACTGTTTAGGTGGCCTTGTTTTAGCCCCCAAAAAGAGCTGTTTATGATAAAACCATACGCCCTACCTAAATAATTACGATTCATTAGCTTACGCAAAGATAAAGAAATTACTTGAGTTTATACACTCCGGCATCATTTAATGATTTTAGTTTTGACTTGCTCGGCACAGCATTGGCTGAAACGATAGGCAGACAAGCACTTTGGTCGGTACGTAAAGCTAGGCCGCTCCTTGTTGGCTATGTGGAATTGGCGGAAGGCAAAACCTACCTGCTGCAGGCAGGGGGCAATAGGCTATAAGATCGACACTTCAACTACTTAACCAATACCAGACGTTGCGAAAACCACTTCCCTTTTTGAAGGAAGCTGGCGATATAGGTGCCTTTCGGAAATTGACTAATGTCCAATCCATAAAAAGAACGTCCATCTACTTTTTGCGAAAGCACCACCCGACCAATCAAATTCACCACTTTAATCTCCGTGGCCTTCTCGTCTAATTGAATGTTAAAAATACCGGTAGTAGGGTTGGGATAAATGGTATTTTTGGGGATTGTGCCGGTTTTCTTTATTGAGAAATCCAACTTATCCATCGTCAAACCTACAGAATTATTCGCATCATCAAAAGTATAAGTAGGCTCTTTTTGAACGTAAGTGAATGGATGTACAGGCACAATAGGCTGTACAAAGTTACTCACATTGGATGTAAAATCAGGGACTCGCTTCTTGAATGAACTTGAAAACAAATTATAACGAAGCGTAAATGAATTTCTTTGATAATTAATTACCAAGGGGGTCGGGCTCATCACTATCGGCTGATGCTTGACCGTGGGTTTATTCAATCGAATGGGAACTAGGGCCGGTATTTTTTTCTTCTTAGGCAGCAAGCTCAAATATCGCTTATAGGTCGCATCAATAGAAGATTTCGGTTTAGTTTGGTAAAAACGAAAAGTCTTTTTGGGGGGCTGTGCGAGACCTTGAGCCTGCGTCCAATAACCGAAAAATAAAATAATGGCTAGTAAAAAATATTTCATATCGACTTAAATTTGGCGGTTTTTCATTTCCTAGCTCAAAGTTAGTATTAAAACGTCAATTTTGTTTCATTTGCTGCCTAATAAATCACATTTTTCTCCAATTTTAACGTTTCGCCGGCATTCGACCAGAGTCGTTTCTTGCCACAATACGGCTCTTTTCCGAACTATGAGCAGGAGTCAGCAAACAAGGACAAAAAACAATTCAATCCGTTAGTGCGTTATCTAGCCAGTAAATGTAATGCAAAATGATTAAAACAATTGCTTTCTCCCGCCTTTTTTTATCTCTACCTATTTTAGCCTTTTTCTTTTCAGGAAGTGCCCCTTCAAGTACATGGACACTTAAAAACCAAAAAGGCAACATCAAGGTCTATACCCGAACAACCCCCAAATCAAGTATCAAAGAAGTCCGTATTACCACCCAAATCAAAGGCAATTTGGATGATTTACAAGAGCTGCTAAACGATGTGCCCAGCTTTGAAAAATGGGTATATAAATGCGCCAAAGCCAAAAAATTGAAATCCTTAGGGCCCGATGAGTTTTATTATTACAACTTAACAGACTTCCCATTTCCATTGAGTGATCGTGACGTAATCATACATTCCAAGACATGGAAAGTACCCGGCACCAATATTGAAAAAACACACTCAAGGGCCATTGGGAGTGATGAGCTATACAAAGAACAAGAAGGCATTGTACGGATTAAATTATTAGAATACACTTGGACATTTACCCCTTTGGACAACGGAATGATTGACATCGACTATCAAATATTTAGCGAACCGGGTGGTGCGTTGCCTGCTTGGGTTGTCAATATGGCCATTTCTAAGGGGCCGATGGAGACAATGATCCGATTAAAAAACGAAATGAAGCGCAGATACTAGATCAACCGGCCAATCATACTTTTATCTAGCTTAAATAAGGATTCCGACGCCCTTTTGGGTGAGAAAAATGAGCCCGCTCCATTCCTTCTTTCAAATGCGGTACTAAAGAAGCAAAAGCAGGCAACTTATGGATTCTTGAATAACTATTATTGATGACTGTCCGCATCAGCCCATTATTCCAAATTCGATTTTCGCCGCTGTCTTTAAAATGATGCCATTGATGGGGGCCGGCATATCCGGTGATGATCAATTGTGGAAAATCCTTCAAGCGAAATAACATCGCTCTATTTTCTCCTTGATAGAATTGGTGCCAAAAGCTTGATGCATCGAATGGTTGCTCTTTGGAGCGACGATTATTTCTAAATTGATGACACAGCTCCGTCAAGTATTTTTCTTGTTTTTCCGAAAGGTGAATATCTATCAATTGTTTGCGTTCGTCCAAAGAATCCGCTGCTTTCAAAAAGGTAAATAAATATCTCTTCTCCGTAGTAGAAGAAAGCGCGAGTTTATTTCTTTTAGCCCATTGGTCGGTGGCAGACTTATGGGGTATCAGTCCGGGCAACCATTTATAATATTTCTTAAAAAGGTAATTTCCTTTGTGATAGAGAAAGTTATTTTTAATGTCCCATTCCGCATTTTGAAAAACAAAATCCGTCTTATCGGGCATATAAAATGGCGTTTGACCGATGGATTTATCGATAGGTATTTGGTTGCTTTCGCAAAAATAAAAGAACAATCCTTCGGCCAATTTACCTTTCGCAATATTAGATATTTTCTTTTTCAAATTCCTGATTCCCATGCGATTATAAGTAAAGGGAATAGAAATAACTGCATATTCCACAGCCTCCCTACAGATATTCAGATAGGTATCTTTATCAATACCATCGACGATAATGACATCAGTTTCTTGCATAGTATTTTGATCAAACTTAGGCTTTTAGTTGGCGAGAAATAACCGCACCTTCCGAAGCTTTCGCCAAAAGTAAAATAAACAATCTATAAAAAAAAGCAAATCAAAATATAACAATCTAATTACATAATCATGGCGGGTAAAATCAACCAAAACCAAAAAAATCATAACTGTTTAGATGCCCGTGTTTTTACATAAAAAAGTAGAGACAAGGCATGCCTTGTCTCTACTTTTTTATTGGGATCCATATTTCTTCTTCCGAATTTGGGTCTCCATTTTTATATTTGTCCCCTAATATTTCAAAATGCGGCCTATCGTCTAATTCGTACCCAGAATTAGGTAGCCAGTCGCTAAAAATGTAGATAAAAATTTGGTTATCCGTATTCAGCCCCTTATAGTGGAAAACGGCATAAAGTCCACTTTCCAATACAAAACTATCCATCCCATTTGGCACATTCTTAAAATCTGAAACTTCGACCAATGCCCATTTTTCAAATTCTTGTCGTAAATCACCTAACCTTAGAGGCTCTTTATACACTTGCAAAGAAAACATGTCATTACTCTTCTTGTTTGAAATTTCATGGCGTCTAGGCATAAATGATTTCCATAACTCAAATGTTTTATTGTCCCCTAACGACATGGCAAGCTTTTTCCCAATTAATTTCTTTTGAGACAATTTTTTGATTTTTGGTTGAATAATCATTCTATCTCTCTATTTCAAACAAAAAAAAATGGATTTAGGAATTATCTAATGGCAAATTTGCCAAACCACATTCCTTTGAGCATAGTAGATACAAAAGCTAAGCAGTCCCACCCTTTTCCAAGCGATAAGCCTGCCCCACCCAATCTTCTTTTTTTATCCGTCCGGAAAAATAATTGATGGCCTTCGCCAAATCATCAATCAAGGCGTCATCTAACATGCTCATCTGGCGATAACTAGTGATACCGATTTCATTGATTCTCCGTTCGATAGACTTGCTTATTCCTTTGATTTCGGTCAGATTATCCTGATTATTTTCTTTCATTTTCTGCGCTCTAATCCAATTTTTAATATTATTTGTAGATTCTTGGACTTCATCGTCTTGGATAGAGATTTCAGCAATTTCAGTAGCCGGTTCTTGATTTACGGAGTCATTACTAAAAGGCTGACTATTCATTAAATCGTGCGAGAAAGACTGAAAACTTTGGTCGTCACTCCACACAGCTTTGACTAATTGCTCATTCTCTAATTCGAGTGCCTTGACTTTTCTGGCTAATTCATGGTTGCTCTCTGACAACTCCTCAATACTATGCACATAAAATTCAATGCTATCTTGAAAATCGTTTTTAAAACTGTTAAACTCCTTTTGCAGAAGAGCAAAACGGGTCTTTTCATCATCCATATACTCCAAAATAGGCTCTTGAAGCAAATCAACCCGCTCTCCGGCCGGCGATTCATTGAACTCTGCTTTTACTTTTTTTAGTTCCTTTTGGACTCTAACCAATTCTTCTTCCTTGCTCCCCTTCTTTTTGCGCAAGTTAAAAAGATAACCTTGCATAGAAAAAATACCCAGCAAGTAGGCCAAACCTAATGCCGAAAGAATCAAAATACTGTCTTGGGTCGTCAACCCATCAAATAAGTGTATCAAGTACATAGTGGTGCAACTTTTATGGAAAAAACATCCCTAAAGTTTTAAAACAACACAGTATATTTGATAGCATACGCCAACTAAATCTCAGGTAAAATATGAAAGCAACCCTGTTTTCTGACAGAATTCATCTTATTCTTTTGCACTAATGCACTTGAAATAAGACTTGAAATTTATTTGTTAGCATAGATGGCTTACGCAAAAAATGAAACCGAGTTTCCAATACGGCCTGATCCGTCAAAATCGTACTTAACATACGACGAAACTTTGCGGAATCCGTTTCTGCAGTCATAATGACATCCAATTCCGCTTCGGGATTCATCCGCAGTGCCTGGACTACCCTTTCAATCTCTTCGTAATCTCTATATTTCAGTAAGTAGTTATCCTCTAGTAGAATGGAACCCTCATAATCCAATGCCGGAGTCCCATAGACTACCCCTTTCGGTGTGATAGGGCTTTGATTTATCTGAATATCATGTCGTTGACTCGTATTTACATACCAACTTCGTACAAATAACGACATCAAAAGAAATAGGCCAAAACCCGTCAAAAAATAACGCATAAGGTGGTAGTTCTATCCCGCAAAGTTGGAGATATTTTTTCAAAAAAGCAAAAAATAATGATTATCAAGTACTTACACATAAGTTTTAATGACACAATCAGAATAAATATCCATTATTTGGCGAGATTATTTTGTAATTTGACGAGACGAAAAGAGCGATGGAAGAACAGCTACCGGAGTGCAGAGAAAAACTCTGTATGCT
>JANTGI010000156.1 GCA_024762995.1 Saprospiraceae bacterium | reverse complement strand
ATTAGGCGAGATTATTTTGAGATTAGACAAGGCGGGAAGAGCGATGGTAGCAGGGCTACCAGAGCGATGAGCAACGCAGTATAATCACAAAAGAAGCGTATAAAATGGACATTTATTTTGGGCGTGTCCCTTAGTCATTGGACACCAAAAATTGGGTTTTCTAGGATTTGGTGATTGGTTGATTATTTCGTTGTACAGGTAAGATGCCGAAGGATTTCTTTTTGGTGTGCTTCCGCAAAACAAACCTCCCTACAACACAAATTTGGGTCTCTATCGTAAGCAGACATTAATATTGCTCCTAAAAACCTGAGTTCGACGAAACCTTTGGATTCAGAAAACAAAGTTAAAAACCATCTAAAAAAGGGTAATTTACTTTGTTTTTCTTATAGATTTCCTTAAATTGTCCATTTTCTGCTTTAATTTTCTTTGCCATAGCCCACTATGCCTTCAAAAAATTAAATTGAAAATGAAAAAATTTAAGAAAACTGAATCTCAAATCTTTAATCGCACTCAGGTTAAAAAATTGAATTTGGCTAAAAAAAAGAAATACTATGTAGTTTGGACTGGTGTCAAACCCGGAGTTTATGACAATTGGAAGGACTGCCAAGCCAATATCTCCGGTTTTGAAGGGGCACAATACAAGTCGTTTCCGACAAAATTAGCCGCCGAATCTGCCTTCAAAGACAATCCTTGGAAACATATCGGCAAAAACGCCAAAACCCCACCTACCCCACTCAATCACAAAGGAATCATCAAAAATAGCCTTTCAGTAGATGCTTCTTCCTTGGGCAATCCGGGCATCATGGAGTACAGGGGCGTACGTACCGATACCAAAGAAGAAATTTTTCGGAAGGGACCCTACAAAGACGGAAACAATAACATTGGCGAATTTTTGGCATTGGTCCATGCCATCGCCTTGCTTCAAAAACAAGGTTTGCACCAAATGCCCATCTATTCGGATTCTATAACCGCCATGAGTTGGGTTCGCAACAAGAAGGTAAAATCCAATCTTCAACAAACTCCCCAAAATGCCCTCCTCTTTGAATTAGTCGAAAGAGCATTGATCTGGCTCCGAACCCATACCTACCAAAATCCTATCCTAAAGTGGGATACCCCCGTTTGGGGCGAAATCCCCGCTGATTTTGGGCGAAAATGATGTCCTTGTCCTACGATATAGGTCATTACACTCTTAATCCGATGGCCCAAATTAGGATAATGACTCCATTAGGCAAAATGCATTTTGTTTACTTCTTAAGTAAACCCATTTCGGGACAAGACACCGCTACACCGTTATACCTGTCTGCCTACCGCCATAGCCTACGCTACGCTAGGCAGGCCGAAATTTTAATGCGCATTATCAATAATCTCCTGCACGATTTCCGGATTCAACAAAGTCGAAGTATCGCCTAGATTAGTAAAATCCTTCGCTGCAATTTTTCGCAAGATGCGCCGCATGATTTTTCCCGAACGGGTCTTAGGTAAGCCCGTCGCAAATTGAATCTTATCCAATTTGGCGATAGGCCCGATACGCTCGGTGATTTTTTGATTGATTTCCTTCCGCAAATTATCGGGATTTCTGGCTGCTCCCGCTTCTTTCAAGACGACATAACCATACAAAGCATTGCCTTTGATGTCATGTGGAAAACCGACTATGGCCGATTCTGCCACTGCATTATGCTCGTTAATGGCATCTTCTATCGGTGCAGTACCCAAATTGTGACCGGAAACAATAATCACATCGTCCACTCGACCCGTTATCCGATAATAACCCGTCGCATCACGTAGCGCACCATCCCCCGTAAAATACTTTTTGGCGAAAGCCGAAAAATAAGTATCCTTATACCGCTGATGATTCCCCCAAATCGTGCGAGCAATAGATGGCCAAGGGTATTTGATACACAATCGACCTTCTACTTGGTTGCCCTTCAACTCCTCCCCTTTTTCGTCCATCAATGCCGGCTGCACGCCAATAAACGGCAAGGTCGCATAGGTCGGAATCGTCGGTGTCACATAAGGTATCGGCGAAATCATAATACCCCCCGTCTCCGTCTGCCACCAAGTATCCACAATCGGACTTTTTTTCTTCCCGACGTTATCGTTATACCAGTGCCAAGCTTCTTCGTTGATTGGCTCCCCTACCGAACCGATGACCTTCAAGGACGATAAATCATATTTCTCTACATACCCTAAATTTTCCTTTGCCAAGGCCCGGATGGCTGTTGGTGCGGTATAAAACTGGTTCACTCGATGTTTTTCTACTATCTCCCAAAAACGCCCATAATCCGGATAGCTGGGGACACCTTCAAACATCAAGGTCGTCGCTCCATTTGCCAATGGACCATACACAATATAGCTGTGCCCAGTAATCCAACCTATGTCAGCCGTACACCAATAAACATCGTCTTCTTCGTACCGAAACATATTTTTAAAAGTATAAGCCGTATAGACCATATATCCTGCGGTGGTATGCACCATGCCCTTCGGCTTCCCTGTCGAACCCGACGTATAAAGTATAAACAATGGATCTTCTGCATCCATAATTTCCGGCTCACATTCAGGGGAAGCTTGATCCAATAAGGGCTGTAACCATTGATCTCGTCCCGGTTTCATCTTAATATCCGAATGTATGCGCTCAGCCACCAAAACCGTATGCACACCCGGGCAGTCTTCTAAAGCTACATCCACAATCCCCTTCAAATCTATTGTCTTCGCCCCCCGATAAGAACCGTCTGAAGTAATCACTATTTTGCAATCACTATCATTGATTCGGGTCGCTAATGCATTAGACGAAAAGCCCGCAAAAACCACCGAGTGAATGGCCCCAATCCGCGCACATGCCAACAAAGAAACCGCTAATTCCGGTATCATCGGCAAATAAATACAAACCCTATCCCCCTTGCGTACTCCATTGTCTTTCAGTACATTAGCGAATTTATTAACTCTTTCATGGAGTTGTCTGTAGGAGATATGCTGAGCACCTTCATCCGGATTATTAGGCTCAAAAAGAATCGCTGTTTTGTCTCCGGTCATCCGCAAATGCCGGTCGATACAATTCTCTGTAATATTTAATTTGGCGCCTTCATACCATTTGATTTCGGGCTTTTCAAAGTCCCAATACAACACCTTATCCCACTTTTTGTGCCAACTAAAATGCTCTTCCGCAATTTCTTCCCAAAACACTTCCGGCTCTCGCACAGATTTACGATACACCTTAAAATACTCTTCCAAATGCTTGATGTTATAATTGCTCATATTTCTGTTTTTGATTGGATAATAATACTCCCTTGCGGGAAAAAAGAACAACCGGCGATACCTGATTGTATAAAATGAACGGTAAGATAGTCAATAGTTTGGAAATTCAAAAAGCTTGCCCCCAAAAAATCAACTCTTCAATCTTCACCATCAAGAATAAACAAACCGGAAGCATCCGAACTTCCGTTCAAAGCTTCATTCTCTTCCTTGGTCAATAATCGAGAATGGATAATAAATCGCAAGCCAAGAGAAATCTCCAAGGAAAAACTAGAGCCGCGCCCTTCAGTCACATCCACCGTCAAGAATGAGTTTTTCCAAAACTCAAATTGCTCTTCATTCATATAGTAGTTCACCCCGTCTAGCTGCCCCAATAAAACATCACTGTCATCCAGATACATTTCTCCGGCTTCAAATACCATCGGGGCAGTGCCATCACAACAACCACCGCTTTGGTGAAATATTAACTCACCATGCTCCTCCTTCAATTTTCTCAATACTTCTTTGGCTGCATCTGTTATTTCTACTCGTTTGTATTCCATTTTTATGATTTTAGGTAATGAGTCTGCTGTAAAAAGTGGATAGTAAGTTTGTTTGCCAAATTTTGTTTGGTTCGCCGTTTATTTTTATTTGGTTCAAGCGTTCAACTGTTCAAGCGTTCAACCTGCCCGTAGCAGGCGGGATTAATTAATTGACAATCAACTAGTTATAAAATCAGTTGAACGATTGCACGGTTGAACAACCCGCCTGCGTCGGGCAGGTTGAACAAAACTCCCCCAAAACCAAATAATATTCTACTAAACAAGAGCAAATCTTCCAAGATGGACTTTTTACAGTGGACTCAAAACTCGAATAACAAAATAGGAACACACCCGAAATAAATAAACTATTTATTCGGGTTGTGCTCCATATTAATCAGCGAATTATAAATTAAAAGAATCCCAATTTATTCTTATCGTAAGAAATCAACATGTTCTTGGTTTGGCGATAGTGGTTCAACATCATCAAGTGAGTTTCCCGACCAAATCCGGACTTCTTGTATCCACCAAATGGCGCATGAGCAGGATAAGCATGGTAGCAATTGACCCATACCCTACCGGCCTTAATCGCCCTTGGCACTTGGTACAATTCATGAGCATCTCTCGTCCATACACCGGCTCCTAATCCATAAAGCGTATCATTCGCAATAGCGATGGCTTCATCGACATCTTTAAATTTCGTTACCGAAAGAACAGGTCCAAAGATTTCTTCTTGGAAGACCCGCATTTTGTTGTGACCTTCCAAAATAGTTGGTTGAATATAATATCCATTGGCCAAATCTCCATCCAAATGACAAGCTTCACCACCGGCCAAAACTTTAGCCCCTTCTTCTTTTCCTATCTTGATATAGGACAAGATTTTTTCGTATTGGTCATTGGATGCTTGAGCACCGACCATGGTATTGGGGTCATAAGGATTGTCTTGGATAGCTGCATTGGTCCGAGCAATCACTTTTTCCATAAAGGCGTCATAAATATCTTCTTGAACCAACAGCCTGGAAGGACAAGTACAAACTTCCCCTTGATTAAAAGCAAATAAAACGGCTCCTTCAATGGCTTTGTCCAAAAACTCATCATCATGATCCATCACAGAACTAAAGAAGATATTCGGAGATTTTCCGCCTAACTCCATGGTTACCGGATTGAGATTCTTGGAAGCATATTGCATGATTAACTGTCCCGTTGTAGTTTCGCCTGTAAAGGCTACTTTATCCACTCCGGAGTGAGAAGCCAAAGGCTTACCGGCTTCCGGCCCGAATCCATGCACAATGTTCACTACACCCGGTGGAAAAACATCTGCAATTTTCTCCATCAACAAGGTGGCAGAAGAAGGTGTTTGTTCCGCAGGTTTTAGGATAACACAATTGCCGGCAGCCAAAGCAGGTGGTACCTTCCAAGACAACATCAACAAAGGAAAATTCCAAGGAATAATTTGAGCCACCACACCAATCGGTTCTTTGATATTCATGGTCAGCGTTTTGGCGTCCAATTCGGTTGCGGCGCCTTCTTCCGCTCTAATCACACCGGCAAAATAACGCCAATGATCAATCGCCAAAGGAATATCGGCATTGATGGTCTCTCTAATGGGCTTACCATTATCACAGGTCTCAACTAAAGCAAACTCTTCAGCGTGGGCTTCAATAATATCTGCGACCTTGTAAAGTAGTGCAGAGCGAGCTGCAGCCGACGTATTTCCCCAGGATTCTTTGGCGGCATTAGCGGCTTCCACCGCTGCATTAACATCTGCCTTACGGGAACGGGGATAATAGGCAATCAACGAATTGTCAATGGGCGACCGATTATCAAAGTACTGTCCGTCAATCGGTTCGACAAATTTTCCATTAATAAAATTCCCGTATTTCTCTTTAAATTTGGGTTTTGAATAGGCCATAATAAAGTTTTTGTAAGATTTAAAAAAAATTATTGACTAGTACTGCCCTTTCGGGAAAAAATATTATATTTGCCAAGGTCTTTACAAGTCAATAATGTATTGCCACAAAGATATTTCAAAGAATGTCCAGCGAATTGAACAATTCTACTTAAAAGTTGAACTTTTCTACTTTTTATAAAAATTTTAACCGTTTAAACATCCTATTTCTGACCCAAGTAGGCATTTTGATTGCCTGCACACTGACAACAAGGATTCGGAAAAAATAGACCTTTGATAACCCAAAATCTGCTGAGACCTAATCAGTGACCAAAAAAACAACATAATGGAATCCATACTTGCACATCACCATGAGAACCGACAACTTACTACTCTGGTAGAAAACAGAACTTCCTATTCTGCCATTGATTCAGAATTAAACATCTACGAGACCCATTCTTTTGCGGAAGCGGTCCATCTGACCTTTAATTTTCCGGTGATTGCGAGTATGATTACCGGCAAGAAGATTATGCATCTTCGGGACATGCCTTCTTTTGATTTTTTACCCGGAGAATCGGTTGTCGTGCCGGCCAATGAGACCATGGCCATTGATTTTCCGGAAGCGACTCTTGACAATCCAACTCAATGCCTTGCCCTAGGAATCGACTCCACCAAAATAAAACAAATTGCCGCTAATTTTAACCAGCGGGTAGCCATTGGCTCTGAAAACAACCAATGGTCGATGGACAATGCTTCTGCTCACCTAACGAACCAAGTCGAAGTCAACCACCTATTGACCAGAATTGTCCACACCTACACCCACAATACATCGCCACTAAGAGATGTTATTTTGGATTTAATGCTCCAAGAGTTAGTGGTCAGGCTCTTACAAACCAAAGCAAAATATAGCATCATCTCCGACCCCAATAAAGAATTTGAAAATACCCGCATTGGTACTGTCATTCAACATATCAAAAACAACCTAACCAATAAAAACATCAGTGTAAGCACACTCGCCCGTATTGCCCACATGAGTACGTCCCATTTTTACAAACAATTCAGAAATACTTTGGGCATCTCCCCCATAGATTTTATTAATTCCGAAAGGATAAAATTTGCCAAAAAACTCATCCACTCCAATCACAAAGAAAATCTTTCTAACATCGCCTACAAATCCGGCTTCAATAGCGTCAGCTACTTTAATAGGCAATTTAAAAAATACGAACAACGCACTCCCAGCCAGTTTCGCAAGATTTCAGGTGCTGCAAAAACGAGATAGTACCTTAAACAGTTAGATTCTATTTTCGAGAGACCGCGCAAATCAAAGACTATCTTACACACAAGAAACTTTCGCCGAAAGTTGGAGTAAACCACCTCTACCGCAATCCCATTTTACCCAATAAAAAAGTGGCGTTAAAATTCTTGGTAATACCGGGGCGCAGCTTGTAGTCGTAGGTCACATCATCGTTAGCAATAGTAATTTCAAAACAGATATTTCTAAAATTATCCGGATGTTTTTCGACCAACTTTCCCAATTCTAAATCATGAGTCGCAATCAAGCCCGAAATAGGATATTGTAATAGTTTTTCCAGAAATAAAATAGACCCCATCAATTTGTCTTTAGAATTGGTACCTTTTAGAATTTCGTCTAAGATAATGATGTATTTTTCATCAGGGTGTGCTTCTACGGTATCCACCAGCTTGCGCAAACGCAATAACTCCGCATGAAAATAGGACACATCTTCCGACAAATCATCCGTCGTACGCATACTCGTAAATAAATGAATAGGCTGAAATTCAAATCGACCGGCACAAACAGGACCGCCAACAGAAGCCAGTAAAATATTTACACCGACCGTCCGCAAAAACGTACTTTTACCCGCCATATTCGCTCCGGTAACAATATACATTTCATGCAAATGCTCTATAGAAAAATCATTCGTCACATTCTTCTCTTTCGGAATAAGCGGATGTCCCAAATCATCTGCATCGACTAAAGTTGATTCCGTACATTCCGGAAGGATAAAATCAGGATGATTCGCATAAAAACCGGACAGACTATTGAGTGCATTAATGGCCGCCAAAGCATCCACCCAGACCGGAACACTTTCTCCGTACTGCGCAAACCAGCTATCCACTTTTTTTAACAAATAAAAATCAATTAAAAACACCCCGTTGCCAATAAGAATATAGATAGGACTCATCCTTTGTTCAAAAGAATTTAATAGCTTTCGCAATTGATGAAACGCCACCAGCGCATGATGCTCCGGATGCAATAAATCCGTTTTCTTGCTTTTTAACAAATCGGACTCAAACGGCTGATTTTCAATCAATTGTACCAACCTAATATACGGAGAAAGCTTTTTCGCAAAATCCGTCAAGCCCGAATCCGCCGCCCTTAATTTCACCCCAAATAAGTAGGTAATCAACAACTGAATAACCACCATCAAATAAGCATATCCGGATGGCACCCAACCCAAAAAAGACAAAACAAAAAGAGTCACCGTAATCACCGGCAAAATAAAAATAAAATAAAAATATTTGCTCTGAACAAGCCGAGAGTTCAATGACAAATCACCCATCAAGGCCTTGCCCGGCAAACCATCCAACTCTCCTTCCGCTTGATAATTTTGACGAAAGTCAAAATTATCTTTTAACTCACGAATAGCCTCCTGTCTATTTTTAATATCAGATACATCAACCAAAGGATTTTTCAACCAATCAGCCAATTTGTCCGCCCCTTCTTTTAGAGCAGGTCGATGGATATGTTGAAACAAC
>JANTGI010000155.1 GCA_024762995.1 Saprospiraceae bacterium | reverse complement strand
ATTAAAGCAGAAAATGGACAATTTTAGGAAACCTTCTAAGTAAGAAGGCAGGTCTGTAAGAAAAACAAAGTAAATTACCCTTTTTTTAGATGGTTTTAAACTTTGTTTTCTGAATCCAAAGATTTCGTCGAACTCAGGTTTTAAGGTAAAATAACCCAAAATTCAAAAATTATGATGACATTCAAAGAGCAAATTCTCCAAGGTATTCCCGTCGAATTACCCCCAAAACAAGCCTATCCGGAAGGAATAGATCGGGCACCCAAGCGAAAAGATATTTTGTCGAAAGACGAAAAACTCCTAGCCATACGCAATGCGCTCCGGTATTTTCCTAAAAAATGGCATCCCGTATTGGCCGAAGAATTTGCCCAAGAGCTACAAGATTTTGGTCGTATTTACATGTATCGGTTTAGACCGACGTATGCGTTTTATGCCCGTCCTATTGATGAATATCCTGCGCAATCCAAGCAAGCGGCCGCCATCATGCACATGATTCAAAACAATCTGAATCCGGCGGTTGCCCAACATCCCATGGAGTTGATTACTTACGGTGGAAACGGGGCGGTTTTTCAAAATTGGGTGCAATATTTGCTCACCATGCAGTATCTGGCGACCATGACGGATGAGCAGACTTTACATATGTATTCGGGTCATCCCATGGGGCTTTTTCCGTCTTCCAAGGAGGCTCCAAGAGTTGTAATTACCAACGGGATGATGATTCCCAATTATTCCAAACCCGATGACTGGGAAAAATTCAATGCCTTAGGGGTTACCCAATACGGACAAATGACAGCCGGCTCTTATATGTACATTGGCTCGCAAGGTATCGTACATGGCACCACAATCACCGTGATGAATGCCTTTCGGAAAATCCTACCCAAAGGCGAAAACCCTGCCGGAAAAATATTTTTAACGTCCGGACTCGGCGGCATGAGTGGCGCTCAGCCTAAGGCCGGAAATATTGCCGGATGTATCACCATCGCCGCCGAAGTCAACGAAAAAGCCGCTCGAAAACGACATGAACAAGGCTGGGTGGATGTTTTGGTGGATAATATGGACGATTTGTTGGCCAGAGTCCGCTTAGCCAAAGCCGGAAATGAAGTGGTCTCTATCGCTTATATCGGAAATGTAGTGGAAGTTTGGGAACGTTTTGCGGAAGAAGACATCTTTATTCATATTGGTTCTGATCAAACTTCCTTGCATATCCCTTGGACAGGTGGATACTATCCGGTGGACGTTTCTTTTGAAGAAGCCAATCGCCTAATTCGTGAAGATCCCGCCTTATTTAAGGAAAAAGTACAAGAATCTCTACGCCGACAGGTCACCGCTATCAATAAACATACTGCGAAAGGGACTTATTTCTTTGACTATGGAAATGCCTTCTTATTGGAATCATCACGGGCAGGTGCGGACATCATGGCTCCCAATGGGATTGATTTCAAATACAAATCATACGTGGAAGATATCATGGGCCCAATGTGTTTTGACTATGGTTTTGGTCCGTTTAGGTGGGTATGTACTTCCGCCAAACCGGAAGATTTGGATGCGACAGACCAAATGGCCGGAGATGTTCTCCAAGAAATAATGGAAAATTCTCCCGAAGAAATTCAGTTGCAAATGCAAGACAACATCACTTGGATTCGAAATGCAAAGAAAAATAAATTAGTGGTCGGTTCTCAAGCCCGCATTCTATATGCCGATGCCGAAGGACGGATCAAAATCGCCAAAGCGTTTAATGATGCCATCGCCGCCGGCCAAATCGGTCCCGTTGTTTTGGGCCGCGACCACCATGATGTGAGCGGTACGGATTCGCCTTACCGCGAAACATCCAATATCTATGATGGCAGTCAATTTACCGCCGATATGGCCATTCAAAACGTCATTGGGGATAGCTTTAGGGGGGCGACATGGGTATCTATCCATAATGGTGGCGGTGTCGGTTGGGGAGAAGTGATTAACGGTGGATTTGGGTTATTGCTCGATGGAAGTCCGGAAGCTGAAATTCGGCTCCGGCAAATGCTCTTTTATGATGTCAATAATGGCATCGCCCGCCGTAGTTGGGCTCGAAATGAAGGCGCCATATTTGCCCTTAAAAGAGAGATGAATCGGACTCCAAACCTAAAAGTAACGGTGCCCAATTTAGTCGATGATGACCTGCTCAAAAACTTATTTTCATGAAACTCTTATTTAAAAATATCAAGGAGTTAGTACAGGTTCGCGATCAGCCAATAGATTTTGTCGCCGGCGAAAAAATGCAAGAGCTCCCCACCATCAAAAATGCTTTTTTGCTGGTGGAGAATGGCTCAATCAAAGATTTTGGCCGAATGCAAGACGTGCCCGACGAGAAAATGGACCGAGTGGTTGATGCCACCGGAAAGATGATTTTACCGGCCTGGTGTGATTCGCACACGCATCTGGTCTATGCCGGTCATAGAGAAGGGGAATTTGTAGATAAAATAAAGGGTCTTTCTTACGAAGAAATTGCCAAACGCGGTGGTGGCATTCTCAATTCTGCCCAAAAACTGGCGCAAACCACAGAAGACGATTTATTCCAACAAAGTGCTCAACGAATAGAAGAGATCATCAGCTTGGGCACGGGCGCCGTTGAAATAAAATCCGGCTACGGACTTTCGTTAGAATCGGAATTGAAAATGCTCCGAGTCATCCAACGACTGAAACAAAAGTATGACATTCCAATAAAAGCTACTTTTTTGGGGGCACATGCCATTCCTGCCGATTATCAAGGAAATAAGAAAGGATATTTGACTATGCTGGTGGAAGAAGTCATGCCCATCATTGCTCAAGAAAAATTAGCCGAATATGTTGATATTTTTTGCGAAAGCGGATATTTTTCGGCGGAAGACACCGCCTACATCCTTGATGCCGGCCAAAAACACGGATTAATACCAAAAATTCACGTCAATCAATTCACTTCCATCGGGGGCGTTCAAGTAGGTGTGCGGTACAAGGCCCTTTCCGTGGATCACTTGGAAGTCATGACTGATGCGGACATTCAAGCCCTAAAGGGGACGACCACTATGCCGGTTGCCTTGCCGGGCTGTTCTTATTTTTTGAGCATTCCTTATACACCGGTGCGCAAGATGATGGCCGCAGGATTACCGATTGCTTTAGCGACGGATTTCAATCCGGGTTCCAGCCCTTCCGGAAATATGAATTTCGTGGTGGCCACAGCTTGTATCAAAATGAAAATGACACCGGAAGAAGCCATAAATGCCGCCACCATCAACGGTGCCTATGCAATGGGATTAGAAAAAGAAGTTGGTTCGATTACCCGCGGCAAGAGAGCCAATATCCTGCTGACCAAGCCCATTCATTCCTACGCTTCCATCCCTTATTTATTTGGCTCCAACTTGATTGAACAGGTATATTTGAATGGATTGGAAAATGTTTGATTTAATCCTTGACCGACACTAACTTTTAGGACAGTGTGAAAACCAAGTGTTTTTTTGCCATATGCCTGCTTTCCTGCGGAGCAGGCAGGTCTCCATTCTGCAAGGGGGCATTAGGGTTTAAAAAAAAATCAAAAAACACTTGGTTTTCTCAGGAGTGGACAACTTAAATTTTGCTTGCATCGGTCAGCAGCAACCGGCTAGGCACCTACGCAATTACAAAAAAACCGGATTTTCAGATTTTGGTAAAGTCCCAATTTTTCGACCATAGGACAGCATAAAATCAATGGCATCCCGTCCTTGCGTACCCAAGTCCAAGGTAAACTCATTGACATAAAGGCCGATATGTTTTAGCATCACTTCCGGATCCATTTCTTGCGCAAAATCTTTTACGAAAGGTAATACATCGTCCGTATTGGCGAAAGCATATTCCAGGCTACGCCTTAAAATCCGATTTATTTTTTTCTGCAAAGCGTGGTCCATACTCCGACGAACGGCAATCCCCCCCAATGGAATCGGATGCCCCGAGAATTCTTCCCAGTATGCGCCCAAATCCTTGATTTTAATCAAGCCCTTTTCTTCATAAGTGAAGCGATTTTCGTGAATGATGACTCCCGCATCGACAGCACCGGCCAACACGGCATCTTCCACATCGGAAAAGAGCATGGGAATTTTTGATTGAATACGCGGATAGGCCAATCCAAGCAACAAATTTGCGGTGGTATATTGACCGGGGATGGCGACGGTGGCTTGCGCCAAATACTTCTCGTCTATCTTTTTGTTAGAAATCAGTAAAGGGCCGACACCATTACCTAATGCGGCGCCGGCATGAAGTAGCAGGTAATCATCCAGACAATAAGCAAAGGCATGAAAACTCAACTTGGTTACATCTAATTTACCGGTAAAAGCCATTTCATTCAACTCTTCCACGTCGGCCATGATGGGCTCAAAAGAAAGCCCTTCGGTATCAATTTTTTGATGAATCATGGCATCAAAGATAAACGTATCGTTAGGACAAGGCGAAAAACCTATGGATAGTTTGCGCATGTTTTCGTAATTTTGCCGCAAGGTAAAGCAATTTTGCCGTTAAATCCATGCAAATGTCATATAGTCTCCAAGATATCAAGGTCATTTATGAAGATAACCATCTTCTGGCCATCAACAAACCAAGCGGATTGCTTTCTCAAGGGGATGCAACGGGAGATCCCACTGCGCTGGATTTGGGCAAATTATACATTAAAGTGCGCTATGATAAGCCCGGAGCCGTATTTTTGGGCTCTATCCATCGCCTTGACCGACCGGTGACGGGTGTGCTTGTGATGGCGCGGACAAGCAAGGCGCTTACGCGAATGAATAAGCTATTTCAAGAGCGTAAAGTAAAAAAGACCTATTTGGCGCTTACGCGAAAAAAACCTGAAGGAGAATCCGGCTCTTTGAAGCATTATTTGTTGAAAGACAAAGAAAAAAACATCACCAAGGCTTACGACCAAAAAGGACGAAGAACCGCCGCAGCCAAAGAATCCAAACTCGAATGGAAACTTTTGTCGATGATTGACCACTACTATTTGTTGGAAATCAATCCCTTGACCGGTCGCTCTCACCAAATACGAGCACAACTAGCGGCTGTTGGTTGCCCGATTGTCGGGGATCGAAAATATGGGAGTCGCCAAAAAGTAGATGACCGTTCTATAGGATTGCATTGCAGGTCTATGGAATTTGCTCACCCGACGACCAAAGAAATCATCAAGATAGAAGCCGATATGCCCTTGACAGAACTCTGGAAACGATTTAGGAAATAACCTACTCCTTTACTTTACGGATGGCCGTTACATAAACCGGAAAGTGGTCACTGTAACCACCGATATACTGACCGCCGGCAAAAGTTCTATACGGGTAGCCCCTAAATTTTCCTATCTTTTGTACCAAATACGGCGGACTATACACATGGGCTTTATAAAACTTAAAACTATTTTTGGGCGGATTCAACCAACCTTCCGATAAGATTATTTGGTCAAACAAACTCCAAGCATCGCGGTAGGCTAAGGTACCCAGACCATTTTTGTAAGGCTTTATCCAAGGATTATAAAACCCTTTCTTTTTGACTTTATTGATTTTGCCTTTGGCTCCAATGACTTTTTTAACTGACGGGCTGACCGGGTCATCATTCAAATCACCCATAATGACAATATGTGCTTTGGGATTTTCCACCATAATCGAATCACTGATGCGCTTACAAATAGCGGCGGCATCATTTCTGAAAGGTTGAGTTTTGGCTTCTCCTCCCCTTCTTGATGGCCAGTGATTGACTAGAATATGTATGGGCTCCCCAAGCAATTCTCCATGAACATATAAAATATCACGGGTCGGATGTTCTTTGCCGTTGGCATTGATTATCGTCAATTTGTAGGTACGACTATCCAATACTTTTAAGTATTTTTCTTGATAGACCAAAGCCACATCAATCCCCCTTTGGTCCGGAGAATCATAATGCACAATCTTATAATGCCGCCGGGCTACTGCAGGTTGCTTTACAAAATCTTCTAAAACAGACCTATTTTCTACTTCCGCCGTCCCAAAGAAGGCCAATCCGTCCTTATTGGTTTTGGTGCCTATCTCACTAATCACTCGCGCTATATGGCTTTCTTTTTCAAAATATTTGGGTGTATTCCATTGTAAGTCACCGTTTACACTAAAAGACTCATCCCGCACTCCCTTGGTGTCGATAGTGTCAAATAAGTTTTCAAAGTTGTAAAATCCAAAGTGAACGACTTCATAGCGATCTTGCGAAAAAAGAGAAGAAGCCATAAAAAGGAGTCCGAAGAAAAATGAAAGGCGCATAAGTTTAGTTTTTGTGTGGCTCAAATATCGTATTAATCTTTCAAACAATCAGTTAATTCTAGGTTAATTTATTAAAGTTTCGCGACTTCGGTCTAATGGCACAATGATACGGCTAATTCTTTTCGCTGATGGACTCAAAATCTAATTTTCGCCACTGCGTTGCGGGCAACCAAGGATTCGCTCCTATGGAGCTTGAATTGATCGAAAAAATCTAAATCCCGCCACTGCATTGCGGGCTACCAAGATTTCGCTCCTATGGAGCTTGAATTTTGAAAAATGGTGATCTCCGGCTTCCGCAACGGAATGTAGGTTAATGTGTGAATAACAGATTGCACAAAACAATATTCCAGACTAGGTTAGTGTTCGTCATAACCTGCTATGACTTGCGATTGGGTTATGCTTGTTGTATCCCGCCACTGCGTTGCGGGCTACCAAGGATTCGCTCCTATGGAGCTTGAATTGATCGAAATCTTGAAAAAGGTGCAATCTGTTGTACAGGCTTGGTTTTCTTCGGAGTAAATACCTGATTTTCTGTGCGTAACTCTTATTATTTGCTTGTGTTTGGGCAGAGATTTTACCGTTTATCAGTCGTTTTGTGGTGATTGATGGCTCACCAATCTCTCCGCCCACTTTGCCGACATAGTCGTCAAAGGCTACGAGCTTAGCGATCCGGGTGAGTGGTTTTTATTGGGGGGAATTGGTTTTCTCCGGAGTAAAATTTATTTTTTGGAGAAAACCATCCAATTCCATTCCCGGACTGACGCAAAATAGTCGCATCACCTTCTATTCAAAGGCAAATCACCGATAGCATCAAAAGTTGCTGCGGATTCATTGAGCGCAAAAAAGAAAAAATCGGGGCCGTTGGTGATCATTAAATAGGGTACTTGGAGCACGATATTGTAGCGGGCAATTTGGGCACAGACTGCTTCATTTAGCTTTATTTCGGGGCGTTTGCACTCGACTAGGATAAATGGTTGACCGGCTCTATCATAGATGACAATATCGTAACGTTTAACGGTGTCATGGAGCTTAATTTGTTTTTCAACCGAAAAAAGACCAAGGGGATATCCTTTTTCATGGTGCAAATACAGAATGGTCAATTGACGCACCAGTTCCTCCGGTGTTAACTGAATATCCTTTTTTCTGACAGGGTCAAATAAAAAGGTTTTTCCGTTAATGGATTTGACTTTTAATTGGTCTTGGAACTGTAGTAAAGACACCATCGAAATCTTAGGTTTGGCTATCCATTATTCCCTTGTAAAGCCTACAAATGGCTCTTCACCGCTTCTTCTAAATTATATCTTGGGTTGATGACCACTATTTTTCCATCGCGCCCAATCAAGAAGGTCGCCGGAATACTGGTGACACCGTATTTTGCGGCCGCTTCAGAGTTCCATGATTTCAAGTCACTTACATGATTGGGCCAAATCAAACCATCTTGTTTGATGGCATTGACCCATTTATCATGGTGGCGTTTGATGACATTAGGGTCTGTACTTCCCCTGCGATCCCCGTCCAAAGAAACTGAAAAGACCGTAAAGCCCTTGTCCTTATATTTTTTATAGACTTCCACGACATGCGGATTGGCTTGACGGCAAGGTCGGCACCAACTCGCCCAAAAATCCAATAAGACCAACTTGCCCCGAAGATCGGAGAGTTTCATAATTTTACCATCCGGGTTCTTGTAAGCTAGGTCCGGAGCCATGGCCCCCACTTTTATGGGAGAATTATTGGTTTGTGCACTCATAGATGCCACATAATTTGCGTAAGGATCGATATAGAGTTGCTTACTAAGCTGGGTATCTTTGGCCAATCTACTTTGCACAGCTTGATGGACACTGACAAAGCTAGGGTCTTTTAATATTTGTAAGGCAAGCAAAGAAGCCAACAAGGGATTTTTTTCTTTTTCGATGAGCTTGAGCAGGGCTTCTGATTTTACGGAACCGTTGCCGATGCCTTTCATGATTGTAAAATACCGCAGGTTGTCGTCAGCTCCCTTTATCTCCACATTTAAGGTTTTAAATCCACCTTTGGCGACATTAATGGAAACCTCCTTCTCGCTACCATCAAGCAAAAATAACAACTGCTCTTTGCCTAATTTTAAGCTATAAACCCCTTTGCCGGGGTTTTTGGACTGTATTTTAAAATGCCCATCTTTTGATGCGATGCCTTTGGCTACTAACTGGGGTTGGGAGTTATTA
>JANTGI010000154.1 GCA_024762995.1 Saprospiraceae bacterium | reverse complement strand
TCACGAGGGCTTTGCTCTTACTCATAGGGGGTGGAGTTTTGTAGTTTTGAGACCACAATATCCAACTTCCTATGGTTTTTTACAAATCTTTTCTTACCGAACCATTGTTTTAAATAAAGATAGAAATAAATTGAAAATGAAGTGCTTCTAAATGCCCAACGCTTCATACACAATCCGTCAGACTGCGCAACACACACACACACCCAAAAAAAATTAGTATTAAAAATTGTGTTAAATTCAATACTAATTCGTATCTTGGTGTCAGTAATAAACAATACCAATACTTATGGATTTTGTAAAGGACTTTGCTAGAGACCGGTTATTTATTAAGAATCTGGAAGATCATGTAGCAGTGGATTCTTGGGCACGAATTGTTGATTTTTTTGTCGACATATTACCACTAGAAGAATTAGGGTTTGTTGACGTTTTAAGTGACCAAGGTCGCCCGCCTTACCATTCATCAGACCTGCTGAAGCTGTACATGTATGGGTATCGAAATTCGATTCGATCTTCCCGTAAATTAGCTAAAGCTTGCACCGATAGCTTAGAAGTTATTTGGTTGCTCAATGGACTAAAACCATCTGCCAGAAAGATCGCCTACTTTCGTAAAAACAATGCAAAAGCGTTTAAGCAAGCCTTTCGTTATTTTGTCATACTCCTTAAAGAGATGAAAGCGATTGATGGGCGGACCATAGCGATTGATTCGTTCAAGATTCGTGCACAGAACAGTTTGAAGAATAATTTCAATCAAAAAAAGATTGACCACCACCTAAAGTACATAGACGATAAGATTTCAGAATATCAGAATGCTTTGGATGAGTCTGACAGTGAACGAGATATGAGATAGGTCTGTTGATAAGACACTAAAACGTGCTTTTTCCATTTTTTTCAATATACCGCTAATTTTAAGCCATTTACAGGCCCGAAAATATCAAAAATATTCCTACCTTGATGCTTGAAATCAAAGTTTAGGGTCGCTTAGAGCCGCTATAAATAACCGATGGCGCATCTGATTTTGCGATAATAGGGTTGGTGTGCAGACTCCCGTTATACCACCATACCTTTGCTCCCAAAAAACAAAGCCAATATTTAGCTAAGACAAGACAATTTTCTTTGTTTTTCTTCGGAGTATTCCAATTTTGGGCGGGTCAAGATTTTATATCTGCAGATTTGAGCTGCGGAGTGCCTACTTTTCGGTCATAATAATACCGTAAGATGTCTTCGCTCAAATCAGGATGTGCGATTTCCGCTAAGGCTTGTATCCTTTGCTTGATGGTTTTTCCGTATAAATGGGCGACTCCATATTCGGTGACGATGTACTGCACATGGCTTCTAGTGGTGACGACACCGGCACCGGGACGCAAGAAGGGGGTGATTCTGCTTACCCCTTTGTGCGTCGTAGAAGGAAGGGCTATAATGGCTTTTCCACCCTTACTCAATGACGCTCCACGTATAAAATCCATCTGTCCACCGGGTCCGGAATAGATGTCAGGACCAATCGAATCCGCACAAACTTGGCCGGTTAAATCTACTTCCACGGCGGAGTTAATGGCCACCATTTTGGGGTTTTGCATAATCATGGAGACATTATTGACGAAGTCTGCTCCGCGCATTTCGATATACGGATTATCATCTACGTAGTCATAGAGTCGTCTAGTGCCCATCAAGAAAGTGATTAAGGCTTTGCCGGGATTGATGGCTTTGTAATTACCGTTAATGACATCTTTTAGAATAAGATCAATGACCCCATCTGAAATCATTTCAGAATGAATGCCAAGGTCTTTGTGGTTGCCTAATTGAGCAAGTACGGCGTTGGGGATGTTGCCGATGCCCATTTGCAGGGTGCTTCGGTCTTCGATTAGGTCGGCGATGTATTTCCCGATACGTTTTTCCACGTTGTTGGGCGTGGTTATTTGTGCTTCTATCAATGGCTCATCATATTCTACAAAAATATCTAACTCGGAAATATGGATAATGCCGTCTCCGTGAGTTCTAGGCATGTGCGCATTGATTTGGGCGATGACCAGCTTGGCACTTTCAATGGCCGCCGGAGTGGCGGCTACGGTAGTCCCCAAAGAGCAATATCCGTGTTTGTCCGGTGGAGAAACCTGAATTAAGGCGATATCCAGATTGATTATTTTGTTGCGAAAGATGGCCGGTAGCTCACTGAGAAACACGGGAGTGAATGAGCCATTTCCGGCTTTTAGGGTATGTCTGACATTGCCGCCAACAAAAAAGGAGTTAACATGAAAGCTCTTCGCCAATTTGGGATCGGCGTAGGGGGCGGGACCTTCGGTATGCAGATGGCAGATTTCGACATTTTCCAATTCGTCCGCTCTGTCGGTCAATGCTCGAATAAGTGCTTGTGGCGCAGCAACGGCCGCCTGAATATACACTCGATTATTGGATTTGACGATTTTTAGTGCTTCGGCAGGTGATACGGACTTGTACATTTTTTTTATTTGTAGTGGCTCAAAAGAGATTCAAAGTTAGGCTTCTTTTTGTTTGTAAAACACTGATAAAAGTTATTTAGTACCATGATACGCCTGTTTTTGTAGAGTGATATTGCCTGATACGGTAGCTGTTTCAAGGGATGATGACCATAGAATACGGTGTTTTGGTTTAACGGTATAACGATACAGCGGTTTTGCTCATTCTTGACTTTGTGGTATGTGAAAGGCTATGGGTCAAAAGGATGTAGCAACAGGGCATGGCTTGTATCTACTCGGTTGTAACCCAATAACCACAGGGAGTTATAACCGCCAAAAGCTAATTGGATAATTTTTTGCGAGGGCAAACACATATATCAAAAAAAAAGCTCAACTTTGCTTCTCCCTAGCCAAACGCAACTAAGCACATACTTTAAGCGTTAAAGTTCCGTTTGGAAAATGAAAATATAAAATACATTATGTCTAAAGAATCGAATGTCGAAGCAGTTGACAACTTGGCAAAATCTTATGAAGAATTGGCCAATGAAGTAGGTAAAGTCATTATCGGTCAAGAAGGAGTGGTCAAAGCCGTCATCATATCCATGTTTAGTCGCGGTCATAGCTTGTTGGTTGGCGTTCCCGGCCTAGCCAAAACCTTATTGGTGAGTACTATTTCGGAAGTATTGGATCTTGAATTTAAGCGGATACAATTTACACCGGATTTGATGCCGTCGGATATTACCGGCTCGGAAATTCTGGATGAAGATCGCCATTTTAAGTTTAATCATGGCCCTATTTTCTCAAATATAGTCCTTGCGGACGAAATCAACCGGACACCGCCCAAAACCCAAGCGGCTTTATTGGAAGCCATGCAAGAACGCTCGGTTACAGTCAGCGGCCAAAGGCATTTGCTACCGGACCCGTTTTTTGTGTTGGCGACCCAAAACCCTATTGAGCAAGAAGGGACCTATCCTTTGCCGGAAGCGCAACTAGACCGTTTTATGTTCAATATCAATTTGGATTATCCGTCTTACGAAGAAGAAGTCACTGTCGTAAAAAATACAACTACTCCCCAAGATTATTCTCTGAAACACGTCTTGACGGGTAAAGATATTTTAGGCTTTCAGCGGCTTATCCGTAGAATTCCTATCACCGATAATGTCTTGGAGTATGCCGTAAACCTTGTCTCTAAGACCAGACCGGGAACGGATAGAGCATCCGTAGATGTCAATAATTACATCTCTTGGGGGGCAGGCCCGCGTGCGTCTCAATTTTTGGTATTGGGCGCCAAATGTCATGCCGCCATTCACGGAAAATATTCCCCGGATATTGAGGACGTTCAAGCTATTGCTAATTTAGTCCTTCGCCATAGAATTGTTAGAAACTATAAAGCGGAGGCGGAAGGCATCACGGAAGAAGATATTATTCAGAAGCTGTTGTAATGAAGGAGAGTGTTTGCTCGTTTCGCGGCAAAGGTGCATGGGGACGGTGTAACGGCACAACGGTGTAACGATGTATCGGTGTAGCGGCGAAACGGTGTGCTCTTTCTTGACTTTGTGGTATTGGTGAAACCTGTCTGCTTCAGGCAGGGGGTAAAGGGTTGTAGGTACAGGGCAGATCTTGCATCTACACAATTGGAACCCATTTTCTGATTTTAAAATCTCTAATTATGCGTTTTTTTATCCTTTTTTTTCTCTGTGTCAGCTTTTTTGCGCAAGCTCAAAACAATATCGACCCGAGTCTCCTAGAGCAATTTCACCAAAAAGAAAAGGTGGGTTTTATAGTGTTGCTGAAAGATCAGGCGGATTTATCATTTATTCCCCGATATGCTCCCAAAGCGGTTAAAGGTCAGATGGCCTACGATGCCTTGTCAGAAAAAGCAAGAAATACACAGGGACGAATCAGGCAAATCCTAGAGAATGCCCAAGCTCCTTATCGCGCATTTGTACTTGCCAATGCGGTTTATTCCAAAGGAGATTTAGCCTTAGTCAAGGCTCTGGCTAATTTGCCGGAAGTCAAAACGGTCATGTATGATGCCCCCGTAATAGCGGAAGAACCCATCACCATCGAATATATCAATAATACCGTCCAAACAAGAGGAGATGAGCCGGAATGGGGGTTAAGAATGATTAAGGCGGACTCTGTTTGGCTGCAAGGTATCCAAGGGGCCGGTGTCGTGGTGGCGGGACAGGACACCGGATATGATTGGGAGCACCCGGCGATTAAAGACAAGTATCGAGGGAATGGAGATGTTCCGGATCATAACTACAATTGGCATGATGCGATACACGAAAACAATCCCCATTATCCCGATTCTATCCCGAACCCTTGCGGATATAGTACAATGGCTCCATGCCAAGACCACCCACATGGTACACACACCATCGGTACGATGGTAGGCTATGCACCCGACAATGTCATTGGAGTCGCTCCGCAAGCTCAATGGATAGGCTGCCGTAATATGGATCGGGGCTGGGGAACACCGGCTTCGTACATCGAATGTTTTGAGTTCTTTTTGGCGCCTACAGATTTGAATGGAGAAAATCCTGATGTCAGCCAGGCACCTGATGTAATCAATAATTCATGGGCCTGCCCACCGGACGAAGGATGTAATCCGGATAATTTTGAGATTATGGAGATGGTCGTCAATAACCTAAAAGCTGCCGGTATCGTCGTTGTCGTCTCTGCCGGTAACTCCGGTGGATTAGGCTGTGGTTCGGTATCTACTCCTGCAGCGATTTTTGAAAACTCTTTTTCCGTTGGAGCCACGAGATATACGGATACATTAAACTTTCAAGATTCGATTGCTACGTTCAGCAGTCGGGGGCCGGTGCTCGTGGATGGCTCCGGGCGCTTGAAGCCCAATGTCGCCGCTCCCGGACGAACCATCAAATCGTGCGTCCCTAACAATGGCTATGCTTATTATAGCGGGACGAGTATGGCAGGGCCACACGTGGCAGGAGCAGTTGCTTTAATTATCTCTGCCAACCCTGATCTAGCCGGCATGGTCGATACCATCGAATATATTCTGGAGACTACTGCCGTCAAAAAACAAGCCGTAGATACTTGTGGAGGAATACCGGGCTCGATGATACCGAATAATACTTATGGTAATGGACGGATTAATGTATATGCTGCGGTGCAGCTTGCGCAAACAATTGACGTGGTTAAAACCCATCAAGCAGAAAATAAACAATACATGCGCATTTCCCCTAATCCTGCTTCCACACAGACGAAGGTTTACCTGTCGGAAAAGGTATCGGGGAAGCTGCGTATCTATAGTGCTTTGGGTCAATTAATGGAGACAACTACGCTGGCAAGTGGCCAAACAACCATCGCCACAAGCCATTTCCCGAAAGGGGTGTATTATGTGCAGTTTCAATCAAAGGAACATATTGAAGTTCATCAATTAATGATTCAATAAATGTCAATAGCCTAAGCAGGAAAATAGCGCCGAGATAAAGCCCGGCATCAGAGTAGTTACCGTAAACCATTTCAGTGAGACGAGATAAAAACCGATTTCCTTTTTTGCTCCTAAAAAGAGAAGCCCTTCTGATGTTGGGTTTTCTTATGTTTGGGGCGGCCCTTTTTGGACAAAAGACCACCACGGCTCAAGAATATGTGGTGGTTAAGGACATTCAAGTCGAAGGGAATAAGAAAACCAAAAAATACATTATTCTAAGAGAATTGGATTTTAAAGTGGGCGATACTCTTTCCCTATCCGGCTTACAGGATCGGTTTGAGAAAAATAAAAAGTGGTTTTTCAACACGGACTTATTTAGTGAGATTCAATTCAATCTATCGACTTGGGATTTAGCAACCCATCAAGCGACTGTCTCAATTATCGTCAAGGAGGCTTGGTATATTTATCCTTTGCCAATTGTGGAGTTGGCGGACCGGAATTTCAATGTTTGGTGGGACGATCATAATCATACACTGGATCGCATTAACTTAGGCCTTGCCTACTACCAAAATAACTTTAGTGGACGGCAAGATAAATTGGTGCTTATTGCCCAGTCTGGATTTACGCAAAAAGCAGAAGTCGAATATGGGATTCCCTATTTTAACCACCGAAAGACCATCGGAGTGAAAGCCAAGCTTTCGTTTATCCGCAACCGTGCTGTCGGTTACAGAGTAGATGATTATAAGGAGTTGTTTCGGTTTAGTGAAAAGGAGTTTTCTTTGCGTAGGTTTAGGGTGAATGTGGATTGGACGTATCGCCCCAACCTTCGATTGACGCATGCCTTGTTTACCTCTTATCACTACAATCGGGTGTCGAAGTTTGTCGTCGATTCTTTAAATAGTGAATATTTCGGCAAGGGTCTGCAAGAAGAGACTTTTCCGGGCATCAATTATCGCCTAAGATATGACCTAAGAGATATTAATTTGTACTCGATGACCGGGAGTTTGTTGGAGTATAATTTGAGATATGACGGCGCTTTTGGTGGAAAGGGACCGGAACGTTGGTCTTCTAGTCTGTATTATGCCCAATACTTGCGGTTTAGTAAGCGGTGGAGTGTCGAGCTGATAGGCAAAGGAGCCAAGACCTTTTTTTATGGCAATCCGAGCTATTACCATAAGAGTAGTTTAGGAGGCAGTGAATTTATACGCGGATATGAGTACTACGTGCTCAATGGGCAAGATTACGCTTACGCAAAAACGAGTCTGCGTCTGATGTTGGTGGACAAACCGATACCCATTCATAAATTTTATGGCACCAAAAGTCTGCCGTTTCGGATGTTTTTGGCGATGAATAATGATGTAGGAATCATAACCGATAGATACTTCCCGGCCCAAAATCCCCTTTCGGGCAAATGGCTTTGGGGCAAGGGGCTTGGGCTGGACTTTGTTTTTTTTCAGAGTCGAGCCATTCAATTGGAATATAGTATGAACCACTTTGGTGAAAAAGGTCTATTTTTGCACCTTAAACTTTTTAATTAAGGGACACAATCAGAATAAATGTACTTAGGTGAGATTATTTTGGGATTAGACAAGGCGGGAAGAGCGATGGTAGCCCGGCTACCAGAGTGATGAGCAACGCAGAATAATCACAAAAGAAGCCACATAAAAAGTACATTTATTTTGGGCGTGTTCCTAAGGTGATGCCTGACTGTTCTACTACCGGTCAAGACAACGACCTGGAACCTATACCCTAGAAAACGAATGACAGATGAAAGTTTTATTTTTTGCTAGGAAAGTCAGCGAATCTAATTACGGTCCTATCGGAGAGATTTTTGCTAAATTTGAAAAAGCCGGAATAGAGATTTCTTTATTCGAGCCCTTACTTAATCAATTGCACGGATATGTCCCTTTGCCAAATGCCAATATACTAGAGACTTATGAGCCTTTGGCCGGCAATAGCTTTGATTACCTGGTTGTATTGGGTGGGGATGGCTCTATACTAGATGCGACCCTTTTAGTCAAAGATTCCGGTATTCCGATTTTGGGTATCAACTTGGGGCGGTTAGGTTTTTTGGCAAGCATCGAAAAATCCATGGTGGATGAAGTCATCAAAGCGATGCTGCATGGCACGATGGCTTTTGAAGAGCGCTCTATGCTCTCCATCCGGTCTAATTTACCCCTTTTTGCGGAAGCGAATTTTGCGCTCAATGATTTCACTATCCTAAAAAGGGATACCTCGTCTATGATCAACATCCACACCTTTGTGAATGGAGATTATTTGACTACTTATTGGGCTGACGGGCTGATATTGTCCACTCCGACCGGCTCGACGGCTTATTCGTTGAGCTGTGGGGGGCCGATTATGTTTCCGAGTTCGGATAGTTTTGTGATTACACCGGTTGCGCCGCATAATTTGAATGTACGCCCCTTGATTGTGCCTGATACGGCGGTCGTTTCTTTTCAGGTGGAAGGTCGCTCGGACAATTTTCTATGTACCATGGACACTAGGTTGGAGATGATTACCTCGGCACATGAAATAGCCATCAAAAAGAATGACTTTTCCATTCGGTTGGCTCGATTAACAAATTCTTCCTTTTTGCGAGGCTTGCGCGAAAAATTGGCCTGGGGAAAGGATAAACGAAATTTTTAGACC
>JANTGI010000153.1 GCA_024762995.1 Saprospiraceae bacterium | reverse complement strand
AAATGTCCATAATTAGGCGAGATTATTTTGAGATTAGACAAGGCGGGAAGAGCGATGGTAGCAGGGCTACCAGAGCGATGAGCAACGCAGTATAATCTCAAAAGAAGCCGTATAAAATGGACATTTATTTTGGGCGTGTCCCTAAAGGAAAATTTGAAATTTTTAGTAACTGGTATTATCTAAAAAATAAACTTCAAATTTTTTCTTAATCAAGGCGGATTTTGGAGGCATAGCAGGTTATGACGAACACTGGCCCAGTCTAGAATATTGTTTTTTGCCCAATAGGTTATACACACTAGGCAAAATGTTTCAAAAAATCAGAACCCATATCCGGCTATTTCCACGGCTCCCGACATCCCCCCAAGCCTTTCAAGCAGGCGATGCGCTCATTCCCTAAGAAATGATAAAAATCATCTGTAAAGCCTTCTTTCTTCCTGTATTATTCCTACCTTCGCAATTTGGCTCTTTCTACTGATAGAAAAGTCCTTTTGCGAAAGCTAATAAATTACCTGAACATGACAAAAAATACCGACCAATACATTATTCCCGCTTCTGAGTTACCTATCAATGCGGACGGCTCCATTTATCACTTGAATTTACAACCCGGGCAGATTGCAGATACCATCTTGACCGTTGGCGATCCGGGACGCGTGAAAGAAGTCAGCAAATATTTTGATGAGATTGAATGGAAGACCAGCAAAAGAGAATTTCACACACATACCGGCCGGATAGGCAAAAAAAGAATTACGGTCGTCAGTACAGGAATCGGTCCGGACAATATTGACATTGTATTGAATGAGATGGACGCTCTAGCGAATATTAATTTCAAGTCCAGAACCATCAAAAAAAGACATAAACAACTGACTTTCATTAGATTAGGCACGTCAGGCACACCACATTCGGACATTCCGGTAGATAGTTTGGTAATATCCGAGCATGGATTAGGTTTTGACAATGTGATGCATTTTTATGAGCACAAAATGAGCCGAAAAAACAGCTACTTATTAAAAAAAATTCATCAACACCTTGCGGAAAAAAAGGCCCACCTTCCCCTCCCCTATTTGACAGAAGCGCATCCGGACTTAGTCCGTGCTTTCGAATCGCTGGGCTTTAAAGGAATTACGGCCACCTGCCCAGGATTTTATGGTCCACAAGGCCGTCGTTTGCGCTTAAAACCCGTCGCCATCATTCCGGATGTTTTACAAGATTTCAAGTACAAAAATCATCGTATCACCAACTTTGAGATGGAGACTTCGGCCATCTTCGGACTAAGTGCCTTGATGGGTCACCGGGCATTGGCCGTCAATACTATTTTGGCCAATCGTGCAGACGGTACTTTTACCAAAAGGTACAAGGCTTCCGTCAAAGACATGATCAAAGCGGCTTTGGAAAGGATTGAAAGTCTTTAGGCTTGATGCAAGGCTTGTCTCTACTTGGTTGTAAGCCAATAACCACGGGGGATTCTAACCGCCTAAAGTTAAGTTAAGCGAATCACCCAAAACACGGATGAATTAGAAAGTAGGGGTAAATTTCTTTTGATAAGCTTCCCATTCTTCCTTACTCTTGATATTCTTATAGTCGTTTTGGGCAACTAATTTGAGATAAATCTCCAGTTGATTGGGTTTTAGGTAGCCGGTGACCGGAAGGATGAAGTTTGCATTTTCATCCAAAAACAACATGGTCGGATAGGCTCTGACTCCGAGCGCAATCGCCAATTCGTGGACACCATTTCGGCCCCTTTTGCCTTCTACATAATTGGGATTTTTGTATTCTTTACCTTTGAAGAAAATGGGATCCGGAGCTTCCGCATCAAATTTTACCCCATAATAGTGCTCATTGACATATTTGACGACATTGGGGTCATGAAAAGTGTTCTTATCCAGCATTTTACAGGGGCCACACCATTTGGTGTAAGCATCCATAAATATTTTCTTGGGATTTTCCTTTTGCTTTTTCACGGCTTCTTCCAGAGACATCCAGTGTATTTCTTTATCATCTACCACAACCGCCGGGACGGTCTTAGTTTCTTTTTTTTCGACTACTTTAGTGGTTGATTCATCTGTTTTTTTGGACGTAGAAACGCAACCTGCCAAAAAAACGACGGACAAAAGGATTAGAATACTTCTCATTTATTTATTTTTATGTGTGGGACGCCAATCTGCAATTTTTCAAAAGGCATTAAAATAATTGACCATTTTAAGTAAGCCGTTGAACACTTTTAAACCGCAGTTCATTGGATATTACTTTTCAAGTCTAACCAAAGGTATAGGATTTTTCTATTTTTCTTAGGTTTCAAGTGAAGTTTGTCTTGATAAAAACAAATTTTACCGGCAAAATATTATCTCTCTAGGTCGCTGGACTATAATTTCCCGTACCTTTGCGCCCTGAAAATACGAGCATGAGTTTAATAGACGAAATTAACAAGAGAAAAACCTTTGGCATCGTCAGTCACCCGGATGCCGGGAAAACGACTTTGACGGAGAAACTACTGCTATTTGGGGGAGCCATCCAAGTCGCCGGAGCGGTCAAATCCAATAAAATCAAAAAGACCACCACATCTGATTTTATGGAAATAGAGCGCCAAAGGGGTATCTCGGTGGCCACTTCTGTAATGGGTTTTGAGTATCGAGACAAGCAAATCAATATTCTGGATACACCCGGTCACGCTGATTTTGCGGAAGATACTTTTAGGACTTTAACGGCGGTGGATAGTGCCATCGTGGTCGTGGATATTGCGAAAGGGGTGGAGACACAGACCCGAAAACTGGTCAAAGTCTGCCGAATGAGAGATACTCCCCTGCTCTTTTTTGTCAATAAGATGGATAGAGAAGGATTGGATGCCTTTGATATTTTGGACCAGATCGAAGGGGAATTGGATGTCAAAGTCGTCCCTTTGTCTTGGCCAATCGGCATGGGCTCCCGATTCAAAGGAGTCTATAATATCTATGAAAAACAACTTTCGCTCTTCAAACCACACGCCAAGCAATCGGAATCCGAAACCATCGTCATCAAAGACCTGTCTGATGGTCAGTTAGAAAAACATATTGGTGAAGATGACGCCCAAACCCTACGGGATGACTTGGAGATGTTGACGGTGTATCCGGATTTTGCGAAAGCAGACTATCTCAGTGGAAAGATTTGCCCTGTGTTTTTTGGTAGCGCCGTCAATAATTTTGGCGTCAAAGAAATGTTGGATTGCTTTGTCGATATTGCTCCACCGCCTTTGACTCGGCAAACGGACGTGCGCCCCGTCCTACCCGATGAGCCTAAATTTTCGGGATTTATCTTTAAGATTCATGCCAATATGGATCCCAAGCATCGGGATAGAATTGCTTTTTTGCGGATTTGCTCGGGCGAGTTTAAGCGTAATACCAACTACTTGCATGTGCGCGAAAACAAAAAAATAAAATTTTCCCAGCCGACCGCCTTCATGGCTTCTCAAAAATCCATCGTGGAATCAGCTTTTCCGGGCGATGTCATCGGGCTTTATGATAGCGGAAACTTTAAGATTGGGGACACGTTAACGGAAGGAGAAGTGATGAGATATACGGGTATTCCTACTTTCTCGCCGGAGCAATTTAGGATTGTGGAGAATGCCGACCCGATGCAATACAAGAAATTTTACAAGGGATTGGATCAGTTGATGGATGAAGGTGTGGCGCAGATGTTTACCAGAACGCTTGATAATAAGCGGATAATCGGTACGGTGGGTGCGCTGCAATTTGAAGTCATCCAATACCGAATGGAACACGAATATGGGGCCAGAGTGCGTTACGAACCCTTGCGCCTTTACAAAGCTGCATGGATTAGTGGGGATGCAGAAAAGATTAAAGCGTTTATCGCAAGAAGAAAAAGAGATATTGCCTTAGACAAAAAAGGACATCCCGTTTTCCTTGCGGAAACACAATGGACATTGAATACGGTGAAAGAAAATCACCCGGATATTGAATTTTATTTTTCATCAGAGTATTAGTCTAGCTAGACACCAACAGTTATTTTAAATGATTGTCGCTTTTTTATCTGCCATTGCTGCCTTGATTTCCGTGGTTAATCCATTGGGGGCCATTCCTATATACTTGGCGTTGACATCCGACGAAACCGTGCAAGAACGCAAGCAAACGGCCTTTCGAACAAGTATGTATTTCTTTGCGATTTTAATCGTGTTCTTTTTCGCCGGTGTTTATATTCTTAATTTCTTTGGAATCTCTATCAGTGCCATGCGTATTGCCGGTGGAATAGTTATTTTTCAGTCAGGATTCAGCTTATTATCCGGTGAGTTTTCACAAAGTCGGGGTATGAACAAAAAGGTCAAAGCGGAAGCAATGCACAAGGAAGATATTTCCTTTTCTCCGATGGCGATGCCTATGCTTTCCGGGCCGGGTTCTATCTCTTTGTTGATTAGTTGGTACACCATCAATGATACTTGGTCGGACAAATTAATGATTTGCGGGGTGGTGTTTGTTTCGGCTTTATTGGTTTTCATTACCTTGCGGAGTGCTCCGGTGTTGTTTAAATTATTGGGACGTAGCGGCCTGAAGGCGATTTCTCGGATTATGGGTTTTATTGTGATGTCTATTGCGGTGCAGTATGTTATTTCGGGGATTTATGAATTGGTTGTTTCCTTTCGGGATGTGCATGGGTGATTTTGGGAGTTTACGACACCAGATTGCTAAGCTCGTAGCCTGCCTACCGATTAGGTAGGCCTGCGGAGAGATTGGTAAGCTGGACCTTTAAATATTTCCCGCAGACCTGCCTACTGCCCGAAGGAAGGTAGGTGTTCGCAGATTTTTCCCGCAGACCTGCCTACTGCCCAAAGGAAGGTAGGTGTTCGCAGATTTTGGCTATTTTTGTCACTGAAAGTTTAGGAGTTTTAGGAGTTGGGGAGTTGAGAAGTTTAGATTAAACGTCTGACGAACAAATTGAACGCCAAAGGCAATTGTACCTGCCCGTTACAGGCGGGCGCCGAAGGCAAACTGAACCTGCCCATTACAGGCAAGTGCCGAAGGCAATCTAAACGTCCAAAGGACAAGCAACTAATCCAAAGACAAAGGAACCAACTGCCGGACAGTGCCACGCTTAACCTTTAAGAAATAGTTACCTTTCGGGAAACGGGAAGTATTGAGTTCTAGCCTAGCTTTTTGCGTAAGCAGCTTCTTTTCAGAAAAAATGATTTTCCCGGAAGGGCTTACTAATTGGATTTCTGTCTCCTTTGCAGGAAAATCACCATCAAATTCTACATACAAAATATCAGCAGTTGGGTTGGGATAAATCTTATAAAATAGTCGGGAATTTGCTTCAGTCAAAGCCACTGTATTATTCGTAATCTCCCAAGATTCAGAAAAAATATAACCCGTAGCATAATTTTGCGAAAGCGAAGTCGTATCCGTCACATTGACCGTTAAAGTGGATGCTCCTGTAGGCAAAACACTATTATCCAAACTCACCGTCGAGACATCTGACCCAATTACAGTCCCATCCAAATCCCATTCAATTTTCAGAGTATTGGGCTGCGGCAAGACCAAGTCTATTGAAAAATCCAAAGAACCACCCGAATAAGTCTGCAAAACATCCGCCGGCCAATAGGCATCTATCGGGCTGACCAACTGGTAGATTCTGTCAATGGTCTGCTCCTGACACACGCTACACAAAGGCGCGCCTAATTCACGCATTTTACAATGCTGATGCGGACGATACCACTGGGCGGATGCCCCACCGCAACAATGTTGATAGATACCTATTCCATTGGTATTCAGCCAGTTTTTCCATTTGATGGTATTGGGGTCATTATTGGCGGTCATATTCGGTTTTTCGCCTGCGTATTGATCTCCTGCCCAGTACTCATCCGCCAATTTGGCAAAAGAATGCCCCATTTCATGGATGCCAATTTCTGCGGAAGCGGTATGAGTCGAAAAGGTCGCAATCGCACCGCCGGAGCCACCATATTCCGGACTATTCACCACCATCAAAATCTGATCATAACTAGGAAAATTAGCTGCTGCCACCGAATAAGCGGCACCTGTGTTCCCAGTGATTACTAAGCGATGAATATGGGCACCATCAAAGGTAGTGCCGTAATAAGTATCTTTTGTCCCTTGCGGAAAAACAGGCTCTGTCACATCCGTTGCATTGGCCGGATGATCCGTACCGCTTTCGTTAGAAGGCACCTTAACAAGGACTGCGTTGAAAAAATTAGCATACTCCTTGTAGGGAGATTCGACCAATAATTTGTCGATGACATGCTGGGCATCAACTTCAAATTTGTCTAGTTCCGTGCTCTGATAACCATCCCCCAAAACCAAGATGTTTATCCGTTTGTCGATATCCCCATGGTCAACAAGTGTCAGCGTCGGAAAAACCTGCGCCGTCACACTAAATGTACACCACCAAGCTGTCAGTAATACAAAGTACTTCATAGTTATTTGGTTTTCTCTTGGAGTAAAAAGGTCGCTATCGGCTCATAATTCTCTTTCATCATTTGATAAACAACCAATTTTTCCATCTCTGGTTGATAATTTACTCGAACAGGTACTACAATCGGCTCTCCGTCTAATACTTTTTTTCTGAGCACTCCCTGCTCATCGGCATATTCATAGACTTTCGTCAAACTGATTTGCTTAAAAATAGAATTCACCGTATGGGACTGGCTGTCCACGAATCTAAATTCAAAATTAGCCGGCTGATCCGGTACCAACTTAGCATGTCCCCCGGCTTTAATGATATTCATTAATTTGACCTTGGTTTCTTGCCCTTGACGACCGGATTGCAATTCAAGGATTGCTGTCAACACCATCGGTTGAACGCTTTTTGGGGACTTATCCACTGTCTTGTGGATGGAACTACATGCCATTCCAAACAAAAGACAACCGAAGAAAAAAGATTTTTTTAACATACCTGCTAAGTTAGCAAAAAAGTCAAAAAGAATAATGAATAACCCTTATTTTAACATTTTGTGAAGTAACAATTCCAAATAAAATTCAGGTTTTGAAGGAAAGCAGCATAAATGAAAAAGATATTATTTTCGATCCAGGGGATGACGGGGTATTTGGATTATCCAATTAGTGCTTTTGGGCAATTAGGTAAACCCAAGAAAAAAACGGTCGAAACCACTATCATTTCCAATCTAGTCCTTATCTTCGTCTCATCATTTCTAAACACCCGTATATGCGTCATTTTTCTTTGTTTATCATCCTAAGCCTAATGGCTTTTGGGTGGACTTCTTGTTCTTCTTCCAAGCTAGTGACCCAATCGGCGAAACTGACTAAAAATGTCAAATCGAATTTTGCACCCGATTCACGAACTTCTATTTACCATATTGAGTCTATCCCAAATAATAAATCCGTCATCTTACGCGGTGAAACCAACATCCCGGCGGCCAAAGAAGCGCTCCTCAATAAAATGAAAGATGCCCACATTGCCTACGTGGATGAGATCAAACTCCTACCCGACCCGACCCTTCCCAAAACCTATGGCGTGGTCAAGCTTTCGGTCGCCAATCTTCGCTCCAAGCCGTCCGTTTCTGCCGGGCTGGAGACTCAAGCTTTGATGGGCATGCCGTTGCGCATTTACAAAAAAGAAGGGCATTATTATTTTGTGCAAACACCCGAAAAGTACATCAAGTGGATGAATGCCGGTGCTATTGCGCTGATGACTCAAAAGGAATTTGACCAATGGGCCCATTCTTCCAAGCTTATTTTTGTGGGTGGCTTTGGGTATGCCTACTCCCAACCGGACCCTAACAGCTTGATTGTCACAGACTTACTTACAGGCAATATTTTCAAGGAGATTAATGCCGATGGGGATTTTACCAAAATTGAGCTTCCGGATGGCACGCCTGCTTTTGTCCTTTCGGAAAAAATAATGAATTATGACGACTGGATGGAATCCCGCAATCTCACCCCGGACAATATCGAAAAAGCGGCCTTTTCTTACATGGGTGCGCCTTATGTTTGGGGCGGCACATCGGGCAAAGGATTGGATTGCAGCGGCTTCACCAAAAATGTATTTCTACAAAATGGCATCATGCTCCCCCGCGATGCGTCACAGCAGGTACATGTGGGTAAAGAAATCCCCTTGACCGACCATCTGAGTCATCTTCAAAAGGGCGATTTGTTGTTTTTTGGCCGCAAGGCGACTCCCGAAAAAAAGGAACGAGTCACCCATGTCGGTATTTATTTGGGCAACGGCAAATTCATCCATGCCGGTGTGGACAAGGCCCAAGTGGCAGTCGAAAGCTTATTTGAAGGCACCCCTGACTTTGCAGAGAAACGACTTAAATCCTTGCTTCGAGCTAAACGAATTGTAGGCTACGTGGGAAAATTGGGCGTGGAGACCGTGGGCGAGACGATGTATCGGGAGTGAATGACCCCATTGATGCAAAATCCAAGTTGACTTTTTTCATGGGAAGCCCCCAAACCCCCTTTAAAAAATGGTGCCTGCCTGCTACCGCGACGGAAGGCAGGTTAATGGCCAACTTGCATTTTGCTTGCTTCGTGCCCAAATTTTACCACCATACGAAAACCAAGTATTTTTTTGCCATAA
>JANTGI010000152.1 GCA_024762995.1 Saprospiraceae bacterium | reverse complement strand
GCTTCTTATCCTGCTGTTGCTCTTTTTTTTTGGTCAACTCACTTTTTGGGTAGGGTATTTTTTTAGTAAGACGTAATACCCACATAATTGGAAGGGATCCAAAAAATAAATTCTACCTGCCCCACAAATTAACAAAGCAGGATGCCATAGAAAAAGAAGTAGTGCCCTCCAACAATGTGAGATAAGGGGTCGCTGATTTAAGGGAATCAGTGCCCCTTATTATTAACCTTTTCTCAGAGTATTCCTAGTTTACCTTGCCGATACTTATTGCATTTTTGTATAATATTCGCTACTTTTGCTGAATAGAAACGGGATTTATTGCGATTCCCCAACTTGCATACATTATTGAAAACCACCGATTTATACTTTTTATTTCGGACAATCAGGACTACTATGAAACTTTTCAAGCACTTTAGCTTGTACGCTATTTTTTTATACTTTCCCATTGTTTTGTCTTCCCAAGTGCCTTATACGGCCAACACACATACCACTCAATTTAGCTTTCCTTTTGGTTATGGCGCCAATCTAGGTGTCTATCCCGGATGGTCGGATCAAGACCTAGCCGCCCTAATCGCCGGAGACCCACAAAAAAATATCGAAGGCGTGGGGGGTAATGCGATTCGCCCGACCCTTCCGGAAAATTTTTTGGAGCAATGGGGCTACGACATCCGAAAAGATGCTTTTGACTATTATCGTCAAATTGGGATGCAAGGCATCGTTGCTTTTGTTGGGTTTCCTTCGGAAGCGCACCGAGAACCTACCCAACATTGCCCCGGTGTCCAATCCAATATGTTCAAAAATATGTATGCCCCTATTTGGGATAATGGAGAAAATGGCACCCCGGTCAACGATACCAATTATTATGCCCTCTACCTTTACAAAACCATCCAAATGTATGGGGATAATGTAGATATATGGGAAATTACGAATGAACCCGACCTGACCGGCTCACCTGCCTCCTATCAAGGCCCCGAAATTGATGATAGCTGGTGGAATCGAGACCCTACCCCTTGCGAATTGGCCATCAAAGCACCCATCCAGTACTATATCCGAATGTTACGTATCAGCTACGAGGTCATCAAATCAGAGCAACCGGATGATTTTATTGCTTTGGGGGGAGTAGGATTTCCGAGTTTTGTCGATGGACTATTGCGCAACACCGACAACCCGGATCACGGACTTCCAACCAACGAATTTCCTTTAAAAGGCGGTGCTTATTTTGATGTCTTGAGCTTCCATACTTATCCCCACATTGATGGCTCTACCCGGGAATGGTCCAATTCAGCAAATGGATTTGTCTATTTTAGACATAGTGACCGGACTGTTGACCAAGGCTATTTAAAGTCATTTCGGGCCCACAAAAAGGTTTTGGAAGACCATGGCTACAATGGCAACTTGTTTCCTAAAAAGCATTTTATTGTCACGGAGACGAATATTCCCAGTAAGCAATTCGGAGAATATATCGGCTCAAAAGAAGCGCAGCGAAACTATACCATGAAAGTCTTGCTCAAGTCGATGCAAGTGGGTATTGAGCAAGTTCATTTTTTTACCATTGCCGAAGAAGGCGAATACTTCACTCTAGAGTTCAGTCATATGGGCCTGTATAAAAAATTGGGGGCCAATATTCAGTCTCCGACGCAACTTACAGAACAGGGTATTGCCTTCAAGACGACTACCCTACTCACCAAAGGATATGTCTTTGACCCCGAAGAGACCGCAGCGTTAGAGCTGCCACCAGATGTGGATGGGCTTGCGCTAAAAAATCAAGAAGGTAAGCACTTGTATGCCCTTTGGGCCAAAACATATAAAGACCGCAATGAGTCCGCTTCCGCAAATTATACCATACCTGTCGTTGATGAAAACAATGTCATGGAAATTTATGATTGGGACTATTCCATCACCCACCAAAAAGAGTCCGTACCCGGCCAAAAGTTGTCTTTGACCGAAACACCGCGTTTTTTCAAACCCATCGGACAAGCAAAATTAGCCTTTGAAATACGACCAAAAATATATCCTAATCCGGCACATATTGATTTCCAGATGGATTACACCTTGTTTGACGATGCAGACGTTGAAGCGGATTTGTATGACTTGCTTGGCCAACATGTGCTAAATGTTCTACCAAAAACCCATCAACTACCGGGTAATTATTCGACGACTATTACGACAGAGTTTTTTCCGGCAGGTACCTATATTCTTAAAATTAAAGCCCGGCAACAGACCATCATACAGAAAATGATGGTGCAGCACTATTAGCCCTTACATTTTCAAAACAATTTTTCCGAATTGTTTGCCGGATGCCATTTTCCGAAAGGCCAAATTCCCTTGCGGCAAATCATTGACAGAATCGACCACCGGCACTATTTTATGTTGATTGACCAACTGAAGCATCTTGGCAAACTCTTGCCCGCTGCCCATGGTGGAGCCGAGTATGGATATCTGTTTCCAAAAAACAATTTGTGGGATCACCCCATTGATTTTACCGCGAGTGCCCCCATAAATACCGATTCTAGCCCCTGAATTAGCCAACTTCACCAAATCCCCAAACCCATCACCGGCGGCACTGTCAATGATGGCATCAAAACCACCCCCTACCCGCTCGGATGCTTTTTTGTACCAATCTTTCTCGGTGTATAGGAAACCGCCTTTAGCCCCTAGTTCAACCGCCTTTTTTATCTTTGCTTTAGAACTAGACGTCACCCAAACTTCATTTCCATGGGCGATGGCCAATTGACAAGCCATCAAAGCGACCCCGCCACCGATACCGGAAATCAACACCCTATCCTTCTTTTTTGTCCGGCAACGAGAAAATAAGACTCGATAAGCCGTTATCCCGGCCAAAGGCAAGGCCGCGGCTTCTTCAAAACTAAGATGAGCGGGCATCGGAAAAATGTTTTTTGATGGCACCGCCACCTGCTGGGCAAATGTCCCGGCATCAGGTAAACCCAATATTTTAAAAGATTTGGGGGGAAAAGGAGATTGCTTATACCAATGCAGGCTTGGGTTGATGATGACCTTTTCGCCTTCCAAAATCCCGGCTCCATCAGAGCCTAGTACAATCGGCACATGAATACCGGCATACTGCCCTTGTTGAATCCACAAATCACGGTGATTTAAGGCGGCGGCTTTTAGATGTACAATGACCTGCTTGCTGCTTGGTTTCGGATCAGATACTTCCGTAAATACCAAGGGCTGCTTGATTTTGGTAAGTTGTAAGGCTTTCATAAGCAAAGAATGTTTTAACCGTCTTGAGAGTCCTTTTTTTTTGGCTGTATCCGTCGTCCATTTCCCCGGCTAAAGCCTACTCAAAGGCGCTCAAGCACAAGATATAAATAAAAAAAGCAATCAAAACTCATTTTGATTGCTTTTCACTATTTTATGGGTAGTTTAAATAGTCGCTGTATTTGTTTCTTCTAAGATAAGCAGAGCTTCATCCAAAATCGCTGTATCTTCCACATTAAAGATACCGCCTTCAGGCCCCGGCTCTAAGTGCCAACCAACTAACTGACCATCAATCTTCTTTTGAGCACCAAAGAAGTTTCGTACAGTTTGCTCTTCGATGTTTAATTTTTCGGCGATACGTTTAATACTTCCTGTAGGCAGACTGTGCTTGACTCTTCTTAGCTCGTTATAGGTAATGTTCATACTTTTAGGTTTTAGAGTGAAGAAATAAAGGTGACAAAATACTATCTAAAATAAAACATTTGCGCCCAAAATTTCTTAACCAACCCATAAAAGTACAGGAATCAATAGTTAAAAAATAAACCGGAGCACCATGACAGAAAGTTTTAATTTAGATAACAGGTGTAAGTTATAGAAGAATTTTGAAAAAACCAAAAAAAAGAAATCTTTTTTCAAAAATAAGGAAGAAAAATTGGGCAAGAAACGGTTAAAAAGGGAATTTCCGGTAAAAACCGGTGAGCAAGCAGTTATTTTTTAAGAACAACGCATAAAAGGGGCCAAAACGTCCTAGAAATAGCGAGCCATTCTAACCTTAAAGATATGATTGGAGAACTTAAGTTTTTTCTCTTTGATCTTGCGTTCATTGGTCAGATTTTGGCCATAATAAAGCCCAAGCTTCCAATTCACGGTAGGGAACCAAGATACACCTCCATGCGCACCAAAATTGAATCGGTTGAGTTGATTCATCTCACTTTGGTTTAATTGGTTCTTGTAAGCATCAAAACCGGAATATGCCAAGTTACTATTTTCAAATACCATCCTTTGAGAAATCAACAATCCCACATCCACACCACCAGTCAAGGCTATCTGCTTGATTGGGTGATAATGAATGCTCAAAGGCAATTCTATAGACTGGCGCATACGATACTTAACGTTTAAGTTTGGAGTCGCATGTACCATTCTAGCCAATCCAAAAATCGGCTCATCAATCAAATCTACCTTTTGCTCCGGATATTTCGTCAAATCATACCCGACTCCGGGCTCTACACTAAACTTTTTGCCGATAGGAAAAGCAACAGAGACTCCTCCACCAACCCCCAGACTTTGTAATAAGCCACGTGAAGTTGAGGACAGGTTAAAACCTAGCTTGGCATGACGGCCCAAGTTTTTATTATCTAGCGCAATAAAACCCGGGACAGGTTCTTTGGATAAGACATATTCATAATCAATTTCTTGACTTTTCGTCGCCAAAAAAGTCGTTGAACGAAGCACCCGTTGGCGCCCCACACCAATAACATTTGGATTTGCGGAAGCGTCTTTTTTTGTGACATCATCTTGGGTATCTCCGGACAATTCTTTCGAAAAAGTTTGAAGGGAAGTTTTATTTTCCGAAAGGAACTTTGGAGTGACTACAGATTTAGGTGTCATAATCCTATTAATAACAATATCGGGAGATTCTACTTGAAAGGTAATGTGATTAACAATTGGTCGGATTGGCTCCATCGGAACACGAGAATGGGTCGGTTTCAGAAAATAACCAAGGGCAGAAACTATAATCAAAGACGCTGCCACAATAGCCGCACGAGTCATCCACCCAAACGCTTTGGGGCGAGACTTTTCTGCCGGCATTTCGCGGTCCAGCCTTTCGGAAAGCTTATTCCAGCCTTTTTCCGCTAAGAAGCCAAACTCGTCTGATTGTATATTTCGTTTCATAACTAAATCGTTCTCATATCTTTCCGGTTATTTAACAACTCTTTCAAAAGTTTTCTTGCGTTAGAAAGGTGCCATTTGGAAGTCCCGGAACTAATCCCCAAAATGGAGGCAATTTCATCATGCTTATATCCTTCCACCGCAAACAGTAAAAAAACATCCTGAGATGCTTTCGGCAATTGACCAATAAGCGCATATAAATCTTCAACGGCCAAGGTACTACTTACTTTTTCGTTGATGGACTCATAAATCAACTCATCCGGTGCCACATAAGACTTTTTGGATTGACTAGACCGATAAAAATCAACGATGCTATGATAGATGATACGTCTAATCCACCCTTCGAATGAGCCATTGTGTTTATAGAGATGAATTTTGGTGAAAACCTTAAAAAAACCGTCGTTAATGATTTCCAAAGATTTCTCTCTGTCTCTTGTGTGTTTGAGACACATAGACATCATCTTGGGAAAATACTGCTTATAGAGTGCTTCTTGAGCACGACGATTATTATTCAAACAACCATCTATAAGCTCCTTTTCGGTATATGTCTTCTTGCGAAATTTCACCGATTAACGAACTATTTAAGGTTAAAAATGGGCGACAAAATGATACGCCTAGCCCTCTTTAAAAGCGAAAGATACGCCTTTTCATTGAAAGCCATATCCAATTTAACATAAAAAAAGGTCAATTTAACATTTTATTATGTCTCGTTCCTAAGGGACACAATCAGAATAAATGTCCATAATTAGGCGAGATTATTTTGAGATTAGACAAGGCGAGAAGAGCGATGGTAGCCCGGCTACCAGAGCGATGAGCAACGCTGTATAATCACAAAAGAAGCCGTATAAAATGGGCTTTTATTTTGGACGTGTTCCTAAATCCATCCATCCTTATTATTTGCTTATCTAGCTTTCTAGGTAAGAAACAGCCACAAACTATAGGAAAGCGCCTATCCGGAAGTACCGAAAAAAAACACCGGAAAAAAAACAACAGGCAAGTTTCATCTATCATCCAAGGGGAATCATCTATGATTTTGACCGTTCATTTTTCTTCCGATGAATAAAAAAGCGTTTTGTGTTTATCCGTTGAGTCGCGGATAAAGAAAGTTTGTTTTGTGTTATTGGGTTAGACGGGATTCTCTATAAAAAGGTTGGTAAGAAGGAAAATTAGGTCCTATTTTTCTCTTTTTTCATAAAAAAACAGGGCTTTGACTTTCATAAAAGTCATTTTTTTATCATTCATTTCAATAATATTGTATTCCTTTGCAGCCTACAAAAAAAGGAACTACTCAGGTACTCCGGTTTTTAGTCAAAAAATAGGCATTTTATGGCAAAAACTAGCGGGTACCTAAACAGTAAAAAAAAATCAAATGGAGAATAAAATCACAGCGGCCATAGCCGGTGTAGGCGCTTATGTGCCTGATTATAGATTAACCAACAAAGAGTTGGAAACGATGGTCGAAACCAACGACGAATGGATTACTTCAAGGACAGGCATTAAAGAAAGACGAATACTTAAAGAAAAAGATGCCGGTACTTCCTTTATGGCCATACGCGCCGCTAAGACCTTGCTTGAAAAGCATGATATTGACCCCCGGACTATTGATTTATTGATTGTAGCCACGGCGACACCTGATGTACAAGCCGCTTCAACAGCCGTTTATACAGCAACAAAAATCGGGGCGATCAATGCTTTTGCTTTTGATTTGGACGCCGCTTGTTCAAGTTTTTTGTACGGGATGTCCGTCGCCGCCAAATACATTGAGTCCGGTCGCTATAAGCGGGTATTACTCATTGGGGCGGACAAATGTTCATCTATGATTGACTATACAGATCGGGCGACCTGCATTATTTTTGGAGATGGTGCCGGAGCGGTATTATTTGAACCGAATAGAGAAGGATTGGGGATACAAGACGAATACTTGCGCGGTGATGGCAATGGCAGAGAGTATCTAAATGTCAAAAGCGGGGGCTCCAGCCGTCCCTTTACGGCAGAAACACTGGATAATAGAGAACATTATGTCAAACAAGACGGAAGAACTGTCTTTAAGAATGCTGTTTCTATGATGGCATCCGCCGTGGAGACCATTCTCGACCGCAATCAGTTAACCACTGACCATGTCCACTGGTTGGCCGCTCATCAAGCCAACAAGCGGATTATTGATGCCACTGCAAATAGAGTGGGCATTCCGGAAGAAAAGGCCTTGGTGAATATAGAAAAATACGGAAATACCACTTCTGCCACACTGCCACTACTTCTTTGGGATTTCGAAAAAGTACTAAAAAAAGGGGATAAAATAATTTTTGCTACCTTTGGCGGTGGATTCACTTGGGGCTCCATTTATTTGACTTGGGCTTACGGATAGCAGAGGTGGATTTTTAAGTTGTTAAACCTTGACCTATGGATTTTTTTAATATTCTGACTATTCTGATTGTTATTTCGGCTCTATTTGGTTTTATCAACGAAAAATTTCTAAAGCTTCCGGACACCATCGGCCTTATGCTGATTACCATTCTGTTCACCATAGGAGTGGTCTCTTTTGGTCGTTTTTTCCCGGACTTGCAAGCATTTGCGGAAGCACTAGTCCATAGCATGGATTTTAAGACCGTTTTATTGGATGTCATGCTCAGTTTTTTGTTATTTGCGGGCGCGATGCATACCAGTTTTGACCAACTCAAAGTCCAACGCTATCCCATCTTGGCTTTTGCAACTTTCGGGGTGCTGGTATCGACTTTTCTGATTGGAATTGTCGTCTATTACCTGCTTCCGTTCCTTGGCTTTGAGCCTTCCTTTTTACTCTGTTTATTATTTGGAGCATTAATCTCCCCCACCGACCCCATTGCCGTACTCGGTATCTTAAAGAAAGCAGGTGCCCCAAAAATCCTAGAAACAAAAATTGTCGGTGAATCATTATTTAACGATGGCATTGGTGTGGTTGTCTTTTTGACCATATTTGGCATGACCTTCAACCATTCCGGCCACGAAGTCGGTTTGGCAGAAGTTGGGCATTTACTGCTGACGGAAGTAGGTGGAGGCCTTGCCCTGGGGCTACTGCTAGGCTATGTGGCATATCTGATGCTCAAGGCCATTGACAATTACAATGTAGAAGTCATGGTGACATTGGCGATTGTGATGGGCGGCTATTTGTTGGCTAATCGACTTCACTTTTCGGGGCCATTAGCGATGGTGGTCGCCGGATTAATTGTTGGACATGACACCGTTCGTGCGACCACAATGTCCGAGATAACTGAAATGTATGTAGATAAATTTTGGGAAATGCTTGATGTATTTCTCAACGCGATTTTATTTGTCATGATAGGCTTAGAAATGATCGCCATGAATTGGCAACCGGTCTATGTAGTGATTGGTTTAATTACTATTGTAATTGTTTTACTGGCTCGATATGTTTCCTTATCCCTTCCTATTTTATTCTTCCGAAAAAAACTAAACTTTGTTCCCTATACAGGTGTCATTATGACTTGGGGGGGATTGCGTGGGGGTATTTCCATTGCCTTGGCCTTGGCTATTCCG
>JANTGI010000151.1 GCA_024762995.1 Saprospiraceae bacterium | reverse complement strand
TCTAAAATTTTTCATTTTCAATTTAATTTTTTGAAGGCATAGCGGGCTATGGCAAAGAAAATTAAAGCAGAAAATGGACAATTTTAGGAAACCTTCTCAGTAAGAAGGCAGGTCTATAAGAAAAACAAAGTAAATTATCCTTTTTCAGATGGTTTCAAACTTTGTTTTCTGAATCCAAAGGTTTCGTCGAACTCAGGTTTGTAGGTGTTTAGGGTTCGATTTGATTGGCATTCTTGGTAGTTGGGCCTAGAGGAACAGAATGTCCTGAAGTGTCCCCCCAGCATTCATTTGATGACATCAAAAATCAATTAGCCGGCTTTCAAGAAATTATATGGTCAACTCTTCGGCATTCATGGGCACCAGTAACCTATAAAAGTCCTGAATAAGTGAAAAGTTTTAAAAACAATGGCTCGGACATTTTTTAAGGCATAAAACACCCGCAAACTCCATAAATCGGAGTATTTCTGAATCCAAGATTAGGGCTTAGTTGAATATAGGTTTGAAGTTTCGGCTGCTAGTTTGCCTTTCACTATTGCCTGATTGGCGGGACAGACCGCCGGCAACTTAATTTACGTATTTCGGTCAATGATGTAGATTATCTGTCATTTTGTTGCCGTGACGAAATATTTTAAGTAGTTCGTACAATAAGCGAGAGTTTTTCCTTTTTTTTTACAAGAATTAGGTGCTCATCTAGCAAGAAAATAATGCAAAAAATCCTTGAAACTTAGAAAAAAAGAAGTACCTTTGTCCATCTCTTTAAACTAAAACAATTAAAAATGAAGAAGATTTTTTTACTATTAGTGATGGGTGTCTCTATGATGCTAGCAACCAATGCTTCGGCTCAAGGTTACATTAAGATTAATCCATTAGGATTAGCTTTTGGTCAATTAGGTGCTTCTTATGAAAGCGTTTTGAGCGAAAAAAGTTCTTTCCAAATTGGAGCTAATTTTTATAATAGAAGCTTTGTGGGTGTAAAAACTACCGGTTTGGGGGCTAGCTTGCAGTATCGTTTTTACCTTTCAAATGATGACGCTCCTAAGGGATTGTTCGTTGCTCCTTTGGTAGGCGCTAACTTTTTGAAATATGGTTATACAGATGTGTTGGGTGCCGGTGTAGGAGGAGAAGATTTTAACTATACATTGATTACTATTGGTGCTATGATTGGTTATCAATGGTTGTTTTCTGATGACAAATTTTCCTTCGAGTTGGGAATTGGACCTGCTTACCGTATTGCTACTGGTAATTTTGGTGATGGTATATCTAATTTAGGTAATGGGGTATGGCCTACAGCTTCCTTGAGCTTAGGTTACAGACTTGTTGAGTAATACTTGTATTTACTACCTTACATAAAAAGAAGGCTTCATGTAAACGAAGCCTTCTTTTTTGCTTTTTCTCAATACTTTAGTGAATATTTGAGACGTTTATGGTGCTGGTTATGCGTGGCATCAGGTGGATTGGGTGCTACTGTGCTGAATAGAAAAAAAGCCGTAACTGTTTAGAAACTCCTTTTTTAGGTAGAAAATAGGTGAAAAAAAGGGCATATTATTCCAAAAATCTACGGATACCTGAATTGTTACCAAAAAATGAATAAAATGAAAAAGACACTGACACTTCTTACCTTTTTGCTTTGGAGCCTTTTGGGGACAACCCTGTCCGCTCAAAGTTATAGCTCGGCCATTGGCCTAAGATTAGGCTATCCTGCCGCTGTATCGTATAAGTTTTTTATGAATGAAACATCCGCCATAGAGCTTTATGCCAGTTATCGGCGACGGGGTGTTTACTCCTACCATTGGACGGCATTTGGGCTAGGGGGAACTTTTCAAGTTCATAACGACTTGTCTTCTATAGCAGCCGGGATGCAGTGGTTTTATGGAGGTGGAGCAGGCTTGAGTTTCTTTTCGTGGAGTGATGATGCTTACTTCAAAGATGAAGGAAGTTTAGGCATCTCCATACATGGAACGATTGGCTTGGATTATAAATTTGCCGAGGCTCCTGTGAATATTAGTTTGGATTGGAAGCCCACTTTCGCGCTTACCGGATATCGCAATGGATTTGGAGCGGGATATGGAGCTTTGGCGGTGAGATATACTCTAGGGGAGTAATTACCGAATAATGGTCTGCGTTATAGATTTTGCAAATCCACCAGTTTTTTGTAGGCACCATTTTGCGCAAGCAAGTCATCATGCGTCCCTTCTTCAATAATGACTCCTTCCTTCATGACAATAATCCGGTCAGAATGCTTGACAGTGGATAATCTATGAGCAATAACAATCGAAGTGCGGTGTTCCATGATGGTTTCGAGTGCTTTTTGGACAAGTTTTTCGGACTCTGAATCCAAGGCAGACGTCGCTTCATCCAAGACCAAGATAGGCGGATCTTTGAGTATCGCTCGGGCAATGGTCAAGCGCTGGCGTTGGCCACCACTTAGTTTGGAGCCGCCTTCCCCAATATTGGTCTCGTATCCTTTTTCGGTGGCTAGTATAAAATCATGTGCATTGGCTGCCTTGGCGGCAGCGATGATTTCTGTGTCTGTGGCATCGGGTTTGGCTAGGAGTAAGTTGTTTTTGATGGAATCATTAAACAGAATGGCATCTTGCGAAATGTAGCCGATGAGCTTGCGCAAAGACTTGATTTTTAGTTGTCTATAGTCTATGCCATCCATGAAAATGGCTCCGGAACTTACGTCAAAAAAACGATTTATTAAGGAAGAGATAGTGGTTTTTCCACTGCCGGATTGACCGACTAAGGCAATTTGTTGGCCTTTTTTTATGGTCAAGGAGAAGTTGTTGATAACTTGTTTTTCGTCATACGTAAAACACACATCTTGGAGCACTAAATCTTGGTCAAAGGTGTTTTTTGCGTAAGCATCGGGAGCATCCTGCATATTGTCGGGTGCATCCAGTAAGGAAAAAATTCTTTCTCCTGAAGATTCTGCACGTTTGATGTCAAAAATAGCATTGGATATGTTTTTGGCCGGTGCAATGATTTGGTAGAATAGGGCAATGTAGGTGATGAATACTTCCGGCTCTAATTGACCTTTTTCAAGAATTAAACGACTGCCATACCACATGATGGTAATGATAATCATAGAACCGAGAAATTCACTCATGGGCGAGGAGAGCTCCCGCCTTCGGAACATTCGGGTCATATATCTAAAATACTTCTCATTGGTTTGCTGAAAGGCGCGTTGTGTTCGTTCTTCGGCGACATAGGACTTGATGATGGGGAGTCCACTAATGTTTTCATCCACATGGGATAATATTCTTCCCATGGCTTCTTTTGCTTGACCGGAAGGTTTTTTTAGGGTGTTGCCGATTCGGTTGATCAGGAGACCCATGATAGGTATGAAAATAATCACAAATCCGGTGAGTTGCGGGCTCAAAATAATCATGGTGGTCAGCGTCATGATGATCATCAACGGGTCTTGTATGAGCCGCTGAAAACTCCCTAGCAATGCCCATTGAATCTCATTGATGTCTGTGGTCATTTTGGCGATAATATCGCCTTTGCGTTGTTCATTAAAATATCTGGTGGGTAGTTGAAGAATTTTAGCATGAATTTTATTGCGTAAGTCTCTCTCAACTCCTACCTGGATATAAGCCATGGAGATGGCGGCCAGATACCGAAATAGGTTTTTGAAAAAAAACATGGCCGTCCCAAAAATAAGAATCCGTACCAATACACCCGACTTGCCGATAAGCCGGGATTGGGTGGTAATGTAGTAGTTAAGATTGGACTCCAAGTAACTTTTTATGGAGGCTAGGCCGGTGTAGGGAAGGGGAGATGTGACGTCAACCGTATTTTTAAAGATTATTTTTAGGGTAGGGATGAGTACGGTAATAGAAAATAAGGAGAATACAACCACTAGGAGATTCAGCAGGATGGTCAAAAAGATTTCCTTTTTGTATTTTTTCGTTAGTTGAAGTATCCTAAAGTAGTAATTCATTGGTTGAAAAAGGTCGTATGGGGTGATAGCGATGATTTACGCATTTCCCACTTTGGTACGAAATTTGGGTTGTCCATTGAAAGCCAAAGTTGCGTAAAATGTCATTAACGGAGCAATTATTGTGTAAAATTCGTTAAAATTTTCATAAAACAACGATTTCCTTTGGTTTTTTCCCTTTCAAAGCGTACTTTTACCATGAGAATTCGACGAACTCCCCTAGAGTTTTTGTTAATTCTTAATCGGTTCTTTTATTTTTTGTGAAAGATAATCGAATCCATACACCCTTTGTTATGAAGATTTTTATTCTGACACTTGCTTTTTCTTTGATGATTTCTGTAGGCTACTCGCAAACAGCAAAGGTGCCTGTACATAGGTCAATGGAAGCTAAAGTTCAGATTTACCCTAACCCAACGACCACTTTCTTTAATATTGAAGGGGATAATAATCAAGTCGCAGCCATTTACCTGTATAACCTGATTGGTAAACGGATGAAAACATTTGACCCAAGGAAAGACTCTGACTTTCAAGTCAGTGATCTTTCTAATGGGCTATATTTAGTTCAGATGGTTGATGCTAATGGTCGTATCGTCGCCACCAGTCGTTTGACCAAACGTTAACTTAACGGTATAGCGGCTCATCGGTGGTGTTCTTTGCCCGGTGCCGACCGACAATTCTACCGAAAAAACTAGCTGAGATATTTGCCAACGATGGGCATTCGTCGCCCGATGCCGAAAGCTTTGTCCGATACTCTAAGGACGGGGGGCATCTGGTAGCGTTTAAATTCGTTGATATTGACCATGCGTAGGATTCTGGCGACTAGTTTGGACTCAAAGCCCATGGCTTCAATTTCATTGGGGCTTTTTTGCTCTTCGATGTATTCGTACAGAATTCGATCTAAAATACCATAATCCGGTAAGCTGTCGCTATCTTTTTGATCCGGTCGCAATTCGGCTGACGGAGGTTTGGTGATGATATGGGTTGGGATTATTTCTTGATGTCTATTGATGTAGGCCGCTAGCTCAAATACTTCTGTCTTATATAAGTCCCCAATGACGGATAAACCGCCATTCATATCTCCATACAGCGTGCCATATCCAACAGCTGCCTCGCTTTTATTGGAAGTGTTGAGAAGAATATTCCCGAATTTATTGGAAAATGCCATGAGTATCGTCCCGCGAATACGCGCCTGTAGGTTTTCTTCTGCCAAACCAAAAGGCAACCCCTTGAAGGGTACATCCAACGCTTTCATAAAGGCATCATAAGTTGTTTTAATAGGGATGATATCGTATGGAGTCCCTAAATTTTCCGCAAGGTCCCTGGCATCATCAACGGAGTGGCCCGACGAAAATTGGGAAGGCAATAAAAGGCATCTGACATTTTCCGCACCAAGCGCTTCAGCAGCTAAAACCGCTACCACTGCCGAATCAATCCCACCAGAGAGTCCCAAAATGGCTTTTTTGAATCCGAGTTTGCCAAAATAATCTTTAAGACCTAGAATGAGCGCTTGATGTATAAGCTCCATTTTATTCTTTTGTTGTACCTGGTTCTTACGGGATTGTTGGACTTCTTCTAAATCAAAAACCTTAAGGGATTCTTCAAAAAATGGCATTTCGTCAAAAATATCCCCGTGTTGGTTGGCGACGACAGACCCACCGGCAAAGATAATCTCTGTCTGCGCTCCGACATGGTTTACATAGAAAAGCGGTACTTTGTAGCGAAGTGTATTTTCTCTGATGATGCCTAAGCGGTCATCCGCATGATTAAATGAAAATGGAGATGCGGAGATGTTGATGATAAAATCAGGATTATATTTTGCGGCTTCATCTAAGGGACAAATGGTGTAAAGTGGGTTCTCGTTTCCGACATTCCAAATGTCTTCGCAGACACTTAGCGCAATTTTTTTGCCTTTGTAGCTAACGGTATGAAACGAAGCACCCGGTTCAAAATACCGGTATTCATCAAATATATCATAAGTAGGCAGTAAGGTCTTGTGAGTGACATGTAAAATCTTTTTTTCCGCAAGGAAATAAGCAGAATTAAACAAGTCTTTGCCTTCTACAACCGGATTTTTGCTTGGTGCGCCTACCACAATGGCGATGCCATCTGCAAGTTCTGTCAGTCGGGCAACGGTTTGATCGGATAGACGAATAAAATCACTAAATTCTAAAAAATCTCTTGGAGGATATCCGGTGACGGCCAATTCGGGAAAGCATATAATGTCAGCACCTTGATTTTTGGCATCGGCGACCGCTTGTTTCATTTTTGTATAATTGCCATCGAAGTTGCCAATGTGGAAATTGAGTTGAGCGAGTGCTATTTTCATGCTTGAGAATCTGATGAAAGGCAAAAATGAGAGAAAAATGGATGATGCGCAAGTCACCTAAGATTTTGCGCCTATGATAAAATTCCTATCTTTGCTCCAAATCTGAACAAAGTGGTTGATTTTATAAAAAAACTCTATTCCTTTTATCTGTCTTCCAGTGCAGTGACTACGGATAGTCGTCATGTCCCGGAAAATAGTTTGTTTTTTGCACTGAAAGGAGAAAATTTTGATGGAAATCAGTACGCCCAACAGGCCATCCAAAAAGGTGCTAGGTATGTGGTTATTGATGATCCCAAAATGAAAATCGACAAAAGATATATTTTGGTGGATGATGTGTTGACCACTTTGCAGCAATTGGCTCGATATCATCGCCGGCAATTTGATATTCCGGTATTGGCGATAAGTGGCTCCAATGGCAAGACCACGACCAAGGAACTGGTGAGGGATGTGCTTTCGCGAAAATATTTAGTGCACGCAACCAAAGGAAATCTGAATAACCATATCGGAGTGCCTTTGACCTTGTTGTCCATGGCGCACGATACGGAATTTGCAGTCATCGAGATGGGGGCAAGTGGCCCGCATGAGATTGAAAATTTGTGCGAAATTGCCCAGCCCAATTATGGCTTGATTACGAATATTGGTCATGCCCACTTGGAGGGTTTTGGAGGCCTGGAGGGAGTTAAGAAGGGAAAGGGAGAGTTATATGATTATCTTGCGAAAAATGGAGGTGTTGCTTTTTATAATGTGGATGAACCTTATTTATGGGATATGGCCAAAAAGGTATCCATTAGAGTAGGGTATGGAGAAGTGCGTCCGGATCGTCACGATGGCTTTATTCAGGTGGATCAGGTGCCGAATACCGAACACGTGGTGGCGCTCGTGCAGGAAGTTGGCTGGAGTTATCGAATATTTTCTAGGATAAGCGGAGAGCATAATTTTGAGAATATTAAGACGGCGACGGCGATTGGCCGCTACTTTAAGCTGCCTTTTACGGATATAAAATATGCGCTGGAGTCTTTTATGCCAAAAAATATGCGGTCGCAAACCTTTGAATTAGGTGCGAATTTAGTGTTTTTGGATGCCTACAACGCCAATCCGACAAGTATGAAGCTCGCATTGAAGTCTTTTGATAAGATGAAATCCGACAAAAAACAAAAGATAGCCGTCTTAGGTGATATGCTCGAACTAGGCTCTTTTTCGAAAGAGTTGCATCGCGAAATCCTAGAAAGTGTGGCAAAAATGGATTTTGATCAAGTTTGTTTGGTGGGGGATTTGTTTTGTGAAGTGGATGAAAAAATGAATGGAGTTCATTTTGAGCATGTCGATGATTTGATTGATTGGCTTGCGCAAAAACGAATTGAAAACACTTTTTTCTTTGTCAAAGGCTCACGTGGAATACGATTGGAAAAGGCCTTTTTATCCGATTCGGCTAAGTCCATTTAGTAATCTTAATGGAAGCTGGTCCTTTGTCGCCATCAGATAGTCATCATAAGAGCAAGGGAGTAGGGCATGTCTTAATTGTTGGTTTTTGCGATAAATAGGGATTTCCATCCACCATCTGCCCGTTTGTTCACTTTTCCAGAAGGAAATTTCCACATCATTTTTTTTGTGGACCACAATGTACTTTTTTAGGCCTTTTTTGGATAGAGGGAATTCATTTTTGCGATTGGCAACACCATCAAGAAAGTACCAAATAATTAATGCACCCATCTTAGCGGTCATACTGTTTTGGTCGCTATCCGGCTCAAAGCCAAACAATCCAAAGGCAGAAAGCTTGTCGCTCATGCCGGCAAAGCGTGCCATGGTACATGCTTCTTGTGCCGACAAACCTGTTGGCGAAGGATTTTTTTGGCCGGGGCAATCCGCCCCTTTAATGGCAGCCAAGTTAAAAGAGACCAAGTCCGCATCGCGGATTAATGGTTCGGAGTTGGCGATATTAGATTTGATCGCACCGAGAGATTCCCATTCAAAATCATTATCGTGAAGTATTTTATAAAGCGATTGATGGTTAAAGTGGGTTTGAGTCCCAATAATACTTAGATGAAAAAGGTTTTGGTGCGGAGGATTTAATAATGGATTTAGATAAGATGCGGTATCACTTTGGACGGCAGTAAAACGAATGCTGTTGTCAATAATGGTTAAGTTGACCATTTTTTCATTCAATTGAAAAGCATGGTAGAGAGAAAAGATAAATTGGTCATCTCCACCAAAGAGAATGGGTAGGATTTTACTTTTTAGAAGAAAGCCAATAAGCTGAATGGCAAATCCGGGCTTTTCGTTTTTTAGGTTGCCCAAATCAATAGTTTGAGTCGGAAAGCTAGCTAATGCGAATAATTCTGTACGAATTTTGTCGGCTTTGTCCGAATTGATACCCACTAGAGCAATTTTTGCATTGGTAATTGCGGCTTCATTTTGGTGATAATCTTCAATATGGAGACCAAAATTTTTGGTGATTGAATCCTTTTT
>JANTGI010000150.1 GCA_024762995.1 Saprospiraceae bacterium | reverse complement strand
TATCCATTATGTCCGCAAGTTACGATTTTTTAGAATACTATCCAAGGGGCTATCAATAATTTTGTTTTAAATTTGAATGCTTCTTGTATATAACTCATTGATTTTCATGAAGTTATGGTCAATCATATTCTACAAGTAGCAATTCCCTATATGGCTTTTTACATGATATTTTCTTCTCAAGCATTTGGTCGGTGAAGCATTTTAATCCATTTTGTGAAGCAAATCGACAAAGGAGACCAACCTGTTACACCTGCCAGCGGCGCAGCAGACTGGTCCGTGTTGTCTGTGTTCCAATTTACTCACTTAATAATTCCATATAAGAAATTGCTGCCATTACGCTGAATTAAGGGACACGCCCTTAACTACTTCCGCGCCAAATAACTAGCCATCGCCTTCCGGATATCTTCCAAGTTAGACTCCATATCATGGTCAAATATTTTCAACTTTGGATTTTTGGGATTCAAAAATTCCAAGCCGCCTTCTCGACCTTGTAGCATATAACTAGTTGCCACAACCCGATACTTTTTATTTTCCTGCAAAGGCTTGCCGTTGATAGACCATTTTTGCTCCTTGTCATTATAGGAAATATTGGCGTGTTGTAAATATCCACCTTTACCCCGATTCGCCCGTCCGGCATCCAAGACTTTCTTAAACAAATCTCCGTCCATCTCCACATCAAATATCGGCCCGCCATAAGGCAAAACACGCATAATATCCGTCCCCGTAATATCTCCTTCCAAATAATCATCCAACCGAACCGAACCACTGTTAAATATCGCACTGGTCGCCCCTTTCTCCGAAGCCGCCAACATGGATTTTGCAATTAATTTACCCAATCCCGTCGCATGATCTCGTATGGCAATCTCTCGCCCGTCCAACGGCCTATCCAAGGTTGCAATGACTTTATCCGGGTCAATACCAGCCTTTTTGACGGCATTTTTACCTATTTTCTCCCATTTTTCGACTATTTTTTGCGTAAGCGGGTCAAATTCTACCGAAGTATCTACATCCTTCAATTGGGATGAAATGGTCACTTGATGTGTTTTTTTGTCCACATGAAAACGATGCACATAGACGGTTCGTGCATTGGCATCTGCTTTGGTCACGTTGGCATGCTTTGTTTTTTTGAGCATGTTGTAATGATCGTGCCCCCCGATAATTAGGTCAATTTGGGGATATTTATTCGCCAATTTCACATCATCCGCCCAATTCAAATGGGTCAAACCAATAATCACATCACAATCTTCCATCTCTTTCAGCACATCGCCCACAGCATCAAAAGGATTGGTAATGGTCGCATATTTTTTGACATCAAAAGGGATGGTCGCCGCCACAATACCAATCCGAATAGTCGTCCCATCCTTATCAGTTACATTCCACTCGGTGTATTTGGGAAAATACTCCTTATCGCCTTTCGGCAAATCCTTATGAAATGGTTTTTTCGAGCCATCGTCCATATTTTCTTGGGCATTGGCGACGACCCAATTAAAATTTGACTCATTAATTCGAGCTTGCAATTCATCTCTTTTCAAATCAAATTCATGGTTGCCGGGCACCATCCAATCAATCCCACATTGGTTCATCACTTCGACCATTTGGCGACCTTTAATTTTTTTACCTTCATATTTTAGGTTGCCCAAAAGCGATGGATTCAAGCAATCGCCGGCATGAAGCGTAAATGTATTGGGATTTTCCGAAAGGAGCTCCTTGCGAACGGTCGCCACACGAGCCATTCCCCCAACAGTACCGCCACTTAACGCATCTATCTCATAGACATCATTCATGGCTAACACCACAAAGTCTAACTGATTGTCATCGTGTGACTTAACACCTTTTTTTGTCCCCGTACAGGAAGTCAAAAAAAGTAGTAGGCTAAAAAAGAAAAGAGACAATAACTGTTTCATTGGTTTGGTTTTTTTGAAAGATGCTGCAAAATACGTTAAAAAATCAAAAGAAAGTAATTGTAGATTAGTTATGCACCATTCACCGACAACTGTCAAAATCTGCTACACCTACGAAATCGCATAGATCAAGAAGAAAATTGAAATAAACCGACCAGAGTTGCGAGCGAAACTCCCCAAGACAAATATAGCTAAAATCTGCGTATATCTGCGGTCTAAATCTGCGTATATCTGCGGGATACTTTTTAACACTAAGAACTCCACCCTAAAACTACTAAACTTCTAAACTTCTAAACTTCTCCCCCCCCATAACTCCCTGAAAACGAACCAATAAGTAAACGACCAAAAATTAGATAAAATTTTATGTATCAGAAAGCTAAAAAATCTTTATAATTCCATTATCTTTGTAGCTTCAATCGTACAGCTTAGAAGCCAATTAATGGAAAACAAATCAAGCGGGCTTAACATTGAATTAGGCAACGCTTCTTCGAAAGTCGCTTTTGAACACGCAAAATCAACTTACCACTTGCGTGAAGGTCGTCGCGGCGCTATCGGACAACAAACAGACGGCTCCTTTTCTAACATCATCATTTTTGGCAAAGAACGCATCGGCATCGCTTCGGATGGTGTAGGTACTAAAATCGAATTAGCGGAAAGAACGGGCATCTACCATACGATGGGATTTGATCTTGTTGCGATGGTTGCCGACGATTTAGTGACGGCTGGTTTTGAGCCTTCGGATATCACCAATGTTATTGACGTCAATCTCATTGACCAATCCATTATTAATCAATTGATGGCCGGCTTAGCGAAGGCATGCACCTTTGCAGGAATGGCTATAACGGGGGGAGAAATTGCAGAACTAGGAGACCGAGTCGGTGGATATGGTCCGAATATGCACATCAATTGGAGCTCGACAGCCATCGGCTTCCTTTCGGAAAAAAGAACGTTGATTACCGGAGCAAATATTGAAAAAGGACATGTGGTGATTGCTTTAAAAAGTAATGGATTCCGGAGCAATGGCTTTTCGTTGATTCGGAAAATCATGCAACAACAATTTGGAGATGATTGGCATCTGGCCAAATATGATGACGACATCACTTGGGGAGAAAAATTATTAACACCGTCTTTAATTTACACCCCATTGATAAATCAATTATTGGATGCAGGCATACCCATTTCAGGTATTGCGCACATTACAGGTGGGGGCATTCAAGACAATTTTCTGCGGGCGTTAAAAGCATCCAAAAAAGGAGCCGTCTTAGACAATCTTTTCGAGCCTTTGGAAATGATGGAGCGAATCCGGCAGCTCGGACAAGTCTCCTATGACGATGCCTACCTTTATTGGAATATGGGCAACGGGATGCTACTAGTCGCCCCGCCCAATCACGCAGACCAGATACTACAATCGGCACAATCGCTTGATTATCAAGCCAAAGTGGCCGGAAAAATAACCGATAGTGGCACCGTACATTTGGAGTTCGCTTCGACTAATTGAAAAACGAATATAGCCTGCGCACCTGCGTAGGCTTTTTTTTATAACCTGAGTTCGATTAAAGATTTGAGATTCAGTTTTCTTAAATTTTTCATTTTCAATTTAATTTTTTGAAGACATAGTGGGCTATGGCAAAGAAAATTAAAGCAGAAAATGGATAATTTTAGGAAATCTGTAAGAAAAACAAAGTAAATTACCCTTTTTTTAGATGGTTTTTAACTTTGTTTTCTGAATCCAAAGGTTTCGTCGAACTCAGGTTTATAGCCTTTTGACTGAAAAAAACATGCTACCAACCATTCAAATTTGCAAAGCCGATTCTTTCAAAGATGTTCGTGGTGCTATTTTGCGCAAGCAGGCCGACCAACAATTAGGCATCAACACAGGCAAAATAAAACCAACCAAAGTCTTTGCCATCAACTACCCTTTGACCGAAAAAGCGGTAACCGCTTTCGCCAACGAGTGCCTAAAAGATGTCATCACCGACCAAGTTTTTATTAATCATTTTTTGGAAGACAGCCAATACCAATCTTTTATTGCGATTGCCAAACTCCCCGGAGTGACAGACGACGAAGGCATATCTGCACAAATGGCTTTGGCTGATTTTACGAATACTCAAATCGACCTAAATACGCAGCATATTTTCTCGCAAGAAATTTTTTATATTGAAAATTACCTTTCGGAAAACCAACTTCAAACCATTGCCAAAAAATTGATGGGCAATCCACTTATTCATCATATTTCCGTATTCTCGCTTGCGCAAAAAAAATCGGCACTTCGAAATTTATATATCCCTTTTGTCGAACTAAAAGTAGATCAGACGACGCAACACATTGATCTGAACATCCCCAATGAAGCGCTCCTACAACTCTCCAAAGACATGATCCTAGCATTGAATCTTGAAGAGATGCAGGCCATCAAAAATTATTTCAATCGTGCCGATATTATTACCCATAGAGCCGCTCAAAACTTGGATGCCCGACCCACTGATTGCGAGTTAGAAATACTCGCCCAAACTTGGTCAGAGCATTGCAAACACAAAGAATTTTCGGCCATTGTACATTTTGAAAATCTAGATACAGGGCAGACAAAAACCATCAACTCCATATTCAAAACGTTTATCAAAGGAGCAACCGACATCGTTCAAAAAAATCTACAATCCAATGATAATCAATGGTTAATAAAAGTTTTTTCAGATAATGCCGGTGTCGTCCAAGCCACAAAAGATTTACTTTTTGTGTGGAAGGTAGAGACGCATAATTCTCCTTCGGCATTGGATCCTTATGGTGGAGCCATCACAGGGATTTTGGGATGCAATCGTGATGCAATGGGCACCGGTGTCGGTGGAGCCAAATTATTTTTTAATACTAACGTACTTTGTTTTGGCCCGCCCAATTACAGCAAAGACCTACTCACCGGCCAACTCCATCCCAAACAAATCATGGAAGGTGTCATCAAAGGCATTGAAGATGGGGGCAACAAATCCGGTATCCCTACTGTCAATGGGGCCATTTTATTTGATGACCGATATGCCGGCAAGCCCTTGGTCTATTGTGGTACCGGTGGTTTAATGCCCAATCAATACGCAGGAAAAGATGCTTGGAAAAAACCCATTGACACGGGAGATTTCATCGTCATAGCAGGCGGGCGTGTTGGAAAAGATGGCATCCACGGAGCGACCTTCTCCTCCGTTGAGTTGGACGAGCATTCACCACAATCCGCTGTCCAAATCGGCAGTCCAATCACACAAAAAAAACTAGCCGACTTCATGACAAAAGCGGCCGAATCCGGACTGCTTAAATCTAGTACGGACAATGGCGCCGGTGGATTATCTTCGTCCGTCGGAGAATTGGCAGAAACCACCAACGGAGCAATTGTTCACCTAGAAAAAGTCCCGTTAAAATATGCCGGACTCAAACCTTGGGAAATATTTATCTCTGAATCTCAAGAAAGAATGACCTTAGTCGTAGAACCCCAAAAAGTGGGCGACCTATTCCGGCTTGCGCAAAAAATGGAAGTCGAAGTCTCCCATATTGGAGTCTTTACCAATAGCGGATTTTTGGACGTACGCTTTGACAATCAATGCATTGCGTATATCGATATGGACTTCTTACATAATGGTGTTCCACAGAAAAAGATGATGGCCGAATGGAAAACGCCCGAAACCAACACCCATTATTCCGACCAACTAAACAGCTTGGATTTAAATAAAATCACCCAACAATTGCTCGCTGATTATAACATCCGCTCCAGGGAACAAGTCATCCGCCAATACGATCATGAAGTCCAAGGCAAATCTATTATCAAACCACTAATGGGTCAAGGTCGTGCACCCCAAGATGCCGCTGTATTAAGATTTGATTTCGACAGTTATGAAGGCATTGCCGTATCCAATGGCATTAACCCAAAATTCAGTCATCTAGACCCCTACCAAATGTCTTGTGGTGCGTTCGACGAAGGCATTCGACAAATCATCTCCGTCGGCGGTCAATTGCCAAACACTCAAAAAAATGATGGCATCTTCTGGTCAGTCAATGATAATTTTTGCGTCCCCGACTCCGCTTATGACCCTATCAGCAATCCTGATGGAAAATCAAAATTAGGACAATTGATTTTGATGGCAGAAGGACTCTATGACATGTCCACTTTTTTTGACATCCCACTAACTTCGGGCAAAGACAGCATGAAAAATGACTTCAAAGCAGATGGTATCAAAATATCAATTCCGCCGACCATCCTCTATTCGATGACGGCCAAGATACCCGATATTAGAAAAACAGTCACTTCGGATTTTAAACAAGCCGGGGATCTCATCTATCAACTTGGAGAGACTTATGACGAATTAGGTGGTTCCGCATTATTCCAAATATTAAAAATAGATGCAGGCATGGCACCAAAAGTTCAAAAGAAAAAAGCCAAGCAACTATACTTGGCCATCATGGAAGCGAATAAGCACGGATTGATTGCTTCCAGCCATGACCTTTCGGATGGTGGTCTCCTAGTCGCATTGGCCGAATCCGCCATGGATGCCCAACTTGGAGCGCATATCGACTTAGATCATCTTGGAGATTATCCGTCACCCATACTTTTATTTTCAGAATCTCACTCCAGATTTGTTGTAAGTATTCGACCGGCGCACCAAGCCCAATTTGAACAAATTTTGGGCAACCGCGCACACCTAATCGGGCAAGTCACCAACCAACCCGAATTAATCATACAATCAAATAACCAAGTACTCATCCGACAAGAACTTGGTCAGTTAATGAACGCATGGACTACACCATTTTAAAAGAAGAAAACGAATGATAAAAGCATTAATCATCACCGGATTTGGTATCAATTGCGAGACAGAAATGGCCGCTGCCTATCAACTCGCGGGCGCCCAACCGACCATTGTGCACATCAATGATATTTTTGACGGAAGTTGCAACATTCTTGAATATGATATTATTAATTTTCCCGGCGGATTTTCTTACGGAGACGATTTAGGTTCCGGCAAAGTCATGGCTAACAAGCTGAAATACAAGCTTTTACCAAACAAAAGAACCTTATTGGATGAACTAAAAGAATTCATTGCCAATGAAAATTTCATCTTGGGTATATGTAATGGTTTTCAATTTTTGGTCAGATTGGGACTGGTGCCGAATACCCAATTAACTTTCACACAAGAAGCGACGCTTGCGCAAAATGACTCCGGAATATTTGAAGATCGCTGGGTATATTGCAAGGTCAACCCACAGGCGCATTCTCCTTTTCTAAAAGGAATAGATATCATTCCCGTACCTGTTAGGCATGGAGAAGGGAAATTGATTTTAGCACCACAATTATCCGACAAAATTCTTCAAAATAATCTTCACGCTTTGACCTATTGCGATGCGACAGGCCAACCTGCCAAAGATTATCCCGCCAACCCAAATGGCTCTGCTTTTCAAATTGCGGGCCTATCGGACACAACACGTCAGGTGCTTGGATTGATGCCCCACCCGGAAGCTTTTTTGAGTTTATACAATCATCCAAATTGGGCGCAGCTAAAAAACAATAATCCCAATTCAAGAGAAGAAGGATTAGGTCTCCAGATTTTCAAAAATATTGTCAACCACATCAAAACGAAACAAAAGAAATGGATATCATCAAAATAAAAAGGGCCTTACTCAGTGTTTCTGACAAAACAAACATTGTGCCTTTAGCGAAAGTATTGGCGAATAATGGATGCGAAATCATTTCCACAGGCGGCACTAGAAAAAAATTGGAAGAAGCCAATATCCCGGTGACCGAAATTTCAAAGGTCACTAAAAACCCGGAAGCCTTTTCCGGAAGGATGAAAACCATCTCTTTCCATATCGAATCAGCTTTGCTTTTTGATAGAGAAAAAGATGCCGAAGAAGCAAAAGCCTTGGGTATTGAACCCATTGACTTAGTTGTCTGCAATCTGTATCCTTTTGCCAAAGTGTTAGAAGAAAGAGCGGACTTTGACACACTGATTGAAAATATTGACATCGGTGGCCCCACTATGATTCGGGCTTCCGCCAAAAATTTTAAATACGTAACCGTCCTGACTTCTCCTGAAGAATATACTCAGTTTTTAACAGAATTTCAGCAACATCAAGGGACGACTTTTCACTTTCGTAAAAAACAAATGGCTCTGGCCTTTAATCATACTGCCGATTATGACGCTTTGATTGCAACGACCATGAGCGATTCTATTGGAGAAAAAACCAGGCGTTTTTATTTTAAAAACGGACATCCTTTGCGCTATGGCGAAAACAGTCATCAAGCCGCAAATATCTATCAAAACGGCCTCGGTCATTACTCATTGGCAGATATGAAAATCCTACAAGGAAAAGCCATCTCTTACAACAATGTGCTGGACATTACCGGAGCCATTGATTCTGTAAAAAATGGAAACCGAAAAAGTTGCGCCGTCATCAAACACTCTAACCCTTGCGGAATTGCCGAAACCGACAACCAACGAAGCGCTTTGGAATTGGCTTGGGCTGGAGACCCCATTTCTGCTTTTGGTTCCATTATTTCCTTCAATACACCTGTCCGATTAGAAACGGTCCAATTTTTCGATTTAGACAATCCGGACAAATCTAAACGCAAATTCATAGAAGTAATCATCGCGCCAAAATTTTCGGATGAAGCCTTAACCTATCTTTCAAATTCCAAAAATCTAAGAGTAATAGAACTAGACATTCATCGTCTAAAAACGGCCAAAGAATACCGCATGATGCACGGCATCTTACTAGAACAAGACGAAGACAATGCCCTTTATAAATTTTTAGAATCAAAAACAAAAAAGGAATTATCCATCCAACAGCATCAACCGTTAATTGAATTTGGCCTTCAAGCTATTAAAAATATTAAATCTAACTCCATCGCCATTATTACCGATTTAGACGGTCAATTTTGTCTAATGGGCATGGGCGCAGGACAACCTAACCGACTGATTGCCACTAAATTAGCTATCGATAAAG
>JANTGI010000149.1 GCA_024762995.1 Saprospiraceae bacterium | reverse complement strand
ACCAGTCAAGGTGAGTTTCATGAAGCTTTAAATGTAGCGTCTGTATGGAACCTTCCGGTGATTTTTGTGGTGGAACATAACGGGTATGGGTTATCTACCCCAAATTCCGAGCAGTTTAAGGTACAACAAATTGCAGATAGAGCGATTGGGTACGGCATGGAGTCCATGGTTGTGGAAGGAAATAATATCTTGGAAGTCTATAAAACCGTCCAAAAAGTAGCTGCGGATATTCGTGAGAATCCACGTCCGGTATTGTTGGAATTTATGACTTTTCGGATGTTTGGTCATGAGATGGCTTCGGGGACTAAATATGTGCCTAAAGATTTATTGGCCGCTTGGAAACTCAAAGATCCAATTCATAATTATGAGCAATATCTTCTGGATGAAGGCCTTTTAGCGCAAGCGGAAATGGATGGTATGAAAAAGGCCATAAAGCAGGAGATACAAAGCGTAGTGGATGTCATGCACGATGAGCCGGATGTCGTGCCGGATGTGGATAAAGAATTGGAAGATGTGTATGCACCCTATCACCAAATCGTGAAAAAACCGGGGGCACTGACCCAAGAAATGCGTTTTGTTGATGCGATTGCGGGGGGCATGGACGAAGCCATGAAAAAGCATTCTCAACTTGTTTTGATGGGGCAAGATATTGCGGGTTATGGTGGTGTATTTAAGGTGACGGATGGCTTGATGGAAAAGTATGGGGCAGATCGTGTGCGCAATACTCCACTTTGCGAAAGTGCTATTTTGGGAGCGGCCTTAGGGTTGAGTATCCAAAAAATGAAGGCTATGGTGGAGATGCAATTTGCAGATTTTGTGACTGTAGGCTTTAATCAGATTGTCAATAATTTGGCGAAAGTCCACTATAGATGGGGGCAAAATGCAGATGTTGTTGTGCGGATGCCGACAGGTGCAGGTATGGCTGCAGGGCCTTTTCACTCACAAAGTAACGAAGCTTGGTTTACCCACACTCCGGGTCTAAAAGTGCTTTATCCATCCAATCCGCAAGATGCTAAGGGGATGTTGTTAGCGGCCTTTGAAGATCCGAATCCCATTCTGTTTTTTGAACATAAAGGGTTGTATCGGAGTATTAAAGGGGAAGTGCCGGAAGGTTATTATACCACTGAAATCGGTAAAGCGACAACTGTAAAAACAGGGAGTCAAGCGGTCATCATTACTTATGGGATGGGCGTTCACTGGGCGAAAAAATTAGTGGATGCTAAGGCTTTGGATGTTGAGATACTAGATTTACGGACTCTGTTGCCTTTAGATTATGAGGCCATCGACCTTGCGGTCAAAAAGACTAATCGGGTTTTGTTGCTTCATGAAGATACATTGATAGGCGGGATTGGGGGAGAGTTGTCGGCTTATATTTCAGAGAATTTATTTGAGTATTTGGATGCGCCGATTGTTCGTGTAGCTTCGCTGGATACTCCTATTCCTTTTGCGGCAGGACTGGAGAAGCAATTCCTTGCGGAAAGCCGGCTGGAAGGAAAATTAATGCAATTGCTGGCGTATTAAAAATAGGGATGTTGGCCATTTTAAATAGAGACAAGGCGTGCCTTGTCTCTACTTATAAGGTATTATATTTTTGAATGGTGGCTACGACTTCATCATCGTGGGCTAATTTTGGGTAAACTTCAAACATTGTGTCAAGTAAGTCATTATCCGTTGTTAAGGCTTCGATTAACCAATATTTGGCTTCTTTTCGTTTTCCAGTTGCAAAAAGGCCGGCAATTTTTAGAAAAATAACTTGCTCCGGATTAAAAAATGTGGCCACTTCTTCAAGTGTCTCCAGTAGAAGTTGATGTTGCTTGGTTTGGATTAAAAATCGAACAAAAGGCATCCAGGTGTCGAGTATGTCTGGAGCAATATCAATGGCTTGTTGAAAATAATGTTGTGCATTTTTTGGGTCATGAATAGTCTTATAGGCTTCCGCCAAGGCAATCATATAATCTTCATTAAAAGAATCAAGGTCTATGGCGTCGTTTAAGTGTAAAATTGCCTTTGGGGGGTCAGATTCTAAGTAGAGTGAGCCAAGCCAGTAATGCGCATTTGCTAATTCAGGCTCCAAGCGGATTGCTTCTTCAAGGAAATAAGTCGCCGTATCAAAATCATCTTCAAGGAAGAAGCAATGACCCAATTTCATTAGGATTTCGGGCTCATCTTTTAATGATTGTTCCAAATATTCAAAGTAATATCTGATGGCTAAGCCGTATTTGTTTTGTTGTTCAAGACAAGTGGTGCAACCAAGATAGGCAGTTTTGTCGAGCGGGTCGATGGCGATGCAAAACTCAAACGCATCAATGGCTTCATAGTAATCTTCTAGGGCGGCATATGAAAGCCCAAGGTTGCGCCAAGCGGTACCTGAAAAAGGGTGTCGGTCAATCACTTTAGGGTAAAAGGCAATGGCGTCCTGATAATTGGAAGTAATGTCTGTGAATAGGAGCAACTTATCTAAAAGTGATTCTAGTTGGGCTTGGGGAGCAGTCAGGATTTGGTTTTTGAGTACATGATAAAGCTTGTCAAATTGTTGCATGTTTTCGAGGATGTTAGCTTGTAACTCGTAGATCTTAAAATCGTCTTTCTGGGTTTCTTTAAGTTGGTCCAAAAGGTCTAAAGCATCTTGGTTTTTTCCCGTTGCTTTGAGTGCTTTTGCCTTTAGTAGTTGAGCTTGATGAGATAGTTTGGTAAGATGATCAATGGTTTTAAGGGTGGATAGCGCTTGGTTAGGGCGATCTAATAACAAAAGAATTTCAATTTTTTTGACAATGAACTCCGGTAATAACGGAAAATGCCGGATGGCTGTGTCCACAATCAATAAGCCGAGCTCTAATTCTTCTATCGAAATACAATAATTAGCCAAATCCAGGTAGTCCGTTTTCTCAAGATTTGGAACGTTATTACTTTGTGACATTGCCGTAAACTCAAGAAGTAGCTCATTTAGGCGATTGTAGTGTTTCATTTTGCTCCCTTTTGATGTGTATTTTGGCGTAAATATACACTAAATAAATACGGAATAGGGTAATTTTAAGAAGGGTTTTTATATATATTTTTTTTTGAGACATGAAATTGGGATTTTATAACATGCAGTTAATTAGGAAGTTATGAGAGTTTTTTTTGAAATGTTTTTTTATTTACTGTTTAATCAGCTAAAAACCAGGCTTCTCCGTATGTTTTTTATTTCTATTTAATAAAATGTCCTATTTGATTTTTTTTTATGTAAAAAAACGACCGATTTGTGACATTTTTGGGCCTGAGTTCGATTTGGCAATGGAGATTTGATTTTCTTAATTTTTTGGGTTGTGTACGGTTATTTATTGCTTCAAGGTGAGTATGGGTGCGACAGTAACTACTCCGGTTCTGATGTTTTTCGCTTGGAGCAGGGCTATTTCTTACTGACCAAGAAAACACCGACAAAAATCATTAGGAACCAGATTAAATCTTTAAAATAAAATTGATCTTTACCCAATAGAATCGCAATGATAGTGGCCAATATCGGTTGTAAATAAATATAAAAACTTACCGTCGATGCCGGTATGACCCGCAGGGCACTGACATTTAAGAAATAAGTAAAAAAAGTGGTGAACAGAAGAACGTAGCCGGTCGCCAGCCAAATATGGACAGGAAAATGCTCCCATGCAATATCCGGAAGACTTGGGGCGCCAAATGGGAGCACAAAAATTAGCCCAAATAGAAATACCCATTTCAGTACCGTGAGTGGGTGGTATTTTCTCAATAGATCTTTGACAATAATCAGATAGATTGCATAGCTTGTTGCATTTAAGAAAACCATCAAATCTCCATTGGTGGTCGCTTGCGCCAAATCCAAACTTTTACCGCTCATGATGGTCGATATGGCGCCTGTCATGCCAAGGGCTATGCCTAGGATTTTCGTGCGAGAAACCACTTCCTTGCGGAAAAATAAAGCCATGATTAATACAAGTATCGGCGTTGTTGTCATAATCAATGCCGCATGTATGGGGGTGGTATATTTGAGCCCATAAAAGAACAGGAGCATGTTGGCGGCGGCCCCAAAAAGACCGCTCAATATCAGTCGCCCCCAATCCTTTTTCTCCACCTTCTTGGTGCGGATGCTGCGCTCAAAAATAAAGAATAGCACGACCGCAAATCCAATTCGCAAAACGATAAAAGCACTAGGAGATATGTATCCGTTGTCTAAGACTTCCTTGGCTATGGTATAGTTGGCACCATAAATGAGCGCAACTAAAAAAAGAAATAAGTGGGCGGTGGGTTGGCTGAGTTTCAATTTTTTGGCAAAAATAGAAAAAATATCGCTTTGCCGGCTTAAATAATGTCTAATCATTGATAAGTCACTCAGGTCTCGACACTTTGGTCCAAAGGTATAACGGTACGACGATACAACGGTGTCGCTTGGGAAGTGTTATGATTGTTACGGCCGGCCATCTTGCGATAAAATAGACGATGGGAAATAGGGGAAAGGGCTATTTTTTGCCGAAAGGCAGATAGAAAATCGATTTTTACTAAAAAAGGAGAGAAGTTTTTGTAGATTAAAGTAAATAAACGTACCTTTGAGCCGTTTTTTGACAACCAGCTAAAAATATAATATACATGGCTAATATCGGAAAGATTAAACAGGTTATCGGCGCGGTCGTTGATGTAAGTTTTGAAGGCGGTCACTTGCCTAACTTGCTTGATGCTTTGGTAATTAATAAAGAAGACGGCAGTCAGATTGTTTTAGAATGTCAACGTCACCTAGGCGAAAGCACTGTGCGGACTATTGCGATGGCCGCAACGGATGGGTTGACTCGTAATATGGATGTGATTGATACCGCTAAACCCATTTCAATGCCTGTAGGTGATGCCATCAAAGGACGCCTATTTAATGTGGTTGGTGAAGCGATTGATGGATTGGGCGATGTTGATACCGGCAAATGGGCCAGTATCCACCGTGATCCACCCAAATATGAAGATTTGAGTACTTCTAAGGAAGTATTGTTTACAGGAATTAAAGTAATTGACTTGATTGAGCCTTATATGAAAGGGGGTAAAATCGGTCTGTTTGGTGGTGCCGGTGTAGGAAAGACGGTATTAATCATGGAATTGGTAAATAATATCGCAAAAGCCTACGAAGGTATCTCTGTATTTGCCGGTGTGGGAGAGCGTACCCGTGAAGGGAATGATTTGTTGCGTGAGTTTTTGGAATCCAACGTGATTAGATATGGAGAAGCTTTTAACCATGATATGGAAGAAGGTGGATGGGATTTGACGAAAGTTGACCACATTGCTCTTCAAGATTCTAAAGCGACTTTGGTGTTTGGTCAGATGAACGAGCCACCGGGAGCACGTGCGCGGGTGGCTTTGTCAGGTTTGACCATGGCTGAGTATTTCCGTGATGGTGATTTGAATGATCCGACAGGCGGACGGGATATCTTGTTCTTTGTCGATAATATTTTCCGTTTTACGCAAGCAGGTTCTGAAGTATCCGCTTTGTTGGGACGGATGCCTTCTGCGGTAGGATACCAACCGACTTTGGCGACAGAGATGGGCTTTATGCAAGAGCGGATTACTTCTACCAAGCGGGGTTCGATTACCTCTGTACAAGCGGTATATGTGCCTGCGGATGACTTGACAGACCCGGCGCCGGCGACTACATTTGCTCACTTGGATGCGACGACTGTATTATCACGTAAGATTGCTTCCTTGGGTATTTATCCGGCGATTGATCCATTGGATTCTACTTCTCGGATTATGGATAGAGCCATTATTGGTGATGAGCACTATGACACCGCTCAAAGGGTGATACACTTGCTACAAAGATATAATGAATTACAAGACATCATCGCCATCTTAGGTATGGATGAATTGTCTGATGAAGATAAGTTGGCCGTAAGTCGTGCCCGTCGTGTACAGCGTTTCTTGTCACAGCCTTTCCACGTGGCCGAGCAATTTACCGGTTTGAAAGGGGTGTTGGTGCCTATCGAAGATACCATCAAAGGCTTCAACATGATTATGGATGGAGAATTGGATCAGTATCCTGAAGCAGCATTTAACCTAAAAGGTGACATTAATGATGTCATCGAAGCAGGTAAAAAATTATTGGCGGAAGCTGAAGCATAAAACACAGAAAGCATGGATATTGCAATTTTATCACCTGACAAGCCTATTTTTGAAGGGAAAGCTAAGATGTTGACTTTGCCGGGATTGGATGGTTTGTTTCAGATTTTGGACAATCACGCCCCACTAGTGGCGGCCCTTGGCGAAGGAGTAGTAAGAGTAGATAAAGAAAATGGAGAAGCATTGAAAATTAACATTGCTACCGGCTTTATCGAAGTTTTGAATAATACGGTCTCTTTATTGGTCTCCGGAGTAACGGAGTGATTGATTGAGAAATAGGATATAAAAGCCCTTTCGGAAAATTTCGGAAGGGCTTTTTTGTGTAAACTCCATACCTGCCATCTGAATTTTGGAGCTTTGGCTTAACGGTATAACGAAACAACGGTATAGCTCATTCTTGATTTCGTGGTGTTGGTGAAAGAATTAAAAGAAGTCAAAGGGTTATAAATTTTAGGCGTGTTCCTTAACATTAGGACTTTGTTAGATTGGAGTGCCGGCAAATAGTGGGGAACGCAATATGATTGACTCATTAAAATTCCCACATTCTGTCACTGTACTCGGTAGCGCATTATTAGATTCCTAAAGTCACACATTTACTCCGGCAATAACCGGAAGCTCAGTCGGTGAATAGGGGTTGAGCCATACACCCGAATAGCTTCCCGATGCTCTTTGGTGGGGTAGCCTTTATTACTTTGCCAACCATATTGCGGATATTTTTGGGCGGCTTCGACCATGTGGGCGTCTCTATAAGTTTTAGCGAGGATGGAAGCGGCGGCAATAGAAGCATATTTGCTGTCTCCCTTGACTATGCAAGTGTGTGGGATATTGTGATATTTTTTAAAACGGTTTCCATCTATGATGATGTGCTTGGGTGAGATGTGTAGGAGGTCTAAAGCACGATGCATGGCTAAGAAAGAGGCTTGAAGGATGTTGATTTCATCAATTTTTTGATGGGAAACAAAGCCGACAGCATAAGCTAAAGCGTGTTTTTCGATATACTCTTTAAGGATTAGGCGTTGTTTTTCAGATAGTTTTTTTGAATCATCTAGTAATTCGTGTTCAAAATCATCAGGAAGAATCACCGCCGCAGCGACAACCGGTCCGGCAAGACATCCCCGACCGGCCTCGTCACAACCCGCTTCCGGAAGTAGTTGTTCCTGATATTTTAGTGGGAGCATTTTTATTCATTTTTAGAATCCTGAACTCGATGCGTCTATTTTTTTGACGGCCGGCTTCGGTGTCATTCGTGGCCATGGGTTCGGTATTACCTTTGCCGGTAGTTATTAACCTGGATTCATTGATATTGTTTTCCACCAAATATTTTTTTACGGCCAGAGCACGTTTTTGGGACAAGATTAGATTGTAATTGTCCGTGCCCATATCATCAGTATGACCGATGATTTCAATTTCCATCATGGGGTCATTTTCCATAATTGCTACTAATTGCTGGAGTTCCTTATCCGATCGGGGATGCAAGTCTGCTTTGTCAAATTCAAAGTAAATATTATGCAGGGTGATTAGTTTGTCGGGTCTCAGAGTGACAAACTGCAAGTCATTTTTGTCTATGGGCACCGGAAGGATCGGGGGCACTTTTTTTAATACCACATGGTCTAGATAAAAGTATCCAAAAGGGTATTTGGCGGGGAGCACCTTGGTTTGTTGATCAGAGAAAAAATTACCGATAACTAGATATTGTGATGCATCACTGGCCACAAACTTGCTTTGAAGCTTAATCCAATGATGGCGGCTATCTATTACTTTCGTAAAATTGACGGCCGGTTTTATCAGGATGCACTCTTCGTTTCTATGTAATATTCTTTCTTCCGAAAGGACGACTCCTAGGTTGTTGACCGGCATGCTGTTTTGGAGCTGCGTCACATCCATGGTGATTTTATAATTTTGGCCGGGCACCAAAGGCTCTTTGAGTTGTACTTCGATGTATTCTTTGCAATGGGGTTTTTCACTTTCGCACCCGTAAGTTGTGATGCCGACGTATGACTGACCTTGGGCAGCCTTGGGGTTCCCAAATCCTTTGTCTTGCCATTGTTTTGGGACAACGACTTTGGGGCCATATACATCCGGCGATGTATTTGTGGCGGAAAACCAATATTTTTGGACACGTGAAAAGTGTCGGCCGGTATAAAACCAACCAATCGGAAAGGTCGAATATTCTTCAAATCCCGGATTGGGAATGATATTCTCGTATTTTTCTTTCTGAGCTATGTTTTTTGGGGGTAGAATAGTCACAAAAATCAATACAAGAAAAGCATATCGTCCAAAAAATTGAATCTGCTTTTTCATTAATTGTATTTCAGTATCGGTTAAAAGCCTATAAGAAGAACGCTTTTTGACCGAAAAAATGTCAATATAACACCAATTTCTCAAAAATCTAACATAAAAAAGCAGCAAAAATTGTACCGCAGACCTTTTCGGGCAGGGTATTTACCTATAATCCTTGATATTTCACTCAAAAGTTTAGTCTTCCAGATGCAACGAAAACTTTTTGATGAAGGTCTCAATATGGGGGTTTTCCGAAAATAAGATGTCATATTTTTCCTTACGAGTCAGGATTTTCTTTTTGATTTGGGCATCTTTTTTTGGCGCAAGCGTCTCATCAAATTCAAATTGTAGCCTCAATCGGTCATATTGCATCTGCTTGCGCAAAAAATCCATCAAATCGCGCTCTTGCTTTATCGTTTGCTCCGCATAATCTCCACTGTGGCGCACGATGACGGTTTTGTGCTCCAATCGCGGAATGGCCCGCAGCAAAACTTGTTTTACCGATACGGAGGAGACTTTGTGTTCGGCATATTGTTTCCAGGAATCGAGTAAGACTTCATTGTTTAGTAAGGGCTTCTTGGCTTGAGATTGCGCAATATCCTGCTCTGCAGCCGCTTCAAAAGCACTTAAACTCAATCCGGCGACGGCGGCATTCGGGACGTTAGGCTCGTTGGGAGCCGCAGCCGGCTTGGATACTTCTGTTGGAGGCTTTTGGTAAGATACCGTCGGTTCTACGACGACGGAGGGTTCCGGAGAATCACTTGGGGGGGCAGCAGGTTTTACTTGTTTT
>JANTGI010000148.1 GCA_024762995.1 Saprospiraceae bacterium | reverse complement strand
GTGCAAGCGTCCATCATTGATCACCCGGTCATGGGGAATAGCTATTTTGATGTAGGTTCATTGGATAATTCCGGTCACTTTGTGGCCACTTTTGATACATTGACTCAGTTTCCGTCTTTGCTCAAAATCACGGATTATGCCATTGCGATACGTTTCTTGGGTATTCCCCAATGTGAATCCAATACAGGTAGCTTTAACGGCGACAATATCTACGATTTTGATGCGAATATCTTTTATAAAAGAAATTACCACTCCTTTAATTACAGCGGTGGTGCTTGTGTCATTGACACAACTTACAATAACAACACAAATATCACTTATTCTAATCCACCTGAAATCAGTCTAGAAAACTTAGGCCCACCAACTTCTGAAGCAGTAGGCGATGTTTTTACTTGGACCATACGGCAATGCAATACGACCAATTATGCGGATGCCAATGTATCTTGGGTTTCTATAGAAAATCTTTCTACCGCCATCAACATACTAAGCATTGATGACATTTCTGACCCTTTAAATGTCCAAGCTTTGACGGTCAACAATATTCCGGCAGGTGGATATATTGCGATGACCAATGGTTTGTTGCGAGCCGTTGCCACAAATACACCCAATGATATTTGTAATGTCTTAAAAATAACGGCTCAACTCACAGATTGCGGAACCGTTAATGCAGAAATTTTTACCGGATGGAATTGTTCGGCATTTGATCCACTAACCCACCCTTTCTGTCAAAAAACAAGTCTGGATGTTCAAGCCCAAAGCAACGATCCACTTATATCTATCATTCAACCTACAAATTTGGGGGCAACCCCATTTTGTGACACAATTCCAGTTGAACTAGAACTAAAAAACACACAATTAGGGCGGGATTTTAATATGAATATTGATTTTACGCTTCCGCCAAATCTCGTTTTAATTCCGGGAAGTGTAGAAATCGCTTGGCCGAAATCCGCAAGTTTCTTGCCGTTGGGGTCAGATCCCACTTACGTAAATTCTACAATCTACGGGGACAACTACACTTTCTCGCCATTTGCTCCTTATCCTTATCTAATGACAAATGGGCTACCCAATGTGTCAACCACATCTATTACAGATTCTAACGAAATCACCATTCGCTACAAAGTAATATCTGATTGCGGTTTTACCAGTGGTCGATCGTCCACCCTTCGTATTTTTGGTAATAAGTTTTGTGGAGACCCGACAGATACCACAGGTTTCACGACCTTCCCATTTTTCGTGAGTGGTAGTGAACCGGATCCGGCCAATAAGATAATGTTGACCCCTATTCTTGCGGATTCCATCAATGGTCAGTTTCCTGTAACCATTGATATCACCAATATCGGAGATTCCTTGACCGGACCTAACGATAAAATTAAAGTATTGCTTTCTGACGGTTTTTCCTATGTACCTAATAGTGCTTCCGCAAATGGATGGACACCCGGAGAACCAGCCATTACCGTAATCAATGGCATCACAACGCTGGAGTGGATTTTGCCGCAAGGCATGTCCAATGGAGACATCAATTCCTTTGACTTCATGCTCTCTTCCATGGATATCGGCTGCGGTGAAGCAGATGAGGAGATTGGATTTACAGCGGTACGCGAGCAGCAACAACTATGTGCGACTACCGGCTCTATTTGTACCGTTGATGTCATTACTTCAGACCTGCAAGTCAAAAATATCCACAAAAATGGCAGCCCTATCGTGACCATCGGCTCCAGTGTATCAGATACACTTTGTGCCGGGCTGGCGATTGATTTATTCGCTTTAGGAACAACAGATGTTACTTGGATTGCCCAACCATCCGGGGACACTATCGGTGTAGGGAACCCATATATTTTAACTCCGGACTTATCCTTAACCGGTATTATTGCCACGGCCACTGCGGATACATGTTCGATTAGCTCGGATACGATGAATGTCTTTGTACAAGACGCTCCGCAACTAACGCTCCCGCAAGACACGACGATTAACGAAGGCGATACGATTCTCATTAATGGGGTGCTGACGACAAACATCCCAACCAGTTTACAATGGAGTCCCACCACCGCTTTGAGCGACACAACGATTGTCAACCCATTGGCTTTCCCGGAAGACTCTACTCTTTACATCTTGCAGGCCATCGGAGACAATGGCTGTACGGTAGCAGATTCTATAAACCTTTTTGTTATTCCTAAAATTGACACCTTGCCATGTCCTATTTTCCATATTTCGGAAGACAGCATAAACTACTTAGTGGTCTGCGGATTAGATGTTAATTTTCCTTTAAGTATTTCGGGTGACAGCCTCGCCAATTATCAGGTTTGGGTGGATGGCCAATTAGCCAATGACTCCATCACCAACAATCCGTCTCCCCCCGGGAATTATGAAATTACAGGCATGAATACCGCTACGGGAACTTTTAACGTGACTTGGGATTTTAAGGATTCTATTTATACAAGTACCGTCAATGATGTGGCGGAATTATTGAACCAACTTAATACATGGGATAGTTTTGGAAATTGGTTTTATGATGAAAACAATGAAACGATTTGGGGGGGTGTTTTCTATCACCAATACAAGCATCTGACGATTACAAATGGCAATGGATTGAATCTGGACTTAGCCTATGTACCTACCATTGATTATGGGCAAAGTGTCATTCCACTAGCATTTGGAGCACACCGGATTATTGTTTTTGATTCTCTGAATACCTGTGCCGACACTGTTTACGTGGACGTTTCTTGCCAAAAGTACAATCCCCATTCCACTACAGGTGGTTGCATTTCAGAATCCATCTATATCAATCAAGAAATGACTTATTGTATTGATACCACTACCCTTCCGGGAATGATTGTAAGCCTTTCTAATATTTGTGAAAACATAGATACCGGTGCCGTAGAATATGTCCTAAATGACACTACGTTCTGTTTGGATTACAAGGGACTTTCGATAGGAAGTGATTCCGCCTGTATAGTTATTTGTGATGATTTAGGTCTATGTGATACAATTAATTTCTGTACATCGGTCGTCCCTTATACCGGATTGCCCCATGTCAATGATGATAGCACCTGTGTCTATATGAACACTCCGGGGGTATATGATATTTTGGCCAATGATACCACCTGGGGCGGAATTGATACTATATACTTTGTCAATACCCCGTTGAGTGGTCAGCTTACGCTCAATCTCGATAATACCATCACGTATGTGCCTGACTATGACGTGTGTGAGCGTACCGATCGCTTACAATACATTGTCTGCAACGGAAATGGGTGTGACGATGCTTTTGTAGATATATGTATCTTATGTGACGATATTGTCGTATTTACTGCGGTTTCTCCAAATAGAGACGGGGTTAACGACGTATTCTACATTGCCAATATCGAAAACTATCCCAATAATGTGGTGGACATATATAACCGTTGGGGAAATCGTGTATTCCGTGGTACGGGCTATGCCAATACTTGGGGCGGCTCGTGGGTGGATAACAAAATTGTACCTGATGGCACCTATTATTATGTCATTAAATTGAATGACCGAGCCAAAAGGGTCTTTAAAGGATACTTAGAGATTAGAAGATAGTAACGAGAACAAGTGTATTGGAGAAAGAAGTTGTTGTTTACTTTTAGCAGAGCGTTTTCCGAAAGGGATTCGCTCTCTTTTTATGCTTGATTGCTCATATTTTAATAAGACAGAATCGACCGATTTTAATCTGGAATTACCTGCTGATGAGTCATTATATCGGCAAACAAGTCCCCTATCTGGGCCACCCTTGCCGGCATGTTTTTCAAGGTAAAATCACTAGGCTTTATACCACCCTTTTTGACTTCATCCCAAGACAAGGGGGTGGAAACCGGTCCATGCGGATAAGCCCTTACCGTATAGGGAGACGCTGTGTTGCGCGTAGGCGCATTTTGGAGATAATCTATAACGACCTTATTTCCAATGTGTGTTTTTCGGTGGGTGGGTGCGCTTGCGACGCGGTCCGGTTCTTTGGCTGCCAGCTCTCCTCCCACTTTCTTGACCCATTTTCTGACAAATTCAAAAGAATATTTTGGCTGCAAAGGGACATAAACATGCATCCCGCTCCCACCGGATGTCTTCGCATAAGATTTTAATCCTTTTTCTTCAAGGAGCAAATGAAGCTCATAAGCGGCCATCAACGCCCAATCAAAAGGCACCCGGGCACTCACATCTAAATCAAAAATAGCCATATCAGGCCGCAACAGTTGGGGAGTTTTTGATGCCCAAGAATGGACTTCTATACATCCTTTATTCGCAAAGTAAATTAAAGATTCGAGATTATTAATCAGTGGTACTTGGATGATTTTTTCTTGGCTGATTTCATGGTAGGTATAGGTTTGCACAAAATCAACATCCCCTTCAAAATCCCGTTTATAAAAAGAAAAATCACTAATCCCACGCGGATACACATGAAAAGTAGCCGGTCTATCTTTCAAAAAAGGAAGCATAAATGGACCAATGTCCCGATAATATTCTAATAAATCCAACTTGGTCATACCGGATTGTGGCCAATAGACTTTCGCCGGTGATGTAATCGCCAGTCTGTGCTCGTTAATTGTCCAATAGATGGTCTCTCCGGCTTTAGGCATTTTTAATGATTATAGGTAGTTGTATGGACTATAAAGTTAGGTCTTTTTTGGGTAATTTCCAATTTAATTATTGCACTTTAAGCAAAAAACAATAACTTCGCACCAAAAAAAAATGACCGTAAAAGAATTTTTAAATAATCTGCCTAATCGAGTAGAGCCGGAAGCCCTTGCGGGCAAAGAATCACTATTTCATTTTGAAATTTCCGGAGAAGATGGAGGGGATTACACCGTTAAGATTGCCGACAACCAAATCGAAGTGATGGATGGACTAGTGGGTGATGCGAAATGCACCGTCAAAGCGAAGTCCAAGAATTTCCTAAAAGTAATCAATGGAGAAACCAAAGCCATGATGGCTGTCATGATGGGTAAAGTCAAAATCTCGAACCTATCCGAAATGATGGAATTTGCCAAATATCTTGGCTTTTAGGCAAATCAAAACAATAAAATTTCCAATTTCTAAGTACAGGACAAAAGTTGGTTACTACACCATTTCCGCATATTTGTGAGCCAAACGAGCTGCCAGCCGGGCGTTGTTGAGAACAAGTTCGATATTGGTTGCCAAGCTTTTACCCTTGGTCAATTCATTGATTTTTGACAACAAAAAGGGCGTAATCTTCTTGCCTTTTCGACCTTGTTTTTTGGCTTCTAACAATGCTTCACGAATAACCCCTTCAATCTCCCACTTATCCATGGAATACAAGCGGGGCACCGGATTGCCAATTAAAACTCCGCCTTTTAAGCCAAAATCCCATTTGGCTTTGAGCATCTTGGCCAGCGTTTCGACATCATCTGCCCGATAGTCTAAGCGGAACCCGCTATCGCGTGTAAAAAAGGCAGGCAATTCACTTGTCTGATAACCCCAAACCGGTACTCCCATCGTCTCCAAGTATTCTAAAGTCAGTCCTAAGTCCAAAATGGATTTCACCCCGGCGGATACCACTGCGACAGACGTATTGGCCAACTCCTGTAGGTCAGCACTGATATCCATCGTATTTTCTGCCCCCCGATGCACTCCGCCTATTCCGCCGGTGGCAAATATCCGAATACCGGCTTTTTCCGCCAGGATCATCGTGCCCGCTACGGTGGTGGCGCCATGCTTTTTTTGCGCAAGCACCATCGGAAAATCTCTTCGACTCACCTTGGTCACTGACTTACCGGCTTCCGCCAAAATTCTGATTTCCTTTTCTGTTAGACCGATCTTTGGCACACCACCAATGATGGCAATTGTGGCCGGATAAGCTCCATTTTCTCTGACGACTTCTTCCACAAGATAGGCTGTTTCCATGTTTTTGGGGAAGGGCATACCATGAGAAATAATGGTACTTTCCAAGGCAACAATAGGTTTGCCATTGGCCATAGCCTTAGCGACTTCCGGAGCATATTCAATTTTTATCATAAACCAAAAGTAAAGTTTTTTCAGGAGAAAGTGCTAAAAGTTGCAAAAAAAAGTAACTTTTAGATGCCCCTGTTTTTAGGCAGAAAATAGTCATTTTTGTGTATGTTGCCGCTCAATTTTTAGATGCGTAGCCGGGCTACGTGAGAAAAATTGGGCAAAAACAGACGCAAAAAGGGCATTTTATGGCAAAAACCTGCGGGTACCTAAAAGTTACAAAAAACAGCTAAGCAGCCTTTAGACTTTAAAAAGTGTATAGGTGTCGAGTTGAAGGCAATTGTCCTTATGGGGATTCCGTTTATTTTACTAACTTTGCCCTAATACTCGAATGTTTGAAGTCGCAAAAAAATTAAAACCATGAAAAAAATCCTTTTTCTTATGATGGCCATTTGGACGCTTGGCGCCATCTCTTGTAAAAAAGACACGACGAGTCCGGATTGCCAAACGGAGAATATGAGCTTTGCCAATGATGTCATGCCGATTATGAATCAAAGTTGTAATACTTCCAATTGTCATGATAAAATAACCGTTGCGGCAGGAATCAGACTAGATACTTTTCCAACTATTCGCGACAATGCGGACAAAATCGTTCAAGCCATCAATCATGCCGCAGGTGTCAAGCCCATGCCTTACCCATCCGGAGCGGACAAGTTAAGCGATTGCGACATCAATAAAATAGAAGCTTGGGTCAATCAAGGTAAAAAGAATAACTAAATGAAACGATATATTTTGGGAATACTCTGGGTGAGTACCGTGATGATTTCTTCTTGCTACTATGATAATGAAGAAACCCTTTATCCGCAAGTCCGTACCTGCGTCACAGACAGTATGAGTTATGCCGGAGACATATTGCCTATTTTGGATAATTCGTGTCTTTCCTGCCACAGTGCCGCTGCCAACCAAGGTGGGGTGACGATAGAAGGATATACTTCCGTAAAAACGTATGTTGATAATGACCTGCTTTTGAAGTCCATCAAACACGAAAGTGGCGTTTCTCCTATGCCCAAAAATGCGGACCAGTTAGATTCTTGCACTATTGCCAAAGTAGAAGCTTGGATTCTGCAAGGAGCCCTTAATAACTAATTCCAAAAATCAACCAAATGAAGAAAATATTGACCTTTGGTCTCCTGATTGCCTTATTGGCCGGTATTTATGGTTATTTTCAATGGAATAAACCGCATAAGGATACCTCTAAAATCTCCGCTGACGTCGTATTGGATGCCAATGACTTGCTACACGCCTTTGAAAGCGATGAGTCCAAAGCAAATACCCAATACTTGGACAAAGTCATAAAGGTTAATGGAATCATAAAACAAGTAGAGAATAATGAATCCGGCAAAATTACCCTTATCTTAGCCACCGATGGGGAGATGTCCTCCATTACATGCAATTTTGAGCCACCGGCTGCTAAAGGCTTGACCCAACTCCGGCAAGGCCAACAAATTTCTATCAAAGGACTTTGTTCGGGCGCGTTGATGGATGACTTGATGGGCAATACAGTCGTTTTAGATCGGTGTTCGCTTGCGCAAAAATAGATGAAGGCAGCAAAAAATGCTTTGTGGTCATCTTTTTGGAAACAACCAAAAAAAATTCAAAAACCTGTAAAATAAAAAAAATGAAGAAGATTTTGCTTTTAATGACGTTCGCATTACTTTTTTTAGGTAACGTCCACGCACAACACAAATATGGAACCCGCCAGGGAACCATCACTTTTAACTCTGAAGCCCAGAAAGAGACCATAAAAGCCACCAATAATACCGTAAGTGCGGTTATTGATCCAAAAACCAAACGGGTGCAGTTTGCCGTCCTAATCAAGGGTTTTCAATTCAAAAAAGCATTAATGCAGGAGCATTTTAATGAAAATTACATGGAAAGCTCCAAATTCCCCAAAGCAACCTTTAAAGGAGAAATCGTTGACGGCGATATTGATTTTTACCAAATAGGCACTTATCAAGTTCAAGTCAAAGGAAAATTAACCATTCACGGGGTCACCAAAGAAGTGACTGTCCCCGCAACAATCACCATGTCCAAGGACGGAGCGAAGGCCAATGCTACCTTTGAAGTGGCAGTAGCTGATTATGGCATAGAAATCCCAAGTATGGTCAAAGATAAGATTGCCAAAGTCATCACCATCCACGTGGATGCTTTACTCCCCATGCTTTAATGAAAGAATATCAAAAAGTGTAAAGGAAATTCCTTTACACTTTTTTTCTTCAAACCAACATCCAAATAAACTCTTTTCTACAATGCCTTTTTTTACATCTCTTCTCCCCTTCGTGACTGCTATGTTGTTGGCTCTCGGTCTTTTTGCACAAGCACCGGACGATGATTTACTATCTGAACTTGGTGATTCAGAACCAACGCTTCTCGTCAATGCCAGCTTTAAGACCAATCGCGTCATCAACCTTCATTCCTTAGAGAATACCGCACCCGGAGTGATGGATTTTAAGGTTTCGCACCGATTTGGGTTTGTGGATCAAGGAATATATGATTTATTTGGGTTGGACAACGCCAGTATGCGGTTGGGCTTTGAATTTGGCTTAACCAATCGCTTGGCAGCAGGATTTGGCCGGGCTTCTTACCAGAAGACTTATGATGGATTTATAAAATATAAAATCTTACGACAAAAAACAGGGGCAAAGTCCTTTCCCTTTACGGTCGCCTATATCAGTACCGTGGCCATCAAAACCTTAAAACCGCAGACCGATAATCCCAAACATTTCTTTTCTTCCAATCTCAATTACACCCATCAATTATTGATTGGACGCAAATTTTCGGACAAACTATCCTTACAAGTTACGCCAATCTTGGTGCATCGCAACCTAGTCCCCACCTTAGCAATTGACAACGACATCTTTTTTGTGGCTTTGGCAGGTCGGATGAAATTAACAAAGTGGGTGTCTATTAATGCAGAATACATCCCCAAGGTGTCCGGTCGCCTTGATGAAAAATATAGAAATTCCTTATCTCTCGGATTTGATATCGAAACCGGTGGTCACGTCTTTCAGCTACATTTTACCAATAGCACTTCCATGTCCGACCATAGTATCTTTACAGAAACAGTTGGAGATTGGGCCAAAGGACAAATCCATTTTGGTTTTAATATCTCCCGGGTTTTTACACTTTGGAATAAGTAAATTGTCGGGTATAAATGGGCAATTTGAAAACGACAACAATAAAAGACGACATTCGTCGATTGGAAATAAAAGGCCTGTTGATTTGTTCATGGACGAAAGAGCCTGAAAGATGAATCTCGCATCATTTTTCACAAAGCCCTACCCATACGGGGGCTTTGCGAGAAAATGATGCTAAGACTT
>JANTGI010000147.1 GCA_024762995.1 Saprospiraceae bacterium | reverse complement strand
ATGTTTTTTATTACTTGCTGATTTTCAGCTTGCTATGAAACAATAATTTGGCAAAAAAGGAAAAAAAATGGATGATATTCAGGCTATAATAAAAATAGTTTCGAAGAATAAAATTAAGCGGCTGGATATTATCAGCCTTAATAAAAGTCGAACGAAGCTCTTTAAGTTGTATGAATTAATCCAGGAAGGTGTTATTCAGTCAGATGAAGATGCCATTAAAATCCTGTATCCCAAAAAGTCTAAAAATAAACGAAAGTCCTATTTTAAACTGAAGTATCTTTTGAAAAGGCGTTTAATGAATACGATTTTTTTTATCAATTTGACCCCAAACGAGTATGATGAAAATTCTGTTCACTATGAGGCTTTAAGGAAGTTGACAGAAATAAGAATTTTAGCGTCTCAAGACATCGTCGGTCTTAGTCTGAAAATGGCTAAAAAATTACTTCCCAAAGTGGAGAAATATGAATTTTGGGATGTTGCCTTCTTTTTGACACGCATGATCAGAAGAATCTATGTGATTAAAGCGCCGGATTCAAAAAAATTTCAAGAATTTAATTTGAAGTTGAAGCAAATTCTAAAGATTAACAACTTGCTGGTCGAATCGGAAGGGCTGTACTATCAATTGTTGTCACAAATAATACAAGCTAAATCGTCAAATATAGACATTCATCTCCAAGCAAAAGAAATGGAGAAAATCCTTGGTGCGCAAATGAGTTCCAATACTTCCATACGGATTTTCTTTTTTTTCAATGCAATCGTAGCCATTAAATATATGACTAATTACGAGTATGATAATGCGAAGGTGGTTCTTACTACCTCACTGGAGAAAATACAAAGTCAAAAGCTTTTTCAGCATCTATCAAGGGTATATTTGGCTAATTTAGTCGCCTGTAATATTTATCTTCGGCAATTTGAAGAAGGTACTGAAAACTTGAAAAAAGCGTATGCGCTTACTAAAGAAGGAAGCTTTAATTGGTTTCAATTAAAATCAACAAACATTGCCCTTGCCTTTCATGCCAAGGCTTATGACCACGTCTGGTCTCATTACAATGAAGCTGTCCGGCATAAAAATTTTTCTAGTATCCCGGAGGTCTTTAGAAAGGTTTGGAAATTGTATTATGCTTGGATATACCTACTAAATGTCATGGGTAAGCTTTCTTTGCCACCGAGGAGCATTAAACGAAGTTTTAACCTAGAGGAATATATTGCGCCCTTAGAGTTGACTGCCGGTAAGGGAGGAATTGGTATTAATGTTAGAATTATTCGGACAGTCGCTTGGTTGTTGACAGAAAACTATGATGCTCTAATCAAACAAGGCGATAGCATTCAGAGGTATAAATACAGATATATAAAAAACAACGCTCAAAAAAGAGCAAATTTGATTCTTGGTTATTTGATTAAAATTTATAGACGTGATCATGTGGGACGGGAATGTGATGGCATCACAAAGTCCGTATTAAACTCATTTTCCAAAATGCCCGTGGAGTTAAGATGGGCCAGCTACGAGATTGAGATTGTGCCTTTTGATATAGTGGTGAAATATATCTATGAGATAATGATAAAAAATGCAAGACGAAAACAGCCTTCTAAGAAATTACCAAAATAACCAATGCATTTTGATTTTGCCTAGGGTGTTGTACTCCAGAGCCGGGCCCGGGAATTTAATGTGGTGAAAACCCCAAATAATTGTCTTCCAAAACTTGCCTTTGATGGGTAATCGGCTTAATTCAATATCCGTGGATAAGTAAAACTCTCGATATCTAGGTAGAGTTTTGGGGTCAATGGCATATTTTAACCCATTTTCGTCTGTCCATTCGTATCCGTTTCCGGCCATCATATTGCCGGCGCCGTACCCTACTGCTAAGTTAAGCCAGCCCGGTACATTTGATTGCGGCATAAAGGATTTTATGTTGAAGGTCAACCAATCTACTTGCGCATTATAGTCTTTAATAAAACGCTCCGCAAAGCTTTTGCCATATAGGTCTTGGACGCGCTCTTGAATAGTTATGCTCCCCGAATGCCCTACTCCTTTTATGGTTATTTCAGGAAATTTTTGTGGGTTGGAAGAGACTTTCATGGTGATTCGTTGTTCTTTCCAAGCTAATTCTTGGGCGACAAAGAGTCCGCTGCCAAGCACATTAAAAGTCATGTCTCCCCAAGAAAATCCCCATTTATTGGCATATCCATCCATTATCTCGGTGGTGGTTTGTAGTAGCATGCCGACTCCGGCACTAGTCCATGCTGCCGGACGGCGTGCCATTCCTGTCCATCGGGCTCCTTGGTGCGCCCACCTAGAGTAGTTGTATGCGGTGTAAAGGTGTCCTATTTTATCGACTTGCTGCCATTCCGACCAGTCGTTAAAAGTATGAAACCGGCTTAATTCGGTGTCCTTGTACCAAGCTTGCCACAGGCCGATAGAAAATGCACCGTATAGTCCGGCTCCTGCACCTACGCTTACGTAAAAGCGTCGATTGTTAAATGTATCGGACGGGGTTAAAAACTTTTGAAACCTTGTAGTTGTCTGTTTTGTCCCAATGGGGTTGGTCGGAGTGCTATTTTGCGCAAGCGCACAAATGGAAAAGAACAAGAGAAAAAGTAGTAGATGCTTTCGCAAAATGATTTTTATTTTAGTTGGTCAAAGGACGCTCGCTCTTTAAAACGGTCAATATCACGGGGTAGGTGATCGCTCTTGCAAAGTTTTTTTAAAAGGGAAGTGTCTGCGTTCCATCCGCTTCCATCATAAAATTCCGTACCTTTAAAATCTCGAATCTTATAAAGAGACTTTGTGGTATATGCCGTTCCTAAATAGACATATTTTAGGTGATTTTGTTGCGCCCAATCAATAACAGACCACATCATCCATTTGCCAATAGAATAAGTAGTCATCAGCTCCGTGTCAAAAAATGCAAACCAATAATGCAGCATTTCTTGGTCTATGCAAGTCAGGATATAGCCAAATGGGACATTATCTAGCCTGTATTCAAAAATATGTGTAGTGGTTTCCCTGCTCAGTACGTAATCCAAGCGTGGTTCTGTCATTTCATTCCCCACAAAACGGGTGGCAGCATAGTCAAGGCATATTTTCCGAAAGGAGGCAGATTGCAGGTCGAAATCTTCCTTGCGGAAAACGGTAAATGATAAATCTAAGTCGGCAACTTTTTTGCTGATACGTCGATTTTCCGATGAGTTGGAGAATCGATTTAAATCTACTCGTAGGCTTCGGGCCATATAGAAAATCGTTGCTTTGATGCGCTGCTCTCCGGTATAAGGGAGAAAGCCCTTTTGATATATTTCTGAAAAGGAATCTTGGGGCTCCTTGATACAGTAGGACGTGTAGCCAAAGGTATAAGTCGGGTAGTCGCTTTGATATTCGGAGAAAAATATTTTCATTTGAGAGGCTTGTCGAACAAAGATATTAAATCAATAAGTCATAGATGGCAAGAATGCGGAATGTTTTGATTTTTTGCAAAAATATAATAATTATTTCCAATAAATCCTTACTTTTGTAGCCAAATCTAAACAGAAATGATTAATAAAGTAATTCTTGTCGGTAACCTGGGCAAAGACCCTGAAGTTAGACACCTTGAAAGTGGAGCGGCTGTCGCAAAATTTCCGTTAGCCACCAACGAAAGCTATAAGGACAAAAATGGCGAATGGCAGAATATGACCGAATGGCACAACATCGTTGTGTGGAGATACCTTGCGGAAAAAGCAGAACGTTCTCTGAAAAAAGGCAGCTTAGTTTACATTGAAGGTAAATTGACCACCAGAAAATGGCAAGATGCGGACGGTAAAGATCACTATACTACCGAAGTTGTCGGACGAATCTTACAGCCTTTAGAGCGTAGGGAAGGTGGTAGTGGAACCAACCCACCATTCCCAAGCGAAATGCCGGCGGATATAAATGCAACGGCACAAAAGGCAACATCTGACGACGTTTCTTCGTCAAAAGATGCAGCGTCGGAAGGTGATGATGATTTACCATTTTAATTTGGTAACGATATAGGTACCCGCAAATTTTTATTATAAATGCCTTTTTTGCACCTGTTTTTACATAGAAGCAGGGAAGCCCGAACAGTTCATTATTTTTTATGTGCTGCACATGGTGGCCGGTTAGTTGGATGGAGTCTTTTTAGACCCTGGACGCATATAGTCGTTTCATCTTGTATGTAGCAGTTTTTTTTTAACGAACACTTTTATTCTTGGACCCTGAACCTTTTCTGAGTATTTTGCCTTTTGGGATATTTGCACTCATGCAACCGGATTGGTTTGTTGTATGGGGCGGGCTTCTCTTGTTGGTACTTATTGCCTTGTCCGCCATGATTTCGGGTTCGGAGATTGCTTTCTTTTCCTATACACCGGCGGACATTAGTGAGTTGGAGCAGGCAGAGGACACAAGGAGTAAAAAGCTTTATAAGCTGATAAAGTCCCCGCGTACATTGTTGGCAACTATTCTGATTACTAATAATTTGGTGAATATCACCATAGTTATCTTTTCAGAAATCTTTCTTCGACATGTGCTTTCTCAAGAGATGATTGGTCGATGGGCTGCTTCCCTGATTCAGTCTTTGCATTTGCAAATGGGTTTAAATACGATAGCAGAAGCGATTAATTTTACCATCACAGTAGTCGGAGTGACCTTTTTATTGGTTTTGATGGGTGAAGTGATGCCCAAAGTCTTGGCTTATGCCGATTACAAACTCTTTTCTCGAAAGATGACTCCTATGTTGGTTTTTTTGGATCGTTTGCTGCATCCACTTTCTGCAAGCTTTGTGAATTTAGGGCACTTCATCGAAAAAAAATTAACCGATAAGTCTTCCCATGAGAATATGACGAAGGAAGAAATAGATAAAGCAATAGACCTTACCACCAAAGCTTCTAATTCGACTAAGGATGAAATTGGTATCCTGAAGAGTATAGTTAAGTTTGGTGATGTTACCGTCAAAGAAATTATGCAGCCGCGGATTGATATTCAGGCGATAGATATAGAATCAAGCTTTAGTGATTTGCTAAATTTGATTAAGGAGACGGGGTTTTCCAGATTTCCGGTCTATGAGGGAGATATTGACGTGATTAAAGGGATGTTTTATGTGAAAGATTTAATAGGCTATTTTCACGAAAGTGAAGATTTTGACTGGAGACCCCTTATCCGCAAGGAAGTAAAATATGTACCTAATAGTAAGTTGATTAGCGACCTGCTTAAAGAATTTAAGGAAGAGCATATCCATATGGGTATTGTGATTGATGAATATGGAGCAACGGATGGTTTGATCACACTTGAGGATATTATGGAAGAAGTTGTAGGAGAAATTCAAGACGAATTTGATGAGGACGAAGAGATAGAGTACAAAAAAATCAATGATTATACTTACGTTTTTGATGGTAAGACATTGATTAGTGATTTTTGTAAAATCATTCATATAGATAGTGACTTTTTTGATGATGTGCGAGATGAAGCCGATTCCTTGGCCGGGATGCTGCTCGAAGAGCTTAAAGATTTTCCCAAAAAGGGTACGGTCGTGGATATAAAGGGATTTAAGTTTAAAGTCCTAACCATGGGCAAAAGACGAATTGGGGAGATACGGATTGTTTTGCCGAACGGCGAAGAAAGCATGCCGGCTGCCAGATAATTTGATTAAAATCTACGATGATGCCAAAAGTATTTGTTTTTCTGTTAGTTGTTGTTAGTTTTTGGGGCTGTACTGACGATGCGATTTATGTCCCTAAGCCACACGCTTACCCTAAGGTTGACTTTCCGGAAAAGAAGTATGTCGCATTTAAACAGGCAGGTTGTCCTTACACCTTTGAATATCCCGCTTACGCTAAAATGGTCAAAAATACCGATTTTTTGGGAAAACCTGTGCCCAATGATTGCTGGTATGACCTGTATATTTCTGATTTTGATGCCAAAATTCACTTGACTTATTATACGGTTAAAGACAGAAAACACTATGATAAACTCATAAGTGATGTCTATAGAATGGCTAACGAGCATACTCAAAAAGCCAATTATATTGATGAAGTTCCGGTAGAAAAAAAAGGCGTTTTTAAGGGGAAACTTTTTGATATTACGGGGCCGGCGGCCACTCCTTTAGAGTTTTATTTGACCGATGAAACCAAACATTTTATCAGAGGGTCTTTGTATCTGAATACCCAAGTTCGACCGGATTCCTTAGCGCCGATTTATAACTTTCTCAAAAAGGATGCACTTCACCTAGTCAATACCTTGGATTGGCAATAAGTGTGCTTAGCGACCGATGGATTATTTGGGGGCGAAAGGATAATTTTGTTGAAGATCAAACGTTTTGCTTTGGTGGTCATCTCTGGTGATTGACCATATGGAGTTTGGATGATAGCCATGGCTTTAGGAGAAGTGGTTTATGGATTTTAGCATCAATGGCCTATCTGAAGAAGTGGAATGAAAAAAATATTTAGCTTGGGTCTGTTCCGAAAGGTGATTCAAGAAAAAAACAGAATACCATGAAAAAATTTCTATTTGCCTTTTTAGTGCTTGGGCTTACTTGGACATCTTGTAAGACAGATTCCAAACCTGATGTGTCCACTAAACCGACTCCGCAGCAGCCCACAACACCTAAAAAACAGGTTAAAGTGCCGCCTTTTAATGTGGACCTCGCTTACAAATATGTGAAAGGGCAACTAGCCTTCGGCCCGAGGGTACCGGGTACCGCTAGTCATGATAAGGCGCGAAAATGGTTGGTAGGTTTTTTCAAAGGCTTGGGTATGGAGGTTATTGAGCAAAACTTTGACGCTTCGTCTCCCGACGGGAAAAAATATACCGGAACCAATATCATTGCTATTTATAAGCCGGAACAAAAGCATCGTATTCTTCTTTCTTCTCACTGGGATAGTCGCTATGTCTCCGATCATGATGAGAAAATAAAAGATAAGCCGATCTTGGGTGCCGATGACGGCGCAAGTGGGGTGGGTATTTTAATGTCTATCGCAGAAACTTTACGCGATAATCCGGCTGATATCGGAGTAGATTTTGTCTTGTTTGATGTAGAAGACCAAGGATTAGCTAATCAAGAAGAAGATGGTATTACTAGTACATGGTGCCAAGGTTCTCAGTATTGGGCTGCTCACCTGCACAAAGCGGGTTATAAGCCGGAGTTTGGTATTCTCTTGGATATGGTCGGTGGGAAGGATGCTTATTTTGCGCAAGATGAAGTCTCCATGGCTTTTGCCGGTAAATACATGAAAAAAGTTTGGGATTTAGCCATCAACATGGGGTACAGTAATTATTTTCAAAATGTGCGTTCCTCCACCATTATTGATGACCATTTATTTGTCAACCGGATTGCCCGAATTCCGATGATAGACATCATCAACAGAAAAGATGGCGCTTTTGCCCCACACTGGCATACCCAACATGATGATATTTCGGCTATTGATAAATCAACATTGCGGGCTGTTGGGCAGACTTTGTTGGCGGTTATTTATCAGTCTTCTGTGGGTAATTTTTAACCTTTAATACCGGTTTTTAGATTGGTGTGGTGTTTTGTTTAAGTCCGTGTGTACTTAGGGACACAATCAGAATAAATGTCCATAATTAGGCGAGATTATTTTGAGATTAGACAAGGCGGAAAGAGTGATGGTAGCAGGGCTACCAGAGCGATGAGCAACGCAGTATAATCACAAAAGAAGCCGTATAAAATGGACATTTATTTTGGGCGTGTCCCTTAGGTCGCAGGTGCGCAGATACTTCTGTTGAAGCGGGAGTGGCAAGAAATATCAAAAATCCGTATCTTGCGAAAAAAAATTTATGTATGTCTGATTTTACGACAATTCCTAAGGTGGATTTACAACAATTCATCCAAGGGGATACCAACCAGAGACAAGCTTTTGTGACCGCTCTTGGCGATGCATTTAGGGACATTGGTTTTGTCATTGTCCAGAACCATGGAATACCGACCGATTTAGTAGAGGACTTTTATCAATCATCTCTCAAGTTTTTCTATTTACCCAAAGAAGTTAAATTGAAATACGAGGTGTCGGGGCTTGCCGGTCAGCGGGGCTATACTGCTTTTGGCAAGGAGCATGCAAAGCAGAGTGATGTGGGAGATTTGAAAGAATTCTTTCAGTTTGGCCAGACCATTGATGGGGATGATCCTATCAAAAGTGAATATCCGGAAAATGTCTTTGTGGAAGATGTGCCCAATTTGTCAAAAGAAGGTTTGCGCCTCTTCAAGGCTTTTGAAGCATCAGGGAGCCGGTTATTGGAGGCTATTGCTTTGTACTTGGGTTTGGATAAAGCTTATTTTTCAGAGAGGATTTATCATGGAAACAGTATTTTGCGGACGATTTACTACCCACCCATTATGAGTGAGCCCCTAACGGCTATTCGTGCCGAACAACATGAGGATATTAATCTGATTACTTTGTTGGTTGGTGCGTCTTCCGGCGGATTGCAGGTGCAAAATCTTGCGGGTGAATGGATTGCGGTGGTGCCTGAAGAAAACGAAATTGCGATTAACGTAGGCGATATGCTTCAGCGTCTAACCAATAACTACCTCAAATCAACAACTCACAGGGTCATTAATCCTCCAAAAGATAAGTGGCACGAGGAAAGGCTTTCGATTCCGTTTTTTTTACATCCAAGAAGCGAAACGGATTTAAGTTGTCTTCCGGAATGTGTTAGTGCCGAAAGGCCGATTGCTTATGCACCTATCACCGCCGGGGAATACTTGGATGAGCGTTTGCGAGAGATTGGGTTGAAGGATTAAGTCGGGTGAATGGCCGGTTTTGTGTGGAATGGTGATGGAGTTTTCGGTAGTTATTTGGGTAGATGGAGGCTCATGGTTTAAGTTAGATTCGTGCAAACTACATACACTTTCGTAAAACATCGTATATTTGTCTTTCGTTAGATTGTATTGTGCCTTTGCGCAAGCGAATAATGACATAGCTATAAATGAAAGAAGACAAGCATAAAAAACCAATCCAATCCGATAAGGATAAAGATTTGAAGTCTAATATCTCTCCGGAATCTCTTACAGACGAGGACATCAAAGCGGCTATCGAAGCGGATAAAGAGGCTTTGATGAGTGATGTGGAGAGCACATCTCAGGAAGTATCGGAGACCACCGACGATATGGAGGTGGACAGCAGTATAGAGTCCTCCACTAGCGATGACACTAAACCACTCACCCAAACCCCACCCCCTCCTCCCAAAAAAATAGAAGTAACCACCAAAAAAGCCTCCCCCCCACCACCTCAATCCCAAGACCACCCGCAAGGGCAGCAAGGGCGAATTGCATTCGCCCCCACCCAGGAGTCCCCATCCCCCACCCAGGAGTCCCCATCCCCCACCCAGGAGTCCCCATCCCCCACCCAGGAGTCCCCAT
>JANTGI010000146.1 GCA_024762995.1 Saprospiraceae bacterium | reverse complement strand
GAAAAACCCATAGTACCCCAACTTCTCCACCTTTGACGGATGAGTACAACATCGTTTTCATGTTGGGTCGTTCCGACCACACGAAAACTTAATTGTTTTAATTGTTATGTGCTTTTATTTCTTTTTCAGTTTCATTTATTAGGTTCATTATTTGCTTAATATTCTCGACAGTCGCTTGAATATCCAAAAGTCCATTTTCTTTTGTTATTCGATATTCAGAGTTGAGTTTAGCTACTCCCATATATGCTCCTAAACGACCAAATTGCGAAATTCCAATATTTAGTTCTTTCGCTTTTTTGTATAAATGCCTGCGATAAAAATCTCGGATTTCTCTACGCTCGTTTTCTTTGTAAGCGTAAAGTTTAAACACGAATTTGTCTTGTTCTAATTGCAGATAGTATTCAAATTCTTTTTCGTCAACTTTAGAGTAATTCCAACTCCACCAAAAACCTAAAAATCCACCTGCTGCATTTGAAACATATTCCCAATTACCGCCTATATCTTTTTGCAGTTCAGAGTAGAAACCTTGCCAAGAATACCATTGCCACTTATCTAATGGCTTAGTTAAGTAGCTTTTGATTTTCTTGTCTAAGTTGTCAAGGTTTTTGTAATAATCAACGATAATGTCGTTTTGCTTTAACTCATCAGTTGAGTTGATATAGCCAGCAAGAATTGAAAGCATTGTGTTTCTCTGGAAGAGTGAAAAGCCTGCGTCTTTAATATCACTATATTTCCCCTGTTCTTCCATTTTGAAGTAAACGAGCTTTATCTCAATATCAGATTTTTCGTAATGCTTTTTTGCGATTTCCGAATATCTGTTGAGTTGGTCAGAATGTTCTTTCGTTCCTTTTTTGTCTTCTATTACAAGGAAATATTGATTATTCACTAAAGCCCAAACGTCAATGTTATTCCATTGTCTTCCTGCTTCTACGGTTTCAATTGAGTAAGAATTATCTTTCCCTAAGAGTTCTTGAACAAACGAAACCGCACAAGCATTTAAGGAACTATCAATTTCTTGATAGTCCCTATCTGCCCATTGTATTAGCCAAATTAAAAATGCGTCCTGAGAAAGTTCAGAAGTCGCATAGTCAAATAGATTTGGTCTTGATTTCATTTAGTTCACTTTTTTTACATCGAGGTAAACAGTTGAAAGTCCGCCATTCTTTTTAATGTCAATTCCATACATTCTTTGAAATGCGTCAAAATTTCGTGTCCGCCATTTGTTGTTACTGGATTAGAATATCTTGAAGAAACATCAACTGTCATACCTTTTTCAAGTCTAATTCCATTTGAATACTTGTTTTGCCTTACTGTAATTCTGAAAAGTGCCATAAATTTTTATTTTTCTGTTTTGCCTACTTCTGCTTTTGGTCTCTTTTCGGCTTATTCCGACCGCTATGTTCTAATTGCACATAACCTATGTTATAGAAACAACCATTCATCCTCCCTATTATTATGCTTTTTTCAGACCATATCCAATGTCCTTATCGTCTAATAGTAAGTATCCTAACTCAGATTAACAAAAACGAAAATACAACTTTTTCTCTAATCTTCCAAAAATCACCTATCTTGAGCTAGGGGACTGTAAACAAGTGCCTTAAAAAGAAAAAAGAGCGCCTATAGCAGCGAAAAGTCCAATATAGTCGTTATCTTAGCAGACAAACTAGCGAATCATGAAAACGCATCTACTCTCTCTAATTTTTACCTTTTTTACTTCTTCCATTTTTGCCATTGACGCAAGTGTCTATCCGGCGGTTTTTTATAATGGTCAGGAAGGCTATGTAGAATTTCACTACTACTTTTCGGGGCCATCTATCGGTTGGAAATCCGTGCAAGACAGCGCCATGCAAGCCACCGCAGAAGTCCTAATTACCTTCAAAAAAGATGGCCAAATCGTCAAATACGACAAGTACCATATTGCCAGTCCCATCGTCATGCACGCCATGGATTTTAGGGATTTACATCGGTATGGTTTAAAACCCGGAAATTACATCGTGGATATTGCCATTTCTGATTTATCCAGAGAGAATAATAAAGCCAGCTACCAAACAAAAATAAACATCCAACCCCCTAAATTTATCGCCATTTCCGACTTGGTACTCCTGAGTGCGCTAAAAGAATCACAAACCCGCACAGTGTTTGACAAATATGGCTACCATATGGAAGCGCTCCCTTTCAATTACATCAATGCAAATACCAAAGAATTTATCGTTTATGCCGAAATCTACCATACAGACCAGCTAAAAGACCAGGAATACTCGCTCCGACTACAATTTGAACAACTAGATGGCTCCACCGCCAAGCCCTATCAAGGTTTTACCAAAAAAAGGGCATCTATAGACAAGGACATCTATATTAAAACCCTTGACGCTCAGTTTATGCCATCAGGAGATTACCGTCTAATCCTGGAAGTCCGGGACAACAGTGGGGCGCTCATTACGAGCAATTCTGTGGCATTCCACCGTGACAACCCAAGATTGAGCCCTTCTACGACCTTTGCCGATTTGAATGGAGAAAAAGGTAATTTTATTGAAAAACTCACTCCCAAGGAGATTGATTATTACCTAACCGCATTGATACCCACCCTTTCGGGAACGAAAAAGAAACTGCTAAAAGAATACTTCAAAACTAAAAATCTAGAAGGCAAAAAACAGTTTTTGTATAGCCATTTTGTCAAAGAAGACCCGATTACGCCTTCTGTACCGTTCTATGCTTTCGCAAATATTGCCAAAAAAGTAGATAAGGCCTATTACAGCGGATTCGGACATGGTTTTGAAAGTGATCGGGGGCGGATTTTTCTAAAATATGGAGCTCCCAATGACCAAATCAAAGTTGAAAATGAACAATTTGCCCTGCCTTATGAAATTTGGGTCTATGACAATTTACCCAACAACGGCTCCGGCCCCATAAAATTCCTTTTTTACAATAGAGACCGCAGCGGAGAGAATTTTATCCTGCTTCATTCCAATGCCCGTGAAGAACGACGCAATAAAAACTGGAAAAAAGAACTTTTTAGGGATGATTCCATGCCCGGATTTGATTTTGGCAATACTCGAATGAAGGAAACCGAAATGGACCAATCCTTCAATAATCATCCTAATTCTATGGCGATCCGGTATTTTCAGGACTTGTAAAAAGGAGTTGTTCATTCAAATCAACTTATCAAGATCAAGCCCCGTCAGATGATGAACATTTTTTGTTATTTTCTCAATTTCCCAATTCCACCATTGGATTTTTAGGAGTTTATTGATGGTCTCTTCAGAAAATCTTTTCTTTATTTCTTTGGCAGGATTGCCACCGACAATGGAATAAGGTTCGACATCTTTCACGACCGTTGAATTAGTCGCAATGATGGCACCATCACCGATAGTGACACCGGACATTATCGTCGCATTATAGCCAATCCACACGTCATTGCCAATGTTGATGTCTCCCTTTACAGGAAAGTCCTTGCCTTCCATTGCTTTTTCCCAACCATTCCCAAAAATACTAAAAGGATAGGCAGAGATGGCATTGGTCAAATGATTGGCTCCATTCATAATAAATTTCACATCGGAAGCAATCATGCAAAACTTACCAATAATTAATCGATCGCCCGTAAAGTCAAAATGATATTTTACATTCTTCTCAAAATTCTCCACATTTTCAAAATCATCGTAATAGGTATAATCTCCCACAATGATATTGGGGTTCTTTATGATATTTTTTAAAAAGCAAAGCTTTTCATAGTTATCAATTGGAAATTTCCTATTTTTATCCGGCCCAATCATTGATTATTTTTTAGCGTCTTCGTGCTTCATAAAAAGGTGCTCAAAGGCACTATACACAGCCACATGCAAGACATCGCCATGATTTTGATTTTCAAAGAATTGGAAATACAGTTGGGTATTGTCTTTTTTGACTTTGTCTAATCTTTCGTACAGTTCTTTGGCTTCTCGTTCCATGATATCTCCTTCTTTTCCGACCGCCACAAAAATCTTTTTGTTAGTTGTATAGACGACCGGTTTTGTTCTTTTTTTGATTAAATACTCATCATTCCACCATAGACTAGGACTGACAATGATATAATTATCAAACATATCCGGCTTTGTAAACAATATCTCCGTAGCTAACAAACCACCCAGAGATTGTCCAATCAAGGTCTTTTCTGGTGTCGTACGATAATTACGCTCAATGAAGGGCTGTAGCTCTTGCTCAATAAATTTGATAAACGGAGCCGAATGTCCGGTAGTCGGAAATTGCTTTATGTGCTCCTTATCTTTTGTCGGACAAGTAAAATCTCTCTTTCGATCCACATTACTAATACCAACCACAATGGACTCCGGCAACATATTAATCCACGAAAAAGACCCAAACTGCACCAAGCCCGCAATATGAATAAAGTCTTCATCAATAGAACCATCTAGCAGGTAAATAACCGGATATTTCTTCGCGCTATCAAGCCCATAACTATTTGGTAGATAGATATTTAGCGTTCTTTTTTCATCTAAAGCTATCGACTTCATTTCCACTTTTTCCCCAATAACAAGTGGTTCTTTCTTAGAGATTTCGATGTTAGCTTGCGCAAAAACGAATGAACTGCTTGTCAATAATAACATGGTTAAAACTAGTGTTTTCATCTTAATTTTTTAGTTTTATGTAACTTGAGTGTCGTAATATACTAGAAAAAAACCGGACAAGGCTTATTTTTGAAGCTTATTTTTTAGTGTCGCCAATTCTTTTTGGGTCAAGTCTCTCCATTGCCCCATCTTCAAACCATCCAACTTAACATTCATGATGCGTGTGCGCTTTAACGTCACTACTTTGTAATTAAAATACTCACACATTCTACGGATTTGGCGATTGAGACCTTGCGTCAAAATGATTTTAAAAACATACTCACTTTGTTTTTCAACAATACAAGGTTTGGTCTTCGTACCCAAAATATGCACTCCGCGACTCATATCCCGAATAAATTTTTGCGTAAGCGGGCGATCCACTCTCACGATATATTCTTTATCATGGTTGTTTTCTTCGCGAAGGATTTTGTTGACAATATCTCCGTCATTGGTCAAAAAAATTAAGCCGGAAGACGGTTTATCCAAACGCCCAATGGGAAAAATCCGCTTTGGATGATTGACAAAATCAATAATATTGTCCTTATCTTTCAAGTCGGTGGTACAAGTAATGCCCGGGGGTTTATTCAGTGCAATATACACCAATTGCGGCCTGACCTTCAATGGTTTACCATCAATAGTGACCTGATCCCCCACTTCCACACGATTCCCTTTTTGCGCAAGCCGACCGTTAATTTTGACCCGCTTGGCATCAATCCATTTATCGGCTTCCCGACGGGAGCAAATACCGGTTTGGGAAATGTATTTGTTTAGGCTTGTGGACATAAAAATTAAACTAAGAATGGCCAAAATTAAGGAAGATTGCAAAGAAGTCGCATAAAATGGACGTCAATTTTGGACGCCTAAATATCATCTCGCCTTCAAAGTAATCATAGACTCTATCTCCTGCCCATTGCGTAGCACCTTGATGGAGACGGTTTGGCCCGGCTTTAATTTTTTCAATTCTAAGGTGTAGGCCATCAAATCCGCCACCGGTTGTCCGGCTATTTCTATGATGATGTCGTCCTTTAGCAAGCCGGCTTTTTCGGCAGGAGTCCCTTTCGGAACCATGCCTATTTTTACGCCTTTTCCTTCGTAGGAGAAACTAGGGACGGAACCGGTGGATGCTTTCCAGGTAATCACTTTTTCCTTCTTTTCTTCTTTTCGGGGTTCTTTTATTTCGCCCGTAAATGGCATCGGCTTATCTCTATCCGCCAAATAAACCAAGACTTCTTTGGCGACCGTAGCGACTTTGACCAGACCTGCTGCATCAATCTTGTCGGGCGTGTCGGATGGACGGTGATAATTCTCGGTCGCTCCCGTAAAAAATTGAACGGCCGGAATCCCTTTTTCGATAAAAGCCCCTTGATCACTAGAGTCTAACTGCTTCATTACCAACTGAGTAGGTATGCCCGTCACATAATCCGTACCCATAAAAATAAACTTCCATTCCTTGGCTGTATTGGCATTAAGGATGATGAGTTTTTGGTCATAAAGTGAGCCTTCGGTATCTAAATTGATGTTGGCAAAATACTTGCCTTTGCCGGCTTCCACAAAATGACGGGAACCGACCAAACCCGCTTCTTCACCTGTAAAAGCGACAAAAATAATGGTTCGTTGCGGCTTGGTGGTCTTACCCATTCGTTTGGCTAATTCCAACATCACAGCGACCCCGCTGGCGTTGTCATCTGCGCCATAATGAATCTTACCCATATCGCCTTTGTGCACATCCGGCCATCCCAAACCCAAATGGTCATAATGAGCAGAAATCACCACCGGCTCATCCTTGAATTGGTCATTTGTGCCGGGAATAATGGCCACTACATTTTTCATTTTGACAGATTTTTTGTCTTTCACATCCGCCGTCCAAGATTGAAAAAAGGTCTGATTATCACCGCCCGGTTGGAGTCCTGCTTTCGCAAAAGACTGGGCAATATAATCGGCTGCTTCATCCAATTCCGCTGTCCCCAATCCGCGTCCTTTCATTTTTGCGGAAGCTAAAAAGTTAATGTCCGTCATCATATTTTTGGCAGAAAAAACCGGCTCTAAATAAGCCAAGGCTTTCCTTTCTTTGAGCTTAGGGGACAGGTGATTGGGCTGTAAATCTTTAATTAATGGGGATTGAATCACGGGCCATTGTCCTTTGGCAATATTCGTTGGCTCGGCGCCTTCAAAAGCCAAATAACTATACTTTCCGTAATGGGGCAGCTTGCGCACCAAACCGGGTACCGCTGCGTCATCGCCGATACTAATAAACACGATGGCCGCTTTTTCGTTGGCGGGATGGGCCAAGGTCACAACGACATCATTCCCTTTTTTGGCGACACTTTTATTGGGAAAAATTACAGAATCTTGGGTCATTTTAGCCCCATAAACAGCCATATCTTCGGCGACTGCTTTCGCAAAACGATTTTCATATCCGAGTACCCAAACAGTTTTTCCGTAAGGATAGCGCAGGATGTCATTGTCATACATGATGGCATATTTGGCAGGCTCCTCCTTTACCCAAGAGCGCGCAAAAACATCATAAGCGGAGCCCTTGGGCGTTCCTTTAGGCAAGAGTATCAATGTTTTAGGACTACCGTAGGCCTTCGTCAAAGCAGGTGCCACTTCTTTGGAATCTAAGATTCTAAAAAGATCAAATTTCGGATCTACTAAAACCTTCATCGGTTCCGACTCCGTAGAGAAAACAAATTTTTGAGATTTTGTCTTCATTTCCCGAACAAACTCTAGAGTACCGTTTTGAGTGACAATCGCCAATGGGACATCCAATACAAAAGCCGGCTCCTCTTGCTTTTGGCGCAAGCTAATAGCCACCTGATAAGTACCATCCAGTAATTTTTGGACTTGTGTATCTTCCAAAACTAGTTCCGGCGCCCCTTTGCGAGTGACCCATTGCTCAAAAAACGGCTTCAAATCCTGTTCGGTGACCGCTTCAAAAGCCAAACGAATATCATCAAAAGAAGCGCGCTTAAATTTATTACTTCGATAGAATTTTTGCATGGCGCGCAGGAAGGTCTCATCTCCAAATTTTCGACGCAACATGTGCCACATCATCAAGGATTTACCATAACCAATCGCCTCGCTAGGGCCATCGTATCTGGAGCGAAAATCAGTCAGTGGGAAATCATTTCTAGTGTTGACCAAATCACTAAATTTTTGCAAAGTCGAGCGGCGGTAATCTTCGCCCTTGCCCCGCTGCTCCTTGATTAGATGATCAGCCATATAGGCGGTCAAACCTTCGCACCAATTCCCTTTCTCAAAATCAACATAAACGCTATTTCCCCACCAGTTATGCAGCAATTCATGCGGATAAGATGAGTGCATAATAAAAGGAAAACGTATGATTTTCTCTCCCAAAAGGGTAAATGACGGCATCCCATATCCGGTTTCCCAAAAATTTTCGACTAAGGCGAATTTAGAATAAGGATACAATCCCAAAATCTGGCGATACATTTCCAGATATTGGGCTGTGGTTTCTAAATATTTATTGGCCAACCCTTCATCCGGTGTCCGCAAAAAGGCCATGGCTTTGACATTGCCGGCATCAAAACTGTATTCTGAAAATTGAGCCCCAATCAAGAATGCTTCTTCCTGTAGTTTGTCGCAAGACCATTGCTCCAACTGCATGGCCCCTTGGTTTTCTTCTTTAGTTCTTACTCCTTGAGACACCGATTTCCAGCCTTTCGGCAAATGTACGTCCATGACAAAAGTCATCATCGCATCCCCAAAAATCGGCACCCAATAGGTCGATCCGGCCAAATAAATCCCTTTTTGCGAAATAATCCCCGGCGACTCACTAAACCCCCTTTGATAATTATTTTCACTTTGCTCCATGGGAGCATTTATCTTTCCGGAATATTCAATCACAAAGGTCTTGGCGGCCGGATATCGATCTTGCCAAGCCACATGCCACTCCGTAAGTCGCAAAGAAGAAGTGCCTTGATCATGATCCATCCCAATATCTTTGGCTTTTTGATTGGCCGCTATCTTATTGATAGACAGCCCTTTAGTTATTGGCTTCGGCAACAAATCTTCATTTAAAAAGAAGCTAGTTTCTTTGCCTTCCGGCAAAGTAATCTCATCCCTAACTTGTATGGTGGACAGCTCCGGATTGATGGTTACATCCAGCTGATGATGAATCTGAGCTTGTAAAACTGTCGTCAAGAAGAAAAAAATGCTTAGTAATTGAAAGCGCATGGAGTCAATTTTTGTAAAAAAAGTAACTGTTTAGGTATTCCTGTTTTTAGACAGAAAATAGTCATTTTTGTGCATGTTGACCTTGCCTGCCGATCAGGTAGGGGTGCAATTTTCGATGCGTAGCAAGGCTACGTGAGAAAATTGTACCCAAAACAGGCCTACAGGGGCAAAAACAAGTGCAAAAAGGGCATTTTATGGCAAAAACCTGCGGATACCTAAATAGTTACAAAAATGATTTGTTTAAAACAACGCATCAAAGATACTGAAAATTTCCACTTTGGATAAAATCTAAATAAGTTTGTGTGTATAACAGATTGCCCAAAAAACAATATTTTAGACTATGCTAGTGGTCGTCATAACCTGCTATGCCTCCAAAATCCGCCTTGATTAAGAAAAAATTTGAAACTTTTTTTAGACAATAACAGTTACTAAATATTTCAAATTTTCCCTTACTCTGCGTTGGTTTTTCCAACATAACTTGCTATGACTTGCAGTTTAATTATGCTTTTATCCCTCCACTACGTTACGGGCTACAAAGATGTCACTCCTATGGAGCTTGAATTGACCGAAATCTTGAAAAAGGTGCAATATGTTAT
>JANTGI010000145.1 GCA_024762995.1 Saprospiraceae bacterium | reverse complement strand
TGCTCATCGCTCTGGTAGCCCTGCTACCATCGCTCTTCCCGCCTTGTCTAATCTCAAAATAATCTCGCCTAATTATGGACATTTATTCTGATTGTGTCCCTAAGGGACACAAGTTCCATTTTCTAAGCATAGGACAATAGTTAATTGCTCCGATGCAAACCAAGTATTTTTTGATTTTTTGTTGTTAATCCCCAAATACCACTAACGCTGTTCTCTCACTTATTGACTGTCGTCAAGACTCTACGGGATTGCCGGTGGATAATCCATTGGTCATACCGACTTAATGGGTAGATTATTCAATTCACCTACATCGGGCAAGTTGACCTATCTAAAAAACCAACCAAATACCTAATTTTTCAAAAAAAATTGCAGAAAATAAAAATAACATCTATCTTTGACCAATCGGTCAGTCAAAAAACACTAAAAAAACTGAAATGAGTCCAAGAAATCCCAAAGAATTTGAAGAAATCCGGGAAAAGAGCAAGGAGAAAATTATCCATGCGGCCTTTGAGTTATTTTCAACAACCGGATACTGGAGATCTTCGATTAGCAAAATAGCGAAGCAGGCCGGCATTTCTAAGGGCTTGATGTATAATTATTTCTCATCCAAAGAGGAATTACTCCAAGCCGTTGTCGGGAAAATAGTGGACGTCCTCCAAGACTTCTTTAATGTAGATGAAAAAGCCGATCCGGAAGAAAAAATGCGCCAATTCTTCCAAAAGCTATTCTCCTATATCGAAAACAATAGCGCACTCATGCGAATGATGATCAAAATCGGACTGCAAGTAGGCCATTTTGAATTTGTCAACAAAACCAGCGCAATCCAATACAACCTAATGATTCAAAAATTAGAATCGAATCTAGCAGATTTGGGCTTTGATGACCCCAAAAGTGAAGCACTCCTCCTTGGAGCAACTATCGACGGCATCGTCTTGCAAACGCTATTGCTTAAAGAAAAGGACTATCCCCTTGCAGAAATCAAAGAACAACTCATCCAAAAATATACTCATCACCAAAAGCCTAATTCAACCCAAAATCAACAATCATGAGACACCTAATCATTCTTTTCTCCTTATTCCTTGCTTCTACTTCATGGGGCCAAGACGCCAAGTCCATAGTCGAAAAGGCCGACAAAAACAGTCGCGGAAAAAGCTCCCAAGCCACCCTGAAAATCACCGTAGTCCGACCAAAATGGTCCAAAGTAATGATGCTCAAATCGTGGTCCAAGGGCACAGAATATGCCGTAAGCCTGGTTACTTCTCCCAAAAAAGACAAGGGCATCGTTTTTCTGAAAAGAAAAAAAGAAGTCTGGAATTGGATGCCTTCTATCGAAAGAACCATCAAACTCCCACCGTCGATGATGATGCAATCTTGGATGGGCACCGACCTAAAAAATGACGATTTGGTCAAAGAATCTTCTCTAGTCACGGATTATACTCACCGATTACTCGGCAAAGAAATGGTCAACGGGCTGGATTGCTACAAAATCGAATTAACCGCCAAAGAAAACGCTTCCGTGGTCTGGGGAAAGGTCATCATCTGGATTGACACCAAGGATTACCTACAACTAAAGTCAGAGTTTTATGACGAAGACGGATTTCTCGTCAATAAGATTAAAGCATCCAAAATCAAGCAATTTGGTGACCGCAAATTACCGTCTGTCATTGAATTTACCAACGTAGATGAACCCGATAACAAAACCATCCTAGAGTACATCGACATCGTTTTTGACAAGCCCATACCGGATGCTTATTTCACCACACGCTACATGAAACGCCTAAAATAACCCCTTTTGCCTTCCACAAAAAATCAACAATATGATTCTCAAACTAGCTTGGCGAAATATCTGGCGAAACAAACGGCGTAGCACTATTACCATCGTATCCATCGTAATCGCTGTATTTTTAGCCATTTTCATGCGGTCTATCCAACTAGGGATGTATGCCAACATGATTCGTAATGTCGTCGGCAATTACTCCGGATATGTGCAAGTTCATGCCAAAGGGTATTGGGAAGAACAAAGCATAAACAATGGTTTTGTCGTCAACCAAGACCTTCAAGACCAAATAAAATCAGTGAATGGAGTGGTGGACATCGTGCCTAGATTATCCAATTTTGCGCTCGCTTCCGCCAATAATTTAACCAAAGGATTGAGCATCACCGGAGTAGAAACCGAAAAAGAAAAACGAATGAAGCCCCTTGAAGACCGCATCGTCTCGGGGCATATTTTCCGAAAGGATAACGAAATCATCATCGGAAAAAAGGTCGCCAAATTCTTTAATACCAAGATAAATGATACGTTGATATTAATCGGGCAAGGCTACCACGGCTCCAATGCCGCCGGAAAATTTGTAATCAGCGGAGTGATTGACATGAAAAATCCACTGCTCGATCAAACCACCGTTTTTATGGACTTAAAAGCTTTTCAGCAGTACTTGGATGCTCCGGACGTAGTGACCAGCTTGGTCATTCTCAAAAAAGACCGGATTAATGAAAAAGAACTCGCCCACCAAATTGCACAAGCCATCAATACCGATGACTACGAAGTCATGGATTGGCACCAAATGCAACCCGAAATCGACCAAACCATAAAAGTCGATAGCATCGGTGGCATCATCATGATTGCCATTTTGTACATGATTATTACTTTTGGCATATTCGGGACGGTGCTGATGATGGTGCAGGAGCGTATGTATGAACTCGGCATCATGATATCCATCGGCATGAAAAAGCTAAAATTGGCACTCATTCTATTCTTTGAGACGATTTTTCTGAGTTCAATAGGAGTCATTTTAGGGATGATTGCGGTGAGTCCGCTCGTTTACTACTACCACACCCATCCCATTGATTTTAGTGGTCAAGCCAATAAAGCGATGGAATCGTATGGATTTGAGCCACTGATTCCTGCAAGTACCGACCCTACGATATTCACGACACATGGGTTGATCATTTTGAGCATCTCTATCCTAATCAGCCTGTATCCGATATGGATTATCTTACATCTGAACCCCATTAAAGCCATGCGCGCCTAACCACAAACTCCATTCATGATACAAATCATAAAAATAGCCTGGCGAAATATATGGAGAAATAAACTCCGTAGCTTTGTCGTCATCTTTTCCATTGTATTGGGCATCTGGGCGGGTCTTTTCATCATGGCCCTGACACTCGGATTGAATGAACAACGGATGAACGGTGCCATTAACACCTACTTGTCTCATATCCAAATCCACAATCCCGACTATATCAATGACCCCAATATCAAAAGCTATATCTCCCAACCTGAGCAGACTTTAGCAGCCTTGCGGCAAAACAAAAATATCAAAGCTTTTTCAGAAAGGACGATTGTAATGGGCATGGTATCAAGCTCTAAAGGCGCCTATGGTGTCCGCCTGATGGGCATCAACCCCGAACAAGAAAAACAGGTCAGCGACATCCATACTTTGCTGACATCGGGCACGTATTTTACTAAATTCAAGCGTAACCCCGCTGTAATCGGTCAAAAACTAGCCGATAAACTGGGCGCCAAAGTCCGTTCCAAAATCGTCATCAGTTTTCAAGACTTAAACAACGACATCATCTCCGCTGCTTTTCGAGTGGAAGGCATCTATAAGTCATCCAGCTCCCGCTATGACGAGTACAATATTTTCATCAAAAGGGACGACCTAAATAGACTAGGCCATCTTAACGGTAAAATCCATGAAATCGCTGCCATTTGCCCAAGCATCAATCAAGTGGACGAAGTCGTAAAAAGCTTACAAGTGGCTATCCCCGACAGCAAGGTACAAGGTTGGGACGAAGTCGCTCCGGAGTTGGGTTACGCCCAAGAAATGATGTCCAGTGTCATTTATATTTTTATGGGCATCATCTTATTTGCCTTGGCATTTGGGATTGTCAACACGATGCTGATGGCCATTTTAGAACGCCGCCGCGAACTAGGTATGCTGATGTCTGTCGGCATGAATAAAATCAAACTATTTTCGATGATTGTCTTTGAGACGATTTTTCTCTCTTCGATTGCGGTACCCGTGGGCATGTTATTGTCTTATCTTTTCATTCAATATTTTGCCCATAAGGGAATTGATTTGTCCGTCGCGGCCAAGGGGTTGGAGAGCTTGGGCATCAGTGCGATTATTTATCCCTATATGCCGGGGCATTATTACTTTTCGATTACATTAATGACGGTATTGGTGGCCTTTTTATCGTCCTTGGTTCCTGCCAAAAAAGCTTTGAATCTGAATCCCGCTGAAGCCGTTCGTTCCATCTAAAAAAAACATAAAATGAGCATCATTACAACCAAAGACTTATTCAAAATCTACAATGCAGGCTCCGAGATTGAAGTCCGCGCCTTGAATGGAGTCGATTTGAACATCAAAGAAGGGGAGTTTACCGCCATCGTCGGACCGTCCGGTTCCGGCAAAACGACCTTACTCAATATCATCGGTGGGTTAGACCAACCGACTTCCGGCTCCGTCATCATCAATGAGACCGAAATCACCAATTTGAATGCCAACCAATTAATTGACTTTCGCTTACACAATATTGGTTTTGTCTTTCAGGCCTATAATTTGATTCCGGTACTCACCGCCTTAGAAAATGTCGAATTTATCATGATGATGCAAGGTGAACCACAGGACTTGCGTCAAAAAAGAGCCAAAGAACTGCTCAAAGCCGTTGGACTGGAAAGAGAAACCAACAAACGCCCCAACAAGATGTCCGGCGGCCAACAACAAAGAGTCGCCGTCGCTCGTGCGCTCGCATCCAAACCCAAGTTTGTCCTTGCAGACGAACCCACCGCCAACCTAGACTCCAAATCCACCGCCCAACTCCTTGACATCATGGCCAATCTCAATAAGGAAGAAGGCACAACCTTTATTTTTTCGACACATGACCAACGTGTGATTGACCGCGCTCGGCGGGTAATTACTTTGGATGACGGTAAAATCATAGCGGATGAATAAAATATGGCTACAAAAATGGAAAGCTTCGTCTGCCGTCGGTACTTCCGAACTCATTCGGAACCGACAGTCGCTCCTACGAAAAATTCAAAACATCGTATTACTCCTCCTATTCTGCACTCAAATCCTACAAGCCCAAGAAAAACCAAAACCATACGCCCTTGACGGCTACCTTTCCCTTATGCAGCAAAATCTAATTTTTGACCAGCCCCTTTCGGGTAAAAAAGGCTTAATAACGGACAATCTACTCCATAATAGAATCAATTTCAAATACTTTTTAAATGAAAAGTGGACATTTCGGGCAGACTTGCGAAGCCGACTGCTTTGGGGAGAATTTACCAAACTCAACACACAATCCCCCGCTTTTGCGAAAGCATTGAATACTAGCTCAAACGATGCCATCACCTTATCCGCTGTCCTTTCGGAAAAAGAAGGAGTGATTGCACATAGCGTGTTGGACCGGTTATTTATGGAATATGCCGGAGAAAAATGGGAAGTCCGGCTCGGTCGCCAACGCATCAATTGGGGCATCAATACCATCTGGAATCCCAATGATATTTTTAATACCGCTTCATTTTTCGATTTTGACTATGTGGAGCAACCGGGTAGTGATGCCTTGCGTGTCTCTCGCTACATCGGCCTTTCGGACAAAATGGAATTCGCCATCAGCCCCAACAAAGACTTCGATCGATGGACTGCCGCCCTACTCTGGAAAACTCATTACAAAACCTACGATTTACAGTTTTTATCGGGTTGGATGGAAGAAGAAGTGGTTTTGGGCGCAGGCTGGGCCGGGAGCATCAAAAACCTGGGGTTTAAAGGAGAAATATCCACCTTTTTGAATAACAAAGAAAATCTCGACAATTCACTCAGCGCCACGACAAGCTTGGATTATTCCTTCAAAAAAGGGCTTTATGCTTCGTGGGGTTTACTTTACAATAGCAATGGTCAAACCAACGCACCATTTCGGCAAGTTTTTAATTTTCAAGTCTCCCCCAAAAACCTTTATCCATATCAATGGGCGACCGTGACCCAATTTTCCTTCCCATTTAACCCCTTATTAAATGGCAGCCTAGCCATCATTTATAGTCCCGTCAAAGCCAACCCATTGTTTATCAATCCCAATATTTCATATAACCTTTCGGATAATTTCGATCTTTCATTGATTAGTCAAATAGTGTTTAGTAATGACGACCAAGATCAATACCATAATTTCTTGGATGGTGTTTTCTTGCGGATGAAGTATAGTTATTAACTGCAGGAGAGACAAGGCGTGCCTTGTCTGAAGGATTAGAGACAAGGCATGCCTTGGTCTCTACTCCTTACCTGCTAATCGCTCCACACCAAAAAAAAGCCACCGCCGCCGGCTCCACAAATCTTAAAAAAATCTCCTTCCTTTTCTGCTTGCTCCCAAGCGCCCCGGACTGATTCAGGTATAAAATAGGCAAAGAATTCTTTTTGCCATCGGCTAATTTCCTGAAAAGCCGTTTTCAGAGTGGACCTATCTTTTGCTCTAATCGCTTCAATAGCTTTGGTATTTTGCGGAAGCAACTTATCCAATACTTGCTGTTTAAAACCGGGATTTTCGGCATATTCACGATGATACCAATCCACCAAAGGGGCTGTACGACGAGAAATCCCGGAATCAAAAACACTTATTTCTTTTGGCAATGACATAGCGTCGAGCACTTCAATGGAGTTACCTGATTGAAGAACCGGCCGATTAAGATAACTGACCAAAGGGTCTATCCCGGAGCTTTTGCCGTGAAAAAAGGACTCCATTTGCGCAAAAATAGTTCGGAGTTTTTCTATATCTCCCTGCTCACGGCCATATTTATCCCAAATCCCCGCACATAAACTTCCCGAACTACCCGCACCATATCCCCACGGGATCGTAGAATCAAAAATCAGCCCTTCCGAAATATCCCCGGCAAAAGCATTAAAGTCCAGACTATCTTTAGAGAAAACGGTTTGGAGATATTGAAAAAAAGGTTGGAGACTATTTTGGGCTTGCTCTCCTTCTTTTAGGAATCTCCAATAACCGACATACCGGTCAAAGGGCATCGCTAAGGCCTGCCCTCCATGCAAAACGGTGTATTCTCCAAATAGCAATAGTTTTGCGGGATAATATTTTGTTGAAGTGGACATCAGAGTGTCATAAAATATTGTTCATCATTCAATTCCGGCACATAGGTCTCCTTGGTAGATGGGTCCACCAGTTCTTTGAGTACACTTACGACCGTTGTTTTTCCTTTGACACGCATGGCGGGACGAGTTTCTCCGTCAGCATTGGTATAATTCAAGTATTGAACAGACCATTGATACTTTATTAAGGGAATATCATATTCTTCCACCAATCTTAAAAACTCCGGTTGGTTCAACACCCAATTGATGATGTCGCTTCTGGATTTTAGGGACGGGCGGTCGGCTTTCGCCAAATATACTTCTGTCCAACTAATAGGAATATGGTACTTATAGGAGAAGGCTTGCCCCGGATAATCAGGCAATTTCCGTTTTAGAGCCGCCATCCAATCAATATCCACATCAGGATACCGACTGCGTAACTGTTTTTCCAAATTACCTTTACCAAGATACCTGTCCGGTCGGTAAAAAGAATTATAAAAATACGCCAAAGAATGCTTAGAAGTTGTTGGCCCGGCAGAGAAAATATTAAACAGTTTCGTTGATGTAATGATTGGGCTTTTATCCGCTGCCAATACTTCCTTGAGTTTATACATCAATCCCTCATTAAGTCCTAACCCGCAAGCATAAAGAATAATACGGGAATGTTCATCATAAATACCGTTTTTAAGGACCGGCAACTCTCCATTACTCTGGGCATCCATTACAGACTCAAGCGTAGTACGCGGACCATTTTTTTTAATTTTTACCGCAAGGCCCGTCCAAGAATTACCATGAGATATGATATTGATTTTGTCCCATTTTTCGTTATCGGGAATAGTGTTCAAATAATTCATGATTTCAATGAAGGACAAAGGAGCGATGATTACTTTGTTGTTTTCACTCATCTCATGCTGTCTAAAATATTTAGCCGCATAAGTGTAATACTTATTGGCGCTTTTGTCTTCACCGACAATGAAGGTAATAGAACGATGTTTAAAATCTTGTTTCCTTTCTTTTTTTGTTCCATTCCTCGTACCAGTTGGGCTTGGAGACGAGCAAAAAGAGAAAGTCAAGAAAAAAAATGCCGGAAAAAAAAACCAATTGCGTAAGGACATGATAAAAAAATCTGTGTATGCGAACATACTTCCATTCATAATTAGACCAAGATATTGAGGATACTAGACAAAAAATCCGGCAAAGTCAATGCCGAATACATCCCAAAGAAACCATCACAAAAAGCTATTTTCTGCCTAAAAACCGGAGTACCTAAACAATTACAAAAATGGACACTATGCCAAAAAGCATAATGTCCATAAATATCTGATTCATTCAAAAAGAAGCATCAATTACTTGTGCTCATTGACTCTCTCAAAGCCCGCATCAACACCAACGGCAGGTGTTAGTTTTTCAGCTTCTTCTCGCTCACGTAGTGCTTTTTCTTCGATGATTCTCTTCTCTTCCGCTTCTGCTTCTGCTTTTAGGCGATCTGCTTCTGCTTGTTTCTCCGCAGCCAACTCTTCTTCAGACTTCTGAACGACTGCGGGCTCTTCCTGCTTCGTCTCTTCGTGCTTGATTTCGGTGGTTGCTGCAGCACCACCGGTATCGGTCGCATTACAACCGAAACAACCTTTGAAATAGCCTATCAAGCCTAAAGCAAGCAGCCCTAGTAGTAACCACAACCACCAAGGGATTCCCCCTTTCCGCTCTTCCTTCACCACTTCCTTCGTTGTGGTGGCGGCTGTGGTGGCGGCTGTGGCAGCAGCCGTTGTGACAGCCGCAGCAGGTGCGACAACAGCCGCCTTCTTCTTCTCGGCACAAGACCAAGCTAAGACTCTTCCGGACTCATCTTTTAAGACATTCCAAAAATGATCTCCTTGCTCGCGCTTATAGTAGCGTTCGTCATTCTTCATATTCTTTAAGACTGCAGCTAGGATCGCATCTCTATTTTCGACGGTATCAAATCCTTCACTTCGCAACTTCACATTTCCACCGGTATCATAGACCGCAAAATAGAATTTTCCATTACGCTTAAAGAAAGCTACCCTGTTCAACTTATCATTGACTTGATGACCTTTGTACTCATTACAGTGCATAAAGTCACTGTCCTTTACTTCTTTCTTCCAGAATAAGGCCGCAGCGGCAGATGCAGCAGCAGCGGCAGCCGCCGCTTTTGTCGCAGCCGCTTTCTTTTCTTCTTCCGCTTTTAGTCTGGCGGCTTCCGCTTCTGCTTTACGCTTGGCTTCCGCTTCCGCTTTTAGTCTGGCGGCTTCCGCTTCTGCTTTACGCTTGGCTTCCGCTTCCGCTTTTAGTCTGGCAGCTTCGGCTTCCGCTTCTGCTTTTCGTTTAGCTTCGGCTTCCGCTTCCGCTTTGCGCAAGGCTTCAGCTTCTTCCTTTTGTTTCAGAGCTAAGGCTGCTGCGGCAGCAGCAGCGGCAGCGGCCTTCTTCTCTTCTTCTT
>JANTGI010000144.1 GCA_024762995.1 Saprospiraceae bacterium | reverse complement strand
TCACGAGGGCTTTGCTCTTACTCATAGGGGGTGGAGTTTTGTAGTTTTGAGACCACAATATCCAACTTCCTATGGTTTTTTACAAATCTTTTCTTACAGAACCATTGTTAAAACTTATGTTATGCATTTTAAGAAGTTAAAGACAATCAAATATTTCATACTTGTGTTAGGCTTATTTTTAATAGAGCTATCCGCTTGTACCTTTCGCAATGATAAGCAGTTGGATGCAGGTAGTGGTAAATGGAAATTAATTGAAGTATATTCTGATCCGGGAGATGGAAGCGGTCAATTTTACCCTGCAATGATTGATAAAGAATTGGAGTTTTTACCGGGGAATATGATTTGGTCTAACGGGAGTCTGTGTACACCCGGTTTTGGGAATCAGTCGGGTCAAACGCTGTCATATGATGATTCTAAAATCTTATGCGATGGTAATAATAATCCGCTTAATCCCAAATTTGAGATTTCAAATGGGCAATTAATCATTTGGTTTATTTGTTATGAAGGATGCGCCGAGAAATATGAAAAAAAATAGTGATATTCGTAAGGTGAATGTGATTGCCGTTTTTCAAAACGATGGACACTCCACTTACTTGAAAATGAAAACCATTGCCAAGTACAATTCCTACATTTCATTTGAGATACTTTTGAAGTGGGCGACAATCAATGGAGCGCGAGCAATGGGGATGCAAGAAGAATTAGGCTCTATTGATATTGGTAAAAAGCCCGGACTTAATCTTTTGACGCAAGTCAGTGAAAAAGGCCTGACAGAAAAGACTAAGCTTAGGAAGTTGGTCTGAAAAATGGGCCAGTTACAAAAAAAACCACCAAGCACAATAAAGGCTTAGTGGTTTCACAATGAATTCAAATGAAAAAATTACTGTTTTGTAAATTGACCGGCAATGCTTGTTTTGTTGTCAATAGTGAGATTGTAGAAAAACGTATTAGCCGGGTATTGGGTGACATCTACTTCAATTTGTTGCTGCCCTTTCGGTAGAAATAATTGGGACTTGGATGATACTCGCTGTCCATTTAGGTCATAAATATCCAATTTGACTTGGGCAGAATGCTTTAAGTTGAAGGAGATGGTTACCTGCTCTCTTACCGGGTTGGGAAATGAAGTCAGCGCTTGAAGGTGATCTTCAATGTTTACGGTGGCAACTACACCTAAATCATAAGTCCCTTCCGGAGCAAAAATAGGTGGTAGGTTATCGGGTTGATCCATCAAATAGGGCACTCCATCACCATCAGAGTCCGAACCAGTCTCACCTGTGGGACCAAATTCAGCCAATTGCATCTTGTTGATTATTTTCTTGAAAAAGCGTGTATATACCGTTGGTGCTTCTGTTTTATTCCCAACCACAGCGGCTTCACGTAAAGCACCTGTGATGATGGCTACATTCCAAGGTGTATAGGTCGCAATGGCATTGTTTTCTTCTGTTTGGAAAGTCATGACACTTGGACGATAAAAACTCATCAATCTAGCATAGGCTTCATTTGCTCCAGTCAAATAGGCGGCATTATTTGTTAAGGCATAAGCTGCGTACAAACCACGGGCAATGGCGGCTTGATTAACGGCCAATTTGGGTGTGGTCATAGGCCCTACACCAAGTTCCACACCATTGTAGTACCCGCCGGTAGGATCTTTAAATGAATTTAGGATGAAATTGGCCTGCATGTTGATGGCATTAGTAGCCATGGATTCAATGGGTGTTCCGGCAAACTCTTCAACCATTTTTGATAAGACCATTAGCATATAACCGGCGTCAACTGCGCTAATTTTGTTGCCTTTGACCACGACTCCATTGCTTAGATTTGATTCACTTACAAATGAGCCCATGGAGTCATTGAAATGCATGGCCATCATATTCTGAAAGATAACTTTGCTGGTTCCTTTCATTAAGTCAAATGGCCCCGCCATGCCTGTAACAGATGCTGCCGCAGGAAATGGATCCCCGTCAAATGCATACTTATAGGCCAAGTGTGCGTCATCAGAAGTATTGGCTGGATCCATCATGTTTTTGAAATTCAAAGCTCCCCACAAATAAGATATTTGATCAAATAAAACACTCTTTGGGTCTGAGACAGTCAAACTGGTCATTCTGGGTGGAAGTCCGGCGATAACCATGCCTTCTTCGACGTCAATTCCATGTGGAAAGTATTTAATTCCTTGAGTTGGATCGTAGGTTGCTGGAGAAATAGCCCCTAAACTGGCGCCGTCATAGGCTAGCTTGTTGATAATAAAAAGGGTCTTATTGATTGCTTCAGCAGTCAAAACTTGTCCGATAAAACCATCCGCATTATCACCACCAAAGAAGATGTTTTTGGATGCATCAAATTGACCATTGGCATCATCGGGGTTGCCATCTGCAACAGCAACTTCACCTTCGTTGGCATCATGAAATGCACTTAACATATCTTGTGCCCAAAGGTATTGTTTCATCAAGGATTGTCCCATAGCACCTAGATTTAACACCTTTTCCATCTTCGCGCGATCCCAACGTAATGAAGCAAAATCAGTCTCAAATCCAGCTTGTACTGCTTGTGGAAGGTGTGGATCTCCCTTTGTGAATTCTGCAAATTGTGGCCAAGGATGTGCAAAAGGGGTCATGTGGGCACGTGCCCCAAATCCCATAATATTCATCATTAGGACATCATCTTCTTTGTATCCATTGGCCGTTCCGCCGGTAAATGAGCCATCAAAAGTAGAATCGGTAATCATCGCTGCCATATTCATAATGGCTGGCCCCCACATCATGTGTAAGCCAATTCCTGATCGAGAAATTACCGTCCCTAACTGGTATCGTGAGTATTCGTAATTTTCAATGCCAAGCGTATAGGCAATAGAATCGGGGCTGTTTAGTGTCATTGGGTCCAAGTCGTCAAGGTTGTAACCCAGCGCTTCCGCAAAAGGCTCTCCGGATTCATTTAGTTCGTTGGCCAATAGCAATTGGTCTTGTGTCAAGTAATTTGTAGTGTTTGTAATGGTCACTTGTCCTTGTAATAAATTAAAAGTGACAAAAAAGAACGTGAATGCAGTAATTATTTTTTTCATTAGTCTTTTTTTTGATGTGAATAATTCGATTATCAATCCAAATGTATGGCACCTTTTTGATATGAATTGTCCGACTTCAGACATTAGAATGAAATGGAGAATTATAATTTAGGAGATTGTCCGAAAGGGGACGAATGGATGTGGCTTGGGATAATTATTCTGATTGTGTCCCTAAAGGGGAAAGATTTACAAAAAATTGGCTTCTTTATTCCGAAATTAAATGCCAAACAAGTAAGAAGCCTTTTCTTTCTGAAAAAATCTGTAATTTAACCAGTTCAAATAAAATTAGTCGATTCGACCATGAAAGTCTGTATAGCCGAAAAGCCCAGTGTGGCCAAAGAAATAGCTAAAATCCTAGGTGCAAATGCTAGGCAAAATGGCTATTTTGAAGGAAACGGCTATCAGGTGGCTTGGACTTTTGGACACTTTTGTACGCTGTATGAACCTAATGACTATAAGCCACACTGAAAGAAATGGGCTCTTATTAATCTACCTATGCTCCCAGATAAGTTTGAGATAAAAATCATTGATAATGAAGGTGTTAAGAAGCAAATTGGTGTCATAAAAAAGCTTTTTGCGAAAGCGAAAATTGTGATAAACTGTGGTGATGCAGGGCAAGAAGGGGAGTTGGTTCTAGGCTTAGGCGTCTCGCCTACATGAACTAGGGGCGATTTATTCAGCATAAGCCATATAAATCAATGGTTTAGTAAAAAGGTATTATTCCAATAAAAGCTACCTGTAATTCATTTTGCTTACTATTCAAACACCGCTCATCGGAATGCCACATAAAAACGTTAAAAAAATGTTAAATCCAACCCGCCCCACACCATATCCCACCCGCTGCTCATCATAGAGATAACAAAAACACCATTTCGCTCCTAATGGGCACCCCATTTCTCACCAAAAAAAACCAAAATGCAAAGATTCCTGTCCTTATTTCTCCTCCTAAGCCTGATGGCATTTACTCATCCCGTCACGCAAAACACGCCACCGTCGAAACCCAAAATCCAAGTAGCTCTCATGTTGGACACATCTAACAGCATGGACGGACTCATTGACCAAGCAAAATCACAGCTTTGGAAGATGGTCAATGAATTGGCCACCGCCAAACAAAATGACCAAATCCCGGACATTGAAATCGCCTTGTACGAGTACGGTAATGACGGTTTGTCCGGCCGAGAAGGCTTTGTGCGACAGGTCTCCAATTTGACGACCGATTTAGACAAAATATCCGAAGAATTATTTGCACTCAAAACCAATGGTGGCAGCGAATATTGTGGTTGGGTCATCAAAGATGGGGTTCACCAACTAGATTGGGACTCTTCCGATAAAACCCTGAAAATTATTTTTATTGCCGGTAACGAGCCTTTCGACCAAGGCCCAAAGGACTACCGTAAAAGTTGCAAAAACGCCATCGAGCAAGGCATTATTATCAATACCATCTTTTGCGGAAGCTATCAAAGCGGCATCAATTCCAAATGGCAAGATGGAGCTTATCTCGCAGAAGGCAAATATTTTAACATTGACCCGAATGTCAAAGAGACCCGTATCCCTACGCCATTTGACACCACCATCATCAGATTGAATTCTGAATTAAACAAGACCTACATCGGATTTAATCAACAAGCCGTCGGCTACAAATCGCGCCAAACTATCCAAGATGCAAATGCGGCGAGTATGAGTGTCAATAATATGCGGGAAAGAGCCGCTTTTAAGTCAAAAAAACAATACAATAATGCGTCATGGGATTTAGTCGATGCTTACGAAAAAGACGATAAAGTCTTGGATGAAGTGGAAGAAGAAGTATTACCCGAAGATCTCAAAAACCTGACGAAGCAAGAACTAAAAGACAAAATCCAAGCACTCAAAGAAGAGAGAGCACAAATCCTGAAAAAACTCAAAGATACAGAGTCCAAAGCACGAAAATATGAAGAAAAAGTCCGGCAAAGCACACCGCAGGCAGAAAAAAATACCCTCGACAAGGCCATGATGAAAGCCATCAAAAGCCAGGCAAAAAAGAAAAACTATCACTTTTAGATTTGGGGTGGCTATTCGGTGGAAGGCATTTTAGTCCATCTGAAATGTATTCACCGAATAGTCATTCATTTAATAGCCTGTATTTCCCACTTCGGCAAACCTGACGACATCTGGCAGATTTACTAACCGCTTAAAAATATACTGTGAAAAACATCCTATCTTTTCTCCTTATTTTCTTAGCCGGCGGCGCGTTGGCACAGCGTATTATTGACCCCGTACCCCGACCGCCGATTCCTCCAACTATCCAAAATCAAGCATTAGACACCAAATCATTGCGTATCGAAGCCGATATAAATTTTAATATGGCTAAGGTTAAATTCACGCAAGTATTCCACAATCCCACATCCGGACGCATTGAAGGCAACTACATCTTTCCCATTCCGAAAGGTATGACCATACATCATTTTTCTATGAAAATAGATGGTCAGCCCGTCAATGCAGAGCTCCTAGAAGCCAAGAAGGCCCGAAAAATATATAATGACATTGTACGCAGACAAATTGATCCGGCTTTGATGGAATATCAGGATGGAGGCTTAATCAAATTACAGATTTTTCCCATCGCCCCACATGCCGACCGGCAAATTACCTTGGAATTTGAAACCGCACTAACCAAGGACAACCAACTCTCTCTGCTTGAAATCCCGATGCCTTCGACTAAAATTCAAGACTTAATCCTAGACTTCAAGATAGCCGCCAAGCAGGACATCGGCGCCATCCTGTGTCCCACCCATGAAATAGACGTCGCCTATACCGCCAAAAATAAAGCCCATGCTTCCGCAGAATCCAAAAATGTGCTTGGCGGGCGATTATTGCGGCTTTATCTGGACACCAAAAAAGGGAATATAGATAGCCATTTTCTTAGCTACCAAGACAGCGACGGAGAACGATATTTTCAATGGAGTCTCAGCCCCGGATTTGCCAATCAGGAAGAAATTGCAGCCAAAGACATCACTTTTGCCCTGGATGTCTCCGGCAGTATGCGCGGCCCAAAAATCGAACAAGCCAAAAAAGCATTGTCCTTTTGTATCAACCACCTAAATGACCATGACCGATTTAACATTGTCCGGTTTTCTACCGAAGCCGCCCCTTTATTTTCAGAGCGCCGACCGGCTTCCGCCAAAAATATCAAAATTGCGCAGGATTGGATTGCTCAATTAAAGCCCTCCGGTGGTACCAATATTTTTGATGCACTGGACATAGCCCTTACGGAAAAAATAGACCCCAAGCGTCCGGAAATGACGGTTTTTATCACTGACGGGAGACCGACCATCGGACAAACCATCCCCAAAGAAATCATCAAAATGGTCGATGAAAAGCTAAACAAAAATCGTAGAATCTTTACTTTCGGCGTAGGTAATGACTTGAATATCAAACTATTAGACCTTCTCACAGACCATAGCAACGGCTACAGAACCTATGTCACCGAGCAAGAAAACATAGAGATTAAAGTGAGCAGTTTTTTCCGCAAGGTCTCATCTCCAGTGCTGACCGACATACAAATAACTACTTCACCAAATATCCGCTTTAGTGCGTTACAACCCAAGGTATTGCCCAACCTTTTCAGCGGCTCGACCCTATTACTCTTCGGCAAATATTCCGGGAAAGGAAAAATAGGAATCACTCTCACCGGAAAAATAAATGGATCATCCAAAACCTACACTTATGAGTTTAATCCAAAACCGGAGATAGAAAATGACTTTATTCCCCGCCTTTGGGCAACCCGAAAAGTCGCCTATCTCTATGACCAAATCCGGCTGAATGGCGAGAGCCAAGAAGTCAAAGATGAACTCATCACCACGGCCAAAAAATATGGAATCATCACTCCCTATACCAGTTTTCTTATTATTGACAACGAAGCCGATTTATTGCGTCAAGGAACACTAGGCATGGAAGATGTCATTTGGAATCAAGGTCAACGAAAACTGCCGCCGACACCTGCCGCCATACGAACGACCACACAAGAAAGTGCCGCCATTCAAAAATCCAGACGAACTGCCAACGCCCAAGCTTCGCTCAAAAAAGCGCTAGATTATGTAGATGAGCAAGGGAAACAACAAAATCTAGCTTCCGAAGTCCAATTTGCGAACGGTCGAGCCTTTTATCGTCAAAATTCCACATGGCGGGACGCCCGTCTTATTTTGAAAAAAACTAAAATTCGGAAGGAGAAAAAAATAATTTACGCAAGTAAAGCCTACTTTGACTTGCTTGCGCAAAAAGAATTCAAGCCTTACCTGAGTCTTGGAGTCCAAGTTGTTTTTGTCCATCAACACATAAAATACACCATTGTCGCCAAATAGGATGTAGGTCTTTATGGAAGAACCATGTGCCAAAAAGTGGATTAATTCTTGCATCCATTTAGTAAACTATCTGTATATTTGAGCATCAAACGTCAAAACTAGGTATTATGTGGGAAACAGAGTTTATCCAACCGAATAATTCACCAATGAACAAACCATCCAAACAATACCCATATTTGTACAGGGATATTAGCTGGTTACATTTTAACCATCGGGTATTGCAAGAAGCAAAAGATAAATCCGTTCCTTTACTGAGCCGGATTCAATTTTTGGCGATTTTTTCGTCTAATTTGGACGAATATTTTAAGGTGCGTATAGGTCAAATGCGGAATCTGATTAGAATCGGAAAAAAAACAAAGAAAGAACTAGGTTTTGACCCGAAAGATACGCTCAAACAAATTCACGCCATAGTCAATGAACAGCAGGAAGAATTTAGTCAGATATTTAATGACACAATTCCCGAATTGCGCAAGCAAGGCATCAACCTATTGAGAAGATTAGACCTTGATAAGGAGCAAATGCATTTTATAGAGAACTATTTTCACTCCAAACTGCTCCCATTTATCCAGCCGGTACTCTTGGTTAAGAATAAAATCCGCCCCTTTCTCAATAATGCCTCGCTATACTTGGCGATTATGCTGAAGGAAAAGAATAAACCTACATCTCCTACACTATATGCCATTGTCAATATTCCTTCCGGAGAAGTTCCCCGTTTTATTATACTACCAAGTCATAGAAAAAGGAAAAACCTGATTATCTTGGATGACATCGTGCGCCAAAGTGTTAGCTGGATGTTTCCGGGCTATGACGTGATAGATACGTACAGCATAAAGTTGACCCGAGATGCAGAATTGTACATTGATGATGAATTTTCGGGAGATTTAATTAGCAAGATAAGGGACAGCCTATCCAAAAGAAACGTTGGGCCGGCGGCAAGATTGGTCTATGACCGCAATATGCCCAAACATTTCTTGGAATTTCTGATGGAGACCTTCGGGATGGAAAAATTAGACCTTTTGCCGGAAGGTAGATACCACAATAATTTTGATTTCTTCAAGTTTCCGGACTTTGGACGGGATGACCTAAAATATAGACCTTTACCGCCACTTCCCTATCCTCCTTTGAGAAAGGCCAAAGATATATTTTCCGCTTTCAAAGAAAAAGATCATATTGTTAACTTTCCGTATAATTCTTACGAAAGTGTCATCAGATTATTTGAAGATGCGGCCAAAGACCCGGACATTACGCATATCAAGATCATCCAATACCGCACCGCCAAAAAATCACGCATCCAGCAAGCCTTAATGAATGCCGTCAAAGCCGGCAAGCAAGTCACCGCATTCATTGAAGTAAAAGCTAGATTTGATGAAAAAAACAACTTGGAATGGGGCGAAAAATTGGAAAAAGCCGGAGTAAGGGTGATTTATAGTTTTCCAGGACTCAAAGTACATTCCAAACTCGTGCTCTTTAGGAGGCTTGAAGACGGCAAACCCGTTTTGTATTCGTACTTAAGTACCGGTAATTTTCATGAAGGGACGGCATCTATTTATAGTGATTTTGGTCTTTTTACAGCAGATACCCGTATCACCAAAGAAGTCGCCGGAGTATTTTACTTTTTAGAGAATTTCAAAAAGCCACCACATGACTTTGAGCATTTATTGGTGGGACAATTTAATTTAAGGAGTACGCTAGAAGAGTTAATCGATTATGAGACTCGTCAGGCAAAAATGGGAAATAAAGCAAAAATTACCATAAAGTGCAATAGTCTCCAAGACCCGGCCATCATTACCAAGCTATACGATGCCAGTAATGCCGGTGTAAAAATAAAACTTATTATTCGTGGAATTTGCAGCTTAATACCCGGTCTTCCGAAAATAAGCGAGAATATCGAAGGAATAAGTATCGTGGACCGCTTTTTAGAGCATAGCCGCGTATTTGAATTTTATCACAGCGGAGAAGACCTAATTTATCTATCTTCGGCAGATTTGATGCACCGCAATTTGTCCGGTCGTGTAGAAACGGCTTTCCCTATTTTAGACAAAGAAATCAAAAGAGAAATCAAAGACTATCTAGGCATTCAATGGTCGGACAATATCAAGGCGCGCATCTTAGATGATAAAAATTCCATTACCTACAAGTCAACAGATTCGGACCTACCTATCCGGGCCCAAATCGAGACTTATTACTACTACAAGCGAAAAAATGAAATACTCCGAAAAGCCAAATTGACCACCAAATAAGGATGTTAGAAAAAAAAAGAAAAAAAA
>JANTGI010000143.1 GCA_024762995.1 Saprospiraceae bacterium | reverse complement strand
ACGAAAACAATGTACCAGCTCCATAGGAGCGGAAACTTGGTAACAACGGCAACACGAAAACAATGTACCAGCTCCATAGGAGCGGAAACTTGGTAACTCCGACAACACGAAAACAATGTACAAGCTCCATAGGAGCGGAAACTTGGTAACTCCGACAACACGAAAACAATGTACAAGCTCCATAGGAGCGGAAACTTGGTAAAACCAGCAACACGAAAACAATGTACCAGCTCCATAGGAGCGGAAACTTGACAACTAACGACAAAAAAAAGACATAAGCGAATGAATTCGCCTACACATAGTTTAGTTTTCTCATTTTTACTGTTGTTTGCGGTCAACAGTAGTTCACATTCGCTACTCTTTGCGGTGAGTAGTGATTGAGACAGTTTTATAAGAAAAAAACGTCTCAAGTATCAGCGGAGCACTCCTAGATAAAAGTATCTCGGGAGTGCTTTTTTTTTGGGGCGATGCGTCCGTTGGAATGCAGGCACTTTTTGGGCGTTGCGCCTACAAGGCCTGACGAGCGAGAGAATCTAGCCTTAGGGACGCAAACAGAATAAACATCCCAAATTAGGCAAGATTATTTGGAGATTAAACAAGGAAAACAAAACAACCATCGACTGTTCACCCAAGATTCCATACTTCAAATTAAACCTTCAACAACTCCCATAGTCCAACTACTTCAAAATGACATTAATCACCCAAATCAAGTGTTATCCCTATTTTTAGGGCAAACAACAGGGGCTGAATACATGTATTTTGCTGCTATGTAACCAATATCACAACACGCCCAATCGGAACTATCTAGCTTTGAATACAAATACAAGAGTCCTGCATCGAGAACAAGTTTCCATTTTTTTGCGTAAGCGATACAAAATCTAGCAGCTACAGAACCTTGCCAAACCTACTGTATTTACAGTAAAAATTGAATCCAATGACTAATTACAGACATCGAATTTTCTTTGTCCTATTTTTTGCTTTATGGAGCGTAAGTTTCCTGTTTGGGCAAAAGATAGATACACTCAAAAGAGTCCAATCACTCAACCAAACCCACCAATACAAAGAATCTCTAAAACTTTTAAATGATTATCGTCATCACCACAAAAATGACATTTATGGGGATTGGCTCCATGCGCACACCATCAGCCTAACCGGACAGTTTGCGCTAGCCCAAAATGAATACTATGCACTCGAGAACAAACATCCCTACAATTACGACATCAAATTGGATCGCATCAATAAGGTCATCGAGCATGGCTACCTAAATAAAGCCATCAAACAACTCCAAAAAATAGAACCACAACTGCCCAAGGACTACAACTTTATCGCCCACAAACGCCTAGCTCAGCTTTTCTACTGGAAAGGGGACTATGACAAGGCTTATAAAGAAATCAGCAAGGCAATTTATATATACAATAATGAGCCTTCTGCCCTAAAACTCAAAGAACAAATCGTGCGGGCACGAAGTAATTGGGCTAATATTAATTTAGGCGTCTTCAATGACGACCAACCTTTAAACATCATTGCTCCTGATGTGGAAGCCGGCCTTTATGTCAATACCTTGATGACCGTCGGAGCCGGAATATCCTACCCTATTTACTCCTTTTCGGATAACACATACACCACGCCTTGGCTAACCGCTTTCACCAATTTTAATTTAATCGAATCTAAGATAGGGGTCAAAGTCGGTCTTGGTGTCATTGGCTACAAATCGAAAGAAAAGGCACTAACGGGGCTTCTTCATATTAAAAAACAATTTTCCAAATATATGAGTTTGAGCGCAAGCGCTGAATTAGCTCCCTACCTAGCGACCTCTTTTACCATTCCGGATAAATTGATGCAAACCAGCTACGGCATCAACTTTGACTACAACAATCCAAAAGGATTTATTGGCAAAGCTTCTTATAACATCAACCAATTTTCGACCCTGAGTAATTCGTACTATACGGCGAGTGGATGGGTCGTGTCTCCGCCTTTGACCTTGGGGAATTTAGAACTACGTGCCGGATATGGAATTAATTACAGCGATAGCAAAAAAAATAATTTTACTGCCGTTGAAAGTTTGGACACTATCATCGCCAACTGGGATTCGACTTACAGCATCGAAGGCCATTTTAATCCGTTCTTTTCACCTAACAACCAACTTATTCACTCGGCGGTGGGCATGATAAAATACACCTTCAACAAAGATTTGAATATCGGAATGGATATCAACTACGGCTTCAGCGCCCGAACAGATGCCCCCTATCTCTTCTTAGATAAAAATACCAACGGCGAAACCCAAATTGGCCGAAAATACCACAAAACCAAATATAACCCATTGGATATCAACACATTCATTAATTACAAATGGTCAGATGATCTTAACCTGAAAGCTTTTTATAAGTTCCAGAGAACAGTTTTTTACGAAAGTAATTACATCGGATTATCAAGTCACTTGACGTTCTAGAATATGAAGAAATCAGCTTCCAAAAATATGTGGCAATTCCGCCAAGCCAGAGACGTAAAGCTCTATGACAAGTTTATCTTGCTCATGCTTTCGGCTGCGGGATTGTTTAGTATTATAAATTTAATGGAGTGGTGGTTTCAGAAGAAGCATATTGTTAACTTTCCCCTTTTTGTCATTCTGAGTACATTTTTTTGGTATGGCATTTTTCGGATAATATTAATTTGGATTAACTATCTGGGTATCAGAAAACCGCCTACCGTACCAAAGCCCAAAGATGGATTAAGTGTGGCCATCTTTACAACTAGTGCGCCGGGCGAGCCTGTTTCGATGTATGAAAAAACACTCGCAGCCTTGCGGAATGTGACCTATCCCCATACCACTTATCTATTGGATAGTACCGAAGACGTAGCCTTTAAGGAAGTCGCCGAAAAATATGGAGCGGTATATTTGGATTTAGCGAATCTACCGGGAGCCAAAGCCGGAAAAGTCAATAAGGCTTTATCCATGACCACAGAAGAATTTATTTTGATTCTTGATCCGGATCACATTGCTTTTCCTAATTTTTTGGATCAGACATTGGGTTTTTTTGAAGACGAAGAAGTTGGTTTTGTACAAGTCTCGCAAGGTTACTACAATCAATATCGCTCCTTCACCGCTGCCGGTGCTGCCGAACAAACTTACTCTTTTTATGGTCCGACACAAATGGGGCTGTATGGATTTGGCGCAGCCGTAGCCATAGGAGCCAACTGCACTTTTCGCCGCAAGGCCTTTGATAGTATTGGCGGACATGCGGTAGCCTTGGCAGAAGATTTGGTTACATCCATGCGCATCCATGCCGCCGGCTGGAAATCCGTTTACAATCCGGTCATCGTTAATCGAGGGTTAGTCCCTGAAGATTTTGGGTCTTTCGCCAAACAACAATTGAAATGGGCACGGGGAGTTTTTGAAGTATTATTTGTGGATTACCCACATTTATTCAAAAAATTTACCTTTTGGCAAAAGTTCTCTTATGGTGCTATTTCCTTTTATTACTTTACCGGACTGATGACCTTTTTCTTTATAATGATTCCGCCGCTGTACTTCATGACCGGCATCATACCGGCTAATATGAATTTTGCGGAATTTTTAATAAAAGGCACACCGATTGCAGTCATTGCCCTAGCGATTTACCTATATGCTCAAAAATTTTTGGTGCACCCACAGACAGAAGCAGGATTTCACTGGCGCGGCATGATATTAAAATATTCGCTTTGGCCGATATATTTCTTGGCCTTTATCCTGTCCTTATTAAATCACAAAATCCCATATATCCCGACCGCCAAAAAAGCGGTTATCGGTAGTCTCACCCCGTTTGCAAGACCATTGATTTGGTACAATATATTTTTCATTTTATCGGTCATACTCGTTTTCATCAATCGAAAATATTATGTACCGGAAAGCGAATTATTATTTACTTCTTCCCGAACTTGGGGGATGATTGGATTTTCAATATTGGCTTTTATACAATCCACAGGGGGTATTTTAGCCGCCATGGAAGCCATGCGCATGAAAGAAGAAATACCATGGGAGCACATAGACGTCAACAATATTTCAACTAAAATAATTAAAAAATGAAGACATTAATTCTTGCAGGTGGATTTGGGACACGGCTCAGCGAAGAGACCAGTCTAAAACCCAAGCCGATGGTCACGATTGGCGGAAAACCGATTTTATGGCACATCATGAAGCTATATTGTAATTATGGCTATGATGATTTTGTGGTCTTACTCGGTTACAAAGGACACGTCATCAAAGAGTATTTCATCAATTATTTTTATCATCAAAGTGATATTAAAATTGATATTGCCAAAAACGAAGTACAGATCCTGAACAACCACTCAGAGCCTTGGAAGATTACCTTAATTGACACCGGTTTACATACTATGACAGGAGGACGGGTTTTGAGAGCCAAAGACGTTGTAGGTGATGAAACCTTTATGCTCACCTATGGAGATGGTGTTGGAAACGTTGATATTGAAGCACTTGTGAAATTTCACAAAAGTCATGGCAAGGCGCTAACCATGACCACCGTCCAGCCGGAAGGTCGTTTTGGTGGTGTCGCTTTTGATGGTGACACGGAGCGTGTGGAAGCCTTCTTGGAAAAACCAAAAGGAGATGGCGGATGGATTAACGCCGGTTTCTTTGTTGCCGAGCCGAAGGTATTTGATTACATTTTGGAAGGGGACAAGACCGTTTTTGAGCGAGCGCCTTTAGAGAATCTAGCAAAAGATGGCGAACTTTATGCCTTCAAGCATTATGGCTTCTGGAAGCCAATGGACACACTCCGGGACAATGTAAAATTAAATGAAATGTGGAACGAAAATCGCGCTTTATGGAAAACATGGTAAATTTCAATTCGCTCTTTGGCGGTATCTATAAAGGACGCAAAGTCCTCGTCACCGGCCATACCGGTTTCAAAGGTTCTTGGATGGTCAAGTGGTTGGAAATGATGGGCGCAGATGTCTATGGTTATTCCTTAGCGCCGGCCACTCAGCCGAGCCATATTGAATTGATCAGCATTCAAATGGGCGACAAAAAAGCAGACCTTAGAGATGCCGACACGCTCAAAGAATACATCCAAAAAGTGCAGCCGGAAATTGTTTTTCATCTGGCGGCACAAGCCTTGGTTCGACCTTCTTATGCAGATCCCGTAGAAACTTTTTCTACCAATATCATGGGCACGCTTAATGTCTATGAAGCCTGCCGAGCAACGGATTCCATCCGGGCTATTGTGAATGTCACCAGCGATAAATGTTACGAAAACAAAGAATGGATTTGGGGCTACCGTGAAAATGATCGGATGGGTGGCTATGACCCTTATAGTGCGTCTAAAGGTATGTCCGAGTTACTAACTTCTTCGTACCGAAATTCTTTTTTTAATATTAACGACTATGGCACTAAGCACCATGTTTTATTAGCTAGCGGACGTGCCGGAAATGTCATCGGTGGTGGAGATTGGGCGATAGATCGTTTGGTACCGGACATGATGAAAGCAGCTAATAATGGCACTTCCGTTTTAATCAGAAATCCGAAGGCCACTCGTCCTTGGCAACATGTTTTGGAGCCGGTGGGCGGTTATCTGACATTGGGTTGGAAATTATTGGAAGGCAAAAAAGAATATGCGGAAGGCTGGAATTTTGGACCGGAGATGGGCAGTAATTTATCTGTTGGCGAGATTGCGCTCCTTTCGGAAAAAATTTGGGATGCCGTTATTCCTGAATTTAGCAAAAACAAATCGGAACATCATGAGGCTAATTTATTGATGTTGGATTGCTCCAAAGCCAATAAAATCATGAAATGGAAGCCGGTTTGGCCAATCGATAAGACCTTGCAAAAAACCATTGGTTGGTACAAAAACTTTTATCAAAATGGCCACATCAACACCGAAAAAGACATTTCGGACTATGTGAATGCTGCGAATAAATTAAAAATTGAATGGGCGCAATAGAATTAAAAAATAAAAGAATTTTAGTGACCGGCGGTAATGGTTACTTGGGTCGCCATTTGGTCGAAAGACTACGGAATGCCCAAGCCGACGTCTATATTATGGACAAATTTGGAGATGCTTCCGCAAAAGCATTTATTTTGGACATCACCGATTTAGATGTAGTCCGGACTGCCATTGCTAAAATTCAGCCCGATATTATTTTTCATTTAGCGGCTTCGCTTAATCGTGAACGCAATTTTGACCGTTTTGAAGAGACGAACAATATTAACCTAAATGGGACTAAAAACTTACTCTTCGCGCTACAAAACACTAATTATCAACACTTTATATTCACTAGCACGAGCGAAGTGTATGGAAGCAACATGGCGCCTTTTGTGGAAACACAATTGGCCGATGCTGCTTCCCCCTATTCCTTGACAAAGGTCTTTGCAGAAAACTTTATCAATACCTTCAGCAAGACTTATGACAAAGGATTTACCATTTTGAGACTTTTTAATTTTTTCGGAAGAAATATGTCGCCCAAGTTTTTTATCCCGCAAATGGTCAACACCTTGCGGAAAAATGAAAAATTTGAGATGACCAAAGGAGAACAAAAAAGAGACTTTCTTTATCTAGACGATGTGATTTCGGCTATGATTTTAGCCGCAAGGCAACCTGCCACCAACGAAATATACAATGTATGCAGCGGAGAAGCGGTTTCCCTAAAAGAGCTGGTATTGGAAGTCAAGCAAAAATTAAACAGTCAATCTCAAATTGTCTTTGGCGCACTACCTTACCGCGAAAACGAAGTTTGGAACATGGTCGGAGACAACACGAAAATACAAATAAAACTAGGCTTCAAACCCCAATACAATTTAGCCGGTGGAATTGAGCAGATGCTAAAATAACCAAAAAAGAGAAAACCATGCAATTAAAACCAACATATCGAATTCTCTTCATCACCGGAGCTTTTGCGCTAGGGCTGCTCATTGTGTACATCCTTTCCATCGCCGGCGCCAAATCCAAAGGCCCCATCCAAAATGCCCTTAACCAAGCCGAAAACAATATCCTAAATATTGAAAACTCTTTGATTATTGAAAAAAGAGAAAATAAAAGAAAAAAAGCATTAGTTGCTTATGATTCTATCCGCTCCAATATTGACATCCTAAAAAATCCTAAAAAAATACTTTTGGGTGCATCAGACAACAGCAAGAGTGAATCCTTTGAAGAGATTATCAATTTGGAAGATTCATTAAATACGACTTTCCCGATTCTTTCAATATATACCGCTTGGGGGAGCAAAGCCAATGAGCAATTTCCGGAGCTGGCCGCCAGGACCATCATCAATCTTGGCTCTACTCCTTTTATCACTTGGGAGCCGTGGTTAGAAGATTTTGATGAAGCAGAATTTCCCGGCATTCCGGTTCCCGAAAAAAGGGGAAAAGGTAGTTTGAAAGCAATTGCCAACGGTACTTATGACAAATATATTACAAAATGGGGTCAAGGAGTCAAGGCGCTAGACAAGCCCATTTTCTTACGTTTTGGTCACGAAATGAATGACCCTTACAGATACCCTTGGGGGCCGCAAAACAACAAACCAAAAGATTATGTAGCCGCATGGAAACATATCCGCTCTATTTTTGACTCACTTAATATTAAAAATGTCCTTTGGGTTTGGGCGCCACACCCTGCCTATGGATATTTTGATGCCTTTTATCCCGGCGATGAATATGTGGACTATGTGGGGATTGGTATTTTAAATTTTGGAGATGCGGCAACTTGGAGTAAGTGGTGGACATTTGACGAATTATTTGGCGTCAATTATGAAGAGTTTAGTTCCTTCAAAAAACCAATTATGATTACGGAATTTGGGTCATTGGTCGTCGGTGGCGATCGCGGACATTGGTTTGCCGATGCGCTTAGACAAACCCCCAAGAAATACCCCCAACTAAAATCAATTGTATTTTTTCACCAACCTGCGGACAAGACAATTACCAGCAAGGTGGTAAGTTGGTATTTTATCAATGACCCCGCAACCCTAGATTCTATTAAAGAGCAAATTGCAATGTGGCCGGACTCTTTAAAGATAAAGTAACAAACACCTATACAACTACTTGAAAGCCAGTAGATTATAGGTAAAAAACAATAAACTTACTCACGACGACAGCTCAGGTCTTGACCTGACTGTCATCACACAAACACGGCGTTATGAAATATTCATTAGCAATATTCATAGGGATGTCCAATACATCCAACAAACCATTAAGTAGGCTCCTACCCTTTCTCTCTGCATTGCTGCTGGCAACCATGAGCTATGCCCAATGTCCCGCAAATGGCGATATTACTTTTACCTCGCAAGCGGATATTGATGCTTTTGGGAGCAACTATCCAAGTTGCACGACCATCACCGGCAATGTAACCATCCAAGAAAACACCGCAGGTGATATTACTAATTTCAATGGGCTACATAATATTCAGACCATTGACGGAAGTCTGTACATTGATCAAAACAGTGCACTCGACAACATGAGTGGACTGAACAATTTACAAACTGTAACCGGTGATTTTTATATTTTTGAGAACAACAACCTGACTGATTTAACCGGACTTGGCTCACTCAGCTCTGTTCAAGGTGATTATTTCTACATCGGTAAAAACGACCACATCTCCACTCTTTCGGGCTTAAATAGTTTGACCACCATAGATGCTCATTTTTATGTCGGACACAATGACAACTTACAAAATCTTTCCGGAGTAGATAATTTAACAACGGCTAATGGCGCCGTGACCATCGAATACAATCAAGAGTTGGATGACTTATCGGGACTCAATAATCTCCAAACAATTGGCGACAACTTGCTCATTGGAGATAATTATTATTTGGCGACCATCTCTCAACTCAGTAATCTATCAAGTGTTGACGGTTACCTTTGGCTAGGACCCAATCAGAATCTTCCAACATTCAACGGCTTGGAAAACTTAAACACCGTCGGTGCCGGAATATGGATTGGGCGCAACAATTCTTTGACCGATATGTCTGCTTTGAGTGGCATTACTTCTCTTGGCGACTACTTAATGATTGACGAAAACAACAGCCTTCAAAACCTAAATGGCTTACACAATATCAGCAGTGTTAGTGGTTTATTATGGATTGGTAATAATAATTCTTTGACCGACATCTCATTTACTGCATTAACATCCGTGAATGGAGACCTACTAATTAGTGACAATAATAGTCTAGAAAATCTTAACGGATTAAGTAATTTATCTTCAATCAATGGTAATCTCCACCTTACGGGAAACTATGCCCTTAACAACATTGCCGGTATTGCCCAAGTTGACCATACAACAATTAACAATTTGTCTATTTATTATAATGACAACTTATCTTCTTGTTCGGTCAATAGCGTTTGTAATTATTTGGAACTTCCGGCTCCTAGCACAGATATTCATGATAATTTAACAAATTGCAATAGCGATAGCGAAATTTCGACTTTCTGCCATTGTAATATTTCGGCAACGACTTCTAATATTCTTTGCAATGACAACGGCACACCATCCAACCCGGATGATGACATTTTTTACTTTGACATTAACGTAACAGGTAATTTAACCGGCGCAAATTGGACAGCTGATGACCCCAATAATTCTTCGGGCAATTATGGTGTGGATGTTAATTTGGGGACTTATCCGATTAGTGGCGGGGACTTGAGTTTTACGGTAACGGATGCGGATGACAATGCTTGCTCCACTTCCGTAAATGTTTCTGCGCCAATGACTTGTTCTAATCAATGCAGCATCTCAG
>JANTGI010000142.1 GCA_024762995.1 Saprospiraceae bacterium | reverse complement strand
AAAGTGATGCATAAAAAAGATTTGTCCGTCGACGCCCGTCTGCAACGGGCAGGTTCAATTTGTCCTGCGGACGTTCATTTGTCCTGCGGACGTTCAATTTGTCCTTCGGACGCCCGCCTCTGCAACGGGCAGGTTCAGCACTAAAACATAGAGACTTTACCATCTTAGTGCCCCTTAGTGAAGCAGCCTTCGTGACCTTAGTGTTAAAAAAAATAAACCACTAAAACCCCTAACCACCTAAACCTTAAACGCCCAAGCAAAAATCTGCGAATACCTACCTTCCTTCGGTCAGTAGGCAGGTCTGCGGGAAAAAAAATCTGCCCTTATCTACAGGAGTTATTTTGAATCACCGAGTACGCTAAAAAACTCCTAAACTCCAATCAAACTCCCTTCCCCAAATGCAAAATCATATCCTCCGTCATAGACTGCAAATCATACTCCGGCCTCCACCCCCAATCTTCCCGCGCTCGTTGATCATCCAATTGGTCCGGCCAAGACTTCGCAATCTTATCCCTAAAATCCGGCTCATACCGCACCTTAAAATCCGGCAATACCGCTTGAATGGCTCGTGTAATTTCTTTTGGAGAAAAGCTCATAGCGCCCAGATTGTAAGAAGTCCGAACCTTAATGTGCTCCGCCTGGGCTTCCATCAACTCTATAACGGCTCGAATCGCATCTTTCATATAAATCATCGGCATCTTTTCATCTTCCGAAATATAACACCGAAAAACTTCTCCTTTAACGGCGGCATGATAAATCTCTACCGCATAGTCCGTTGTTCCGCCACCCGGAAGGCTCTCATACCCAATGATCCCGGGAAATCGCAATGACCGAACATCCACGTCATATTTTAGGGAATAATAATGGCACCAAGACTCACCCGCTACCTTGGAGATGCCGTAAACTGTGGATGGTATCAATGCCCCAAATTGCGGCGTAAACTCCAATGGCACTTCCTCCCCGTAAACAGCAATGGAACTAGGGAAAAAAACCTTTTCGACTGAAGTTGTCCGAGCCGCTTCCAATACATTCAGCAAGCCACCCATATTAATATCCCAAGTCGGAATCGGATGACTCTCTCCCCTAGCCGACAACACCGCAGCGAGATGGTAGATTTCGGTTACCTTGTATCTTTCAATGAGTTCGAGCAATCGCGCGGAATCCGTGACATCTAAGATTTCGAACAAGGAATTATCATAACTCCCTGCCCGGATATCCGTGGGCAATACCTGACTTGCTCCGTATCTTTTTTGCAAGGCCTTTGTCAGTACTTGGCCTATTTGCCCACCGGCTCCAGTAATTAAAATCATCATCCCGAATTTGGTAAATATTCACTTACATTGGACGTATTGCCAAGGAAGGCAAAGGTAGCAAAAAGGGTCAATTGTTCAAATTATAGGGAACTTATTGTTCAAAATATTTTGATTAGTCCGGCCAACCAATTGCTTAAAACAAAACAATATTTGTTAAATATATGCGCATCTTAAAACAATTTGTTTTATATTTGCACTATGTATTTAAACACACACTCTTACTTTAGTTTACGCTATGGGACGATGGCTCCCGATGAATTAGTGACCTGCGCCAAGCGACATGGAGTTAAGTCATTGGCACTCACGGACATCAACAATACATCCATTTCTTATGAGTTCATTCAGGCTTGCGCAAAAGAAGGAATTAAACCCATCATCGGCATCGAATTCCGCAAGAATCAGCGACTACTTTACATTGGGATTGCCAAAAATCGACAAGGCTTTGCCCAACTCAACCACTTATTAACGGATGCTTCCCTCGATGGCAAAGAACTACCGGATGTCGCTCCGGAAATGCCGGAGACTTTTATCATTTATCCCGAACTTGTCAAACCCCTATCGCTTTTTCGCCAAAATGAATTCATCGGCATCCGTCCCGAAGCCGTCAACCAACTCTTTCGCTCTCCCCTGCTTACTCATCCGGAAAAATTGGTCGTTTGGAATCCGGTCACCTTTGGCTCCGCTCCCGAAAAGCTGCGTTATTCGACCGGCTACCGACTCCACAAACTACTCCGCGCCATCGACCTAAACACCCTTGTCACCAAACTAAAGCCCCAAGATATTGCCCGGGAATCCGAAATATTTAGGGATGAAGCTTTTTTTGCGCAAGCCTACCAAGCCTATCCTTTTATCATCGAAAATACCCAAAAACTGATGGCCCAATGCCGGATTCAAATAGAATCTACTCTGGCAAACAATCGCCAAACATTTACCGGCTCCAAGGTCGATGACCATAAACTACTGTCCAAATTGGCTTTTGAAGGAGCCCGGAAACGATATACCGACAATCCGGATGAACGCACACCACGTCACATTATCCAACGCATCGAAAAAGAATTAAAAGTCATTCGAGAATTAGATTTTGGTGCTTATTTTTTGATTACTTGGGACATCATACGCTATGCGCGTGGAGCGGGCTACCATCATGTGGGGCGCGGAAGTGGGGCCAACTCTATTGTGGCTTATTGTTTAGAAATTACCGATGTGGATCCCGTCGATTTAGACTTATATTTTGAGCGATTCATCAATCCTTATCGCACATCGCCACCGGATTTTGATATTGATTTTTCGTGGAGTGAGCGAGATGATGTCGTGGACTATATCTTTAAGCGATATGGTCGCGAACATACGGCTTTGTTGGCCACCTATAGCACTTTTAAGGAGCGGTCGATTATTAGAGAATTAGGCAAAGCCTTTGGGTTGCCCAAAGACGAAATTGATGTCATGGTGGACTACCCCAATGAGCCCGACAAGCATCACCCCTATGGGGCCCATATTCGGCGTTTTGGAAAACTGATGGAAGGCTTTCCCAATCACTTGTCCATTCATGCCGGTGGTATTTTGATAACCGAAAAACCCATCACGACATTTTCGGCCTTGCAGTTGATGCCCAAGGGTTTTCCAATCACCCACTTTGACATGTATGGAGCAGAAAAAATGGGCTTGCACAAGTTCGATATCCTAAGTCAAAGGGGGCTCGGTCATATCAAAAACACCGTAGATTATATTCAAATAAACAAAGGTAAATCCATTGATATTCATAACATTAGAGCGATTAAGCAAGATAAAAATATAGCACGACAGATGCGTTCCGGACAAGCACTCGGTTGCTTCTACATCGAGTCGCCGGCGATGCGCGGGCTATTGACCAAATTGAAGTGCGATACGTATCTCCAACTCGTCGCCGCCAGCTCCATTATTCGTCCCGGTGTTGCCAAGTCAGGCATGATGAAAGCATACATAGAACGACACCATGCCCCCAATAGCTTTGAGTATTTGCACCCTGTATTTGCCCAACAGTTGAAGGAGACCTACGGCATCATGGTCTATCAAGAAGACGTCATCAAAATCGTTCATCATTTTGCCGGATTAGACCTGGATGAATCAGATGTCTTGCGCCGAATTATGTCCGGTAAAAAACATTCGAGAGACACCTTTGATCGCTTACGCAAAAAATATTTTAAAAATTGTGAAGAGCGCCAATATCCCAAGCAGCTGGCAGAAGAAGTATGGCGACAAATCGAAAGTTTCAGCGGGTATTCTTTCAGTAAGGCGCACTCTGCAAGCTATGCCGTGGAATCCATGCAAAGTCTCTATCTCAAGACGTACTTTCCGCTAGAATTCATGGTCGCCGTCATTAATAATTTTGGGGGATTTTATCGAACAGAATACTACTTTCACGAAGCCCGAATGCATGGGGGCATTATCCACCCGCCTTGCGTCAACAACAGCCTGTATTTGACAACAATCTATGGGGTAGATATCTATGTGGGCTTTATTCATGTTCAACAATTGGAGCGGCAGCTTGCGCAAAATATTGTCCGGGAGCGACTCAAAAACGGACCTTACCAAAATCTCGAAGACTTTACCAATCGCATCGACATATCGACCACCCAATTGGATATTTTAATTCGTATCGGCGCATTTCGCTTTACGGAAGTCGGCAAATATGAACTCATGTGGCAAAAAAACGGCATCCTACCCGATGGCCACCTCAATGGCACCGGTTTGCTCTTTGAATCCACCGCCGAGACCTTCGAACTGCCCAAACTGGCCGAGATGCCCCATGAGCAAGCCTTTACAGAAATAGAATTATTAGGTTTTCCTCTATGTTCTCCTTTTGAACTATTAGATACTTCCTCCAAAAAAGTTCAGTTGGTGCGGCCATTCCGGGTCGCAGATTTTGCCAATTATATTGGTCGCTACGTTAAAATACTGGGTTATTATGTCGCCCAAAAACGTTTACGGACGAGCAAAGGCAAATTGATGAGTTTTGGGACTTGGTATGATGAGCGTGGAGTGTTTTTTGACTCGGTGCATTTTGCTCCGGCATTAAAGCGAAGCCCCTTTCGGGGAAAAGGGATTTATTTGCTGGAAGGCAAGGTCGTGAGCGAATTTGGTTTTTTGACATTGGAAGTCGGGCGTATGGAGCGCTTGGCTTATTGGACGGCGTTGTGAAGTTTAAGAGTTTAGAAAGTTTAGGAGTTTAGGAGCCTGCCGCCTACCGCTTCTCTTTTTAGGCATCAGGCAGGTTGACGGCACCAGATTGCTAAGCTCGTAGCCTGCCTACCGCTTAGGTAGGCCTGCCTACCGCTTAGGTAGGCCTGTCTGCCGATTAGGTAGGCCTGCCTACCGGGTAGGTAGGCTTGCGGAGAGATTGGTAAGCTGGACTTGTAGGGGAAAGAGTTGAGAAGTTAAAATCCCACAAAACCATTGTTTTGCATGTCGCTGCGGCAGCACTTCAAAAATTTTATTTCGTATATCGTAACTCTTAAATCCCTTCTCGCAAATCCCCACTTCCTAAGAGATTTAAGATTGAAGAAGTTAAAAAGGAAATAAAATTTATAGCCTTTGCCCCAAGTTGGCAGCAGTCAAGCTAAATCTTTTACCAATATCACCAAGTAAAGAACCGTTGTGCCGTTAAACCACTGTACCGCTACACCGTTAAACCGCTCTACCTAAACACCACCAACTTCCCACTAGCCACGGCCCCATCCACTTGGACGGTGTAAAGATAAACTCCTTCCTCCCACGAAGAAACATCTAAAAACAACTCATTGGGCCCGGCCGCAAGTTGGTTTAGTTTTCGTGATTCCAGCACATGACCGAGCATATCATGGACCACCAGATTTCCGGTGGAAGACCCGGATTCAAGGGTAAATCTAATTTTTGCCGCAAGGCGCACCGGATTTGGCATCACGTCAAATAAGGTGATGATTTTGGCTTCATTCGTTCCATCAGGATGACACATATAGCCCATTCCGGAGCAATAAGATCTCTCCGGCAAGGTACAATCCAAGACAAAGGGATTGGGTTTGCCACTTTGCACATCCGCAATGGCCCACGTGCGATCCCATTCCCGTTGATTGACCGCATCCTCGTAATGCCAAGCGCATAAGGTCGGGATCATCCCCTGAAAAAAGCTGGCGGAAGCTTGATCATGATACATCGTATAAAAATACATGATGGCCCTTGCGACATTCCCTTTGTGGTCTTCACGGGGTTCAAAAGAATTATTTAAATCCAACTCACTATACTCATCAATCACATTAGCCGGCGGGATGCTATGGATTTCACTGGACAAATAATACCAGTTATCAGTAATATTATCAGGCACTTCCGCAAAAGGTAAATGTCCGCGATCACCATTCACATCAACCCGCGTAGGGAATAAATGGTGCAAATCACTTTTGGCATTACCGGTTGCCCCCAAACTTTGTGGAAACGTATGCTCCGTATTAAAACCCTTGTTATAGGCTTCGCCTTTGTGGTCTGAATTATTCGGATTCAAATAAATGCGATCATGGGTATAGACACAATACACGGAGTCATTGACATTATCAATCTCTCCAAACATCAGATTACGGGCATCTTTATATGTAAGCACATTCAAAGGCTTATAATTAGCTTCCAAGTCATCCAGTAAGGTTGTTCCTTGTTCATTAGGCAGGACATCTTCGTGGAGTTGACCTATCCCTGCTTGCGCAAAAAACAACATCATGAACACGACAACAAAAAATTTCATAAACACTACGGGTTAATCAAGTAAACAAAAAGTTGGATGACCAAAAATTGTATGATCATGGTACCGTCCAACCAACCGGTAAACAAATAGTCATTGGCATCTTGCTCGACCTTATTGATAAAATAAAAAGTATATAACCCGGCAAGCACATAACCATTGACAACGGCATACTGCAAAGAAAAGAATAATAAGTATATAATGCCCAGTATTAAGGCCAAACCCAACGAAATAAAGGCCAAACGCTTCGTCTTTTCGACTCCAATCAACAAGGGTAAAGTCTTGGTTTTCTGTAACTTATCTAAGTTGACATCCCGAATATCAAAAGGCAAGGTAATCGCCAAAATAAAGAAAAATCGCTCAAAATATAACCACCAAATACCGTTGGGGCGGATTTCCCATAAGGGAACAATCACCGTCACCCACGCCCAAGTAAAAGCAATTAAAAATACTTTGATGAATGGAAAATCTCGGAGTCGCTTACCTTTTCGTGAAAACGGAATGATATACCCCAATGAGATAACACCCGGAAATATCATGAGCACTTGTTGCATGGTCGAAAGACCAAAAAATAAAAAAACAGGCCCCAAAAGTCCTATAATCCCCAAAATAATCACCAAAGGCTCTATGCGCCGCACAAAATCATGCCTTTCATTGACCTTATTGGCTTTCAACTTGTGAATACCCACCAACCGGTGAGCTCCATATACAAACAAGCTGGAAAAAAAAACAAAACCATCATACGGACCTATCACGACTCGACTAAAAGCCATTAATTCCGATGACCATAGCAACGATACTGCACAAAGTGCAATAAACAAATTGCTATAAAGGAATATATCTAGCGCTTTCTTCAGCATGAATGATTATTTCAACCGCAAGGTAGGCAAATTATTGGAATTCTATAGATACTGGGCAGATTTCGCAAAGCTCAAGGAATGAATATGCCAAGCAATGAAGCAGGCCGGTGCATATCAAGCCTTTTTCCCATACATATAAAATAAATTGGCAAAGTATTTGCTATTAATCCTGTTAAATCAAACACTTATCACATTGTAAAAAATGGATATGGGTTCATAAGATTTTTGTAAACAACAACACCAGTCATGAAACCAATATTGGCTCTTTTTATCGGAATCATCCTTTGGGGATTCCGTCCCATTGACGCAAAGGCACAAAATGACCTGAATGTCTCCTATACAAGCAACGGCATCCCCAATCTACTCAATATTTGCGGGAAAGCGGACACGGCCATCGTAAACATAGCCACAGCCGGCCTAAACACCAATACACGTACCAACATCCAGGCGAATGTGACCCTTGCGGGCGGTGTGCGGATTGTGGGATTGTTGGATGGTGCATCCACGACCGGTGTGACCCTTCAAAGTGGCATTAATACCGGGCACCCACAATTTAATATTCCTGATTTAGACCCAAATGGACAAAACATAGCGACTATCGCTTTTTTGGTAAAGGCGGATTGCAGTATCAATGATTCTCTCGCACAAGACCCCACCTATGACCTGATGGATACTTGGGTCGTAGATTACACAATCAATGGTACCAATCAACAAACAACGACCACTTTAAACTCCTATCGGGCCGCCATTCGCACCCCGGAATTATTGATTAATCCGCTTCCGGTTGCCCAAAAAGTAAAAACAGGGGATTGTATCACAAGAACCGTGACCGTTGATAATTCAAGTTTAGATGCGTATCTCTTAGCCATTAATTATCAAATCCTAACGAAACCAAGCCTAAGTTATAAGGCAATTCGGGTGAATGGTACAGATATAAGTTTTACAAAAACCGCAGATATCAATGGGGATACAATCATATCCGTTGATATTCCGGGAAGTTTTTTCGTGACCAATACCTTAAACGGTGGCCCATCAAATGCCGATACCTTATTTGACTCAAATGAGCGATTAACGATAGAAGAAGACCTGTGTGTTATAAACTGTACGGATGGATTTTCGACATTACATACAGCCACTTATGGTTGCTTCGGAGACAACTGCGTGGATTTTTCCAAAAATGCAGATTTGGAACAAGGTCAAGGCAATATTTCTGTCAATTTTGACACCAATACCGCAGCCGCCCAACAAAATGTGGGATACTGCAAAAAAGGGATTTCCGCAATAAAAATCACCAATACCGGTGTATCCATCGATCCGGGATTTGCCGATATGCACAATATATCGGCCGGTATAGGTTTAGGTTTTCCGATTAGTCTAAGTGCCGGTGGTTATACGATTACAGATGTCAAAATACAAGGTGTATCCATTGTTGACTCGCTAGTTCTTAAAAATTTGGATGGCAATCCGGCTTTTATGGTGGATCCGGATGGTGCCAATGGACTTGCTGATTTGGATGGCGATGGTTATTTTGATGATTTACCGGAAGGGGAATCCATTGAAGTTGTCATTGAGTATGATTTTAATTGTACGGATGCAGGATTAATCAATATCGCCAACAATTGCGACACGGCTTTTTCTTCCAGGCTTTCGGCTCTTGTGGAGTATGATGACCCTTGCGGGGAACGTGTCAGCGAAAGTAGGACAAACTATTTCACCATCATGAATGAAAAGGTGGTGGTTGAAAACTATGCCACTCCCGATGTCGATGCCGGAAGCGGGGATATTTTTTATATCACACATGCCCATGACCGGAGAATTTTTAATTTTGATAAAGGTTGTGCGAATGGTAATTTTTATGTGCAATTAATTCTACCTACGGGCATTCATTTAGATTCGGCCCATACTTCTTTGGTTAGAAGCAACGCACTGAATCAGGCACTCGTCTCCAATACAATGTCCAACGACACCTTACTTATTAAATTTGACCCGGGACCATTCGAATCCCTTAATGGAAACTATGATCTAAAATTAGCTTTTACTGCAGATTGCTCTGCCGCTGACGGGCAAATTAATCTTATCGGTGAGTTTGGTTTTATGTGTGATGATTGTAACTGTAAGCATGTCTGGTATTGCGCGGATATTACCGGCACCTATGTACATGTCAAAAATCCACCTTGTCCTTCTGCCCCCACTTGTGACAATGCCATTAGAACAGACGACATGGATATGTCTAGGACGACTTTTGGGTTTACGGATTCTACATATACGACTCCGATTCTGCCGGCGGCAGCAAATGCAAAAAGCGGTCTAAACTGCGATACCATGCTGATTGCCATTGACGGACTGGCAGGTAATGCCTTTTCAGGAAATGATATTGGGATAGACATTAGCTATGCCAATCCTCTGTATCAAGATGGCACAGAAGACGTATTTCTGTACGGTCGCGGATATTTGGAAATTAACCATGGTGGCACCATTTCCACTTGCGAAATACCGGCAAGTAGTTTGACTACTACTCCCGTAGATTCTTACAAGTACTTGGATTTCAGTCTTTTAGCGTCTTTACAGGCGTGCGGACTGAGTGTTCAGCCGGATGATACGGTACGTGCTTTTCTCTATTTTACCGTTAATGACGAAGGACCTTTCCCCAATAACTTTTATTTGGTTCCTGAGCTCCGTGCCGGTTTTTACATCAATAATGGCGGCAAAATCACTTGCGGTAATTATGGAGACGAAGTAAAAGTTGGAAAGAATAGAACTTTTGTGGTTGGTCCCGGCTCTACCAACCAACCCAAAGGATGTGATACCATGGTCTTAGATTATAAGATCATACCCATGAATAGCGGCTATGTAAATACTAATCCTGCGGAACACAGACCGTCCGTAGCCATTGATTCTGTCACATTTGATTACGAGCCTTTTTTGCTAAATGG
>JANTGI010000141.1 GCA_024762995.1 Saprospiraceae bacterium | reverse complement strand
AAAAAAAGCAGTACATGCAAAAAATAACAGAGCAATCATCAAAGTATAATGACCTGGAAAAAATGTCTATCCGACAGCTTTTGGTCAATATCAACCAAGAAGATGCCTTAGTTCCTTTGGCCATTGCCAGGGTAATACCGGATATTGAGCCATTGGTGGAAGCCGTCGTAAAGCGATTGAAAAATGGTGGTCGCCTGTTTTATATAGGAGCCGGCACCAGTGGACGACTAGGCGTGGTGGATGCTTCTGAAATTCCTCCTACTTTTGGGGCACCGGACGAAATGGTCATTGGTATTATTGCCGGTGGAGACGCAGCCATCCGAACGGCACAAGAATTTGCGGAAGACAGCGAGCACCAAGCTTGGAAAGACCTTTCGGCATTTTTTATCGATGAAAAAGACATCGTTATAGGCATTGCGGCATCCGGCACGACGCCTTATGTTATCGGGGGCTTACGCAAATGCCAAGAAATGGGCATTGCCACCGGCTGCCTAACCAATAATCCCGGTGCCCCGGTGACCAAGGTGGCTGACTTTCCTGTTGTTATTGAAGTCGGTCCGGAGTTTGTGACGGGCAGCACCAGAATGAAGTCCGGCACATCCCAAAAACTTGTCCTTAATATGATAACGACATCAACAATGATTCAATTAGGACGAGTCGTCGGTAATAAAATGGTGGATATGCAACTTTCTAACAATAAATTAGTGGATCGTGGCACCAAAATGGTGATGCATGAAACTCACCTGGATTATGAGTCCGCCGAAAAGCTATTGCTAAAAGAAGGGAGTGTGCGCCAAGCAATTGAAGCCTTTTTCCAAAACTCAACCGATTAGTTTTTTGCTTTGAAATTGCTTAGGCCCTTTTTTATAGGATAGAACACCGACCCGCCTGCGTCGGACAGGTTGAACAGTTGAGCCAAATAGAAAAAAAACAGCGAACGAAACAAAATTTGGCGAACAAGCGAGCTATCGACTTTTTACAGAAAACTCAGCTATTAACACGGTTACCCATTTCTTCTAAAAAAGTAAATAAACCATCGATATTTCCCCATCGAAAAACAGGCAACGTACTAGAGTCGGACTCATCATCCGTGACCAATGCCACGATGGATGGGTCATTCGGATATAGCCAAGGTCTGCCTAACTCCTTACGATGGACTTCAATCTTGATAAAAGACTCATGCTTGAATCCTTCAAAAAGGATATAATCGAGATTTGACAAGCTCAATTTCCCTAATAAATAGGTCAAATCCGGCTCTTCTTGCTCTAATTCCACCATTAAAGCAAACCTTTTTTTGGAACCAACCACCACTTGACGTGCCCCCGATTCCCGAAAGCGATAACTGTCTTTTCCTTTTTTATCTATATCAAAATGATGATGGGTATGCTTGAGTACCGCCGTATTTTGTCCCTTTTCGCTAAATTTTTGGATGATTTTGGTCAAAGTTGTCGTTTTGCCGGCACCGCTGAAGCCAACAAATCCAATGATGGGTATGCCCTTGTATTTCTTCTGGTATTTATTCATTTATTTTTCTTGTCGATTATTCGAGCAGGATTGCCCACTACGGTACAACCCGATTCCACATCACGGACAATTACACTACCGGCCCCGATACGGACTTCATCACCAATGATTACCCCTTCTTTGACAACGGCATTGGCCCCGACAAAGCTGCGCTCTCCAATACGGACATTATTTGCCAAAACCGCACCGGTGGCAATGTGGGCATAATCACCTATAGTGCACTCATAGCCAATCGTCGCATGCGTGTTGATAATGACGGAATTTCCCATTTCACATAAAGTATTGATGATAACTCCCGGAGCAATCATAGACCCAAAACCAAGCTCCAACCCGGCCGGTATCAAGGTGCTTTTATGAACGATAGACCGCGGTGTACCAATGTCCATTTGGAGCATTTTCTCCGTGATGAATTTGCGAAAGTGATTATTGTCAAAAGCAACAAACCAATGATTGTTTCTTAAAATATCTAAAGCACCGGCATCGGTTTCTCTACCTAAGTAGGTTAAATGAAACGGATTTTTAGTCTTCTTTTCTTGCTCAAAATAGCCTAAGATTTTTTGCCCGTTACTCTTCATGATGTCACAGACCATGTAAGCATGTCCTCCATATCCGACGATGGTGTTTTGGGTCATTATCTTAATTTTTTGGTGTTTGTCAACATCTATCAATCTGCCTTATACTTCGATGCCACTACCCTTGGACAGTTTAAATATGGAGCATTTGACATTTCAACACTCCAAGTTTTCAATTTAGGATTATGTAGATTTCTTGCTTTCATCTTCATTTTCAGCACTATCTGCCAAATGCAATCTATTTTTTGTTGGTTTTGTTAGGTTTTTATTCAATCTTCTCAAATACTTGAATCAGATTTAGTAAATACCTGTTTGGTTTTTCCAAGCCTGTATAGTAATTATTATTGAACAATCTGACTTTTAACTTTGTATCTGTCAGTTCTAATATATCTGCATAATCAACATGAATACCTTTTCTCTTCGGTTCGTCAATCTGATATTCGAGAACTAATATTTTTCCGTCTTTACTTAATTGCCAATTATATTCTAAAGGTTCTAAAGTGTCAATTTTGAAAGAAACTGTATTCTCTTTTACAGACAAATTCAGGTTTCCTTCAAACAAAGCGATTCTTCCCAGTTTAATAGCTGTTTTAGAAATATATCGACCATAAGTATTATCTTTTGAGTTAAAACTTTTCCAATTACCATTTAGTTTGTTAATTCTATCTTGGCAATTAGAATTCACACTTTTAGCTTTAAACTTTGCTTTCTTGCTTTTTCTATTGGAATCAGAGATTACATACGAATTTTGATTTATGTCAATAATTTGATTCATTCTATCAAAGTTTCCATTTCCGAGCAACATATCACGAAAACTATACAAGAAATAATAATCATTGTATTTTGTGACTCCCCATGTTTCAAGCTGTAAGTTATCTGATGAATCATTAAGGTCTCGGTCAAATATTTTGTACCGATAAATCATAGTTTTATTATCAAAGTATTCAAAATTTGTTTCCCATTTATGGTCTATCATATTGTCAATTGTCCAAATATTTGACAGCAATGTTTTTTCAATCTCTGGCTTATTATAGTCAAGCTTTACTTTTTTAGGTCTCTTAAACATAAGCCAAAATGTATCAACAGCATTATAATCAATTAAACTCATGCGATCTTGGTTTAATGAATAAATTGAATAGTCTAAACTGTCGATTGTTAAAATTGTATCTGACTTTAGAAACCAATTGAATATTGTATCCTTGTAGCTATAGTTCTTAAAAACTACTTCTCCATTTTCTTGAAAGTCATAGATAATTGGTTCTTGGTAACCTAAAAATCCAGAAGTGTCATCTAGATATTGATTGTTAATTCTCTTATCAAAAATCCAAACACCTTGGATATCTTTCTTTAGGCTCTTAGTTTTGCATGAAATAAGCAAAATCAATCCCAAAAATATGATTAATCGATTCATGAACATTTGCTCCTTTAAATTAAACTCAACATGGCTATTCCCTAACTCACTAAGACGTTGCCCGTCATTTCTTTAGGCACTTCTAATTCCATCAGGGTTAAAATTGTGGGAGCAACGTCGGCCAATTTGCCTTTTTTTACCGTATAATTTTTGGAGTCCGGATTAATAACGATAATCGGCACAGGACTCATGGAGTGAGCTGTATTGGGTGTACCGTCATCATTTACGATATAATCCGAATTGCCATGATCGGCAATAATGACCACCCTGTAATCGTGCTTCACGGCCGTTGTCACCAACCTTTTAAGTTGAGTATCAACAGCTTCGGCAGCTTTCATCGCCGCTTCAAAGACACCGGTATGCCCCACCATATCCGCATTGGCAAAATTCAAAACCACTAAATCAGGTTCTTTATCATCGATAATTTTGATGGCTTTATCGGTCACTTCCTGACAACTCATTTCGGGTTTTAGGTCATAAGTTTCTACTTTTGGCGAAGGGACTAAGGATCTGATTTCCCCTTTGTAGGGCTCTTCACGTCCCCCGGAAAAGAAGAAGGTCACATGGGCGTATTTTTCGGTTTCGGCAGTTCGAAGCTGAGTCAAACCTTTGGAACTGATGTATTCTCCCAAGGTCATTTTCAAATCATCTTTATTAAAAATGACCTTGATGCCCTTAAATTTTTCATCATATCTCGTCATAGTCACGTAATATAAAGGCAAGGTGTGCATATTTTCTTCAGGCATATCCTGCTGCGTCAAAACCGTGGTCAATTCGCGCAAGCGGTCCGTCCGAAAATTAAAAGCAATCACTACATCATCTTTTTCTATGGTCGCCAAAGGTTGGTCATTTTTGTCGGTAACGACGATGGGCTTGATAAATTCGTCGGTCACCCCGCGCTCATAAGAAGCAAGTACGCCATCGGATGCTTTCGCAAAATGCGCCCCTGCCCCATATCGCAATAAATCATACGCCAATTTGATACGGTTCCATCGCTTATCACGATCCATCGCATAAAACCGGCCCACAACAGAGGCGATACGTGTAGATTTTTCCGCAAGGAAGGTCTCTAAATCTTTAATAAAATGAATACCGCTTTTGGGATCCGTATCCCGCCCATCCGTAAAGGCATGAATAAAATTATTCTTTTGTCCATTCGCTTCCGCAATTTCCACCAAAGCTTTTAAGTGGTTAATGTGTGAATGAATACCACCATCGGAGACCAGCCCTATAAAATGAACTTTTTTATGTTCCTTTTTGGCGTAAGCAAGGGCATCCAGTAGGGTTTGATTGGTGGCCAAACTACCATCTTTAATGGCTAAATTAATTTTTGTAAAGTCCTGATACACAATCCTTCCTGCCCCTATATTCAAGTGACCGACTTCGGAATTACCCATTTGGCCTTTCGGCAAACCTACGTCTTCTCCATAGGTCACTAAGGTAGCATGGGGATAGTCTGCCATCAAGTGGTCAAAAAATGGCGTGTGGGCATTATATATTGCATCTGCAGAATGTTTGGGGCCCAATCCCCATCCATCCAAGATAACAAGCATCGCTTTTTTCATATAATATTGATTTGGGCACAAAAGTAAGGGTAACTGGTTAGATACTCCTGTTTTTTGGGCATAAAAAAGTGGTGGGTTGTTTTTTTGGGCGGATTTTCGTGGATTTTTTCCCGCAGATGTATGCAGATTTTCTCCCGCAGATTTTCTCCCGCAGATTTTCGCAGATTTTAGTTTAGGGATTGAGAAGTTGAGAAGTTTGGTGGCACGTAAATCGCCGAAGGCAAACGTCCGCAGGACAAATTGAACCTGCCCGCTGCAGGCGGGCCTGCCCGCTGCAGGCGGGCGTCCGCAGGACAACCAGTTAACCAAATGTTAAAAAAACGAGAAAAGAGATAAAAAGTGAGCTTCTTTTTGTTTTTATATGTATATTGGTAAGGCATAAGTACGTTTTGGCTTAGTTTTTTAGGATAGAGTGTACTATTGCGTATAGCAAAAAGCGTTATCAGATTATTGGAAGTGGCTTGATAAAAAATCCATTTCTATCACAAAACTAAAAATTATGAAACAATACATCGCAATTTTAGGCTTAGGGACTCTATTTGTGGCCTTTTCAGCCTTTACTCCGGCTAGCGACCTTGATGACATCAAGAATGCGCTGAAGAACGGTGATGCTGTTGCTTTGGGAAAGTATCTTGGTGATCAAGTGGAGATAGAAATTGATGGAGATGTGGACTATTACAATAAAGAAAAAGCCGTTGCACGGATGAAATCTTTCTTTGCGTCCAATACTGTTTCGGGTTTTTCTCAAGCACACCAAGGGAGTACCAAGGACAATAGTGCCCAATTTTTGATTTGTCACCTAAATACCAAGGCCGGACTCTATCGGGTATATCTATTGATGAGAGTAGAAAACAATCATTTCATCATTCAAGAGATGAATTTTTCTAAGGAATAGATTGTCCAAATTCGATTTCTAAACTAGATTTAATGGAGTTTCGGCTTTTGGGAAGCCGAATTGTTGCATTTTTGAGTGTCACTCAGAGAATTGACGCATCCATAGCTCCCGAGCCCTGCCGTGCCTAAATCTAAACAGAAAAGTCATCTAATCCAAGGCCAAAAAGGGCGAAATCATATTTGACCGGGTCATCGGGATCAAATTTTTTGAGATTTTGAGTCAGTTCTTCCACCGCTTTCCAATCTCTTTGTTTTCGGTGTAATAGACCTAGTTTTTTGCCCATTCGCTCCACATGTACGTCAAGTGGGATAAGTAATTGGTCGGTTTTTATTTGTTTCCAAATTCCAAAATCAACTTGACCGTCCCGAACCATCCACCGCAAAAACATATTGAGTCGCTTGCAGGATGACTTGCGCAAAGGGGTGGGTATATGCTTACGGGTACGGTCAGGAGCATCCGGCAATGAGAAGAAAAGCTCATGAAAAGCGATTAATCCGTTTTTGACATTAGGGTCGGTCGGGTTTATGGCTTGCGCAAAAGCATCTTCGAGCGTATCATGGGTTTGGTAGTAATCATGTAGAAAATGGATAAAATAAAGGGCATCTGTCGGCTGAAAAGTCCGATGCACAAACTTCGTAAAAGGAATCAAATCTTTTTCTTGGTGATGCTTGATAAAATCATAAGGCGCACCATCCATCAACTCCGTCAAGCGGTGAGCACTCTTGATAATCGAAGCCCGACGCCCCCAAGAAAGTACCGCCGTCCAAAAACCCATAATTTCTATATCCTGCTTACGCGAAAACTCATGGGGAATTGAAATCGGATCATTCTCAATAAATCCTTTGATGTGATAAGTCCGATAGGCAGTTTCGAGAAGGTCTTGGATATTCATGGGTTTTGGTAACTGGTTAAATTAAGTTTTGGCCTGCCTGGCACAGCGTAAGTGGTAGGCAAACAGGGACTTCGGTCGGACGATATAACGACACAACGACATCAATCATTCTTGACTTTGTGGTATTTGTAAAACCTACCTGCTGCAGGCAGGGGTAAAAGGATTACAAATAGATACAGGCAGGCCTCCTACCCCACAAAAAGAGCACAGCTCCCAAAAAACAAGCAGGACACGGGGCTACTTATAGATTATTCTCAATAAAATTGGTCATCTTGGAAAACAAATGTAACCGTGTCACGCCGCCATAGATACCATGATTCTTATTCGTGTAGATGTAGGTCTCATATTGTTTATTGGCTTCGACCAAAGCACGAGCCATCTCCGCCGAATTTTGAAAATGCACATTATCATCTGCCAACCCGTGGATTAACAGGTATTTGCCTTTTAGGCGATTGGCAAAATAGATAGGGGAATTATCATGATATCCCTTTGGATTCTCTTTTTCGGTCCGCATAAAACGCTCTGTATAAATGCTGTCATACCACTTCCAATTCGTCACCGGTGCAACCGCAATCCCCATTTCAAAGACGTCATTTCCCTTCAACAAACAAAGAGATGACATATAACCACCATAACTCCAGCCAAAAATTCCAGTACGTTTCTCATCAATAAAAGGCTTGGCACTCAAGTACTTAGCCGCTTCAATCTGGTCAATGGTCTCGTAATGCCCCAACTGCATATAGGTCATTTTCTTAAATTCGGCTCCGCGACCGCCGGTGCCCCGATTGTCCACACAAGCCACTACATATCCTTTTTGCGCAAGCATCTGAAACCACCAATAATTAGGTCCACGCCATTGATCGACCACCTGCTGATTGCCGGGGCCACCATACAAATACATAAACAAGGGATACTTTTTCTTGGGATTAAAAAGTGGCGGTGTGATCATCCAACCATTGAGCTTCACACCTTCAGAAGTAGTAAAGTCAAAAAACTCGACATTGGTACATCCGTGGGCTTTTATCTGTTTAAGAATCGGGCGATTATCTTGCAAGCTTCTCAACCATTTTCCCTCATTGGTATAAATGGCATAGGTCGGCGGAGAATTAATCGTCGAATGCGTCAAGGTATAGTAGTCATAAGTCGGGCTAAAACTAATCTCATTCCACCCCGCTCCCTTGGTGATACGGCTTTTATTGCGTCCTTTTAAATTGATGGCATAGACATCGCGGACCTTGGGGTCTCTTTCGGAAGATTGATAATAGAGTACTTTTCGCTTTTTATCAAAACCTTGCAACTTCGTCACGCCCCAATCTCCCTTGGTAATCTGCTTGCGCAAATGCCCTTCCATATCATACAAGTAGATGTGGTTAAATCCACTACGATCACTCGTCCATAAAAACTGTTTTCCGTCCGGTAAAAAAGTCAAATTATTGTAATTGTCCACATAATATTTGCTCTTCTCTTCCAACAAGACGGTGGAGGCGCCTGTCCCGGCATCGGTCTTAAATAACTTCAAATGATTTTGATGGCGATTCAAATGTAAGAAAGTCAAAATATTAGGATCCTTAGACCATTGTATCTTAGCGATATAAGTATCCTTATCTTCGCCGGATTTCACTTTGATTTTTTTTCCGGAAGGGAGATCATAAATATACAAATCAACTATAGAATTTTTTTCCCCCACTTTGGGATACTTATAAGTATAAGGCTCTGGATAAACATCATCATGATAATAGTTGAGTGTATATTCCTTGACTTCCGACTCGTCAAAACGATAATAAGCAATCTTCTTGCTATCCGGCGCCCACTCGTAAGCACGCACCACGCCTAACTCTTCTTCATAGACCCAATCTGATGCACCATTAATAATGTGATTGACTTGGCCATCTGATGTGATTTGGGTGAGCTTATTTGTAGATAAGTCCTTGACATACAGATTATTATCATAGACAAAAGCCACTTTTTGGGCATCCGGACTGAGCAAGGCATACATCTGTTTTCCTTTCGTAAAAACAGGAGTTTGCGTCTTGGCAATTAAGTCATAGACAAAGTAATTCGCTCTAGTCGAATGACGATAAATACTTTCTTCATCCTTTGTAAAAACAATTTTTTGCTCGTCGTCCGAAAAACGAAATCCGGAAAAATCCGTCATCCCAACAGCGTCCCCGTCAAAAATAACACCTGCACTTTGACCGGTCAAAATATCATATTTAAAGATTCGATTCCCTTCCTGCCTAGTGTAGTGCCGACCGTCTTTCATAAAATTAAAACCGGGCACGGAGCGCGCATATAATTTGCCACTATACCAAATATCTTGGAGTTGGATTTTCTCCTGAGCAAAGCTTTGAAAGTTGACCACAATGGTCAAAAGCAAGATAGACAAAATTCTCATGATACTTTTTTTACAAATGTAATGATTTTTTGGGTAGATGCAAGCACTATTTTTTGAAAAGTGGCGTAGATTATAGGCCCTCCATGTATCAACGTCAGAAAAATAATCAAAAAAAGACGTGGTATTTTTCTGGAAAAACCTTAGGAAACTTAAATAGTTACACACTATTCAGGAATAGATTTGGCCAGATATTAAAATTGGATTACCTTTCGGCAAAAAAAAGACATGTTTGATACCATCATGAAAAAAGGGATCCCTTTGGGTATTCTAATGGCCATAGGCGGTGTGGCTGTGGATGTTTATTATCAAGGAGTTTTGGACTATAAATTCAACTCCCTAAAGTTTGTTGGAGTGAGCATCCTTGGTGGAATTTTGATTGGCGTACTTCTCTACTACTTTGGAAAAAAGAAGTAAAACATTGATTACCAAGCATTTATCACGACTTTCTCACATGTAAGAAGGTCACATTTATTCCACATCGAAGACCACCGGAATAATGTATTTGACACGTACCGGCACGCCTTGCTGTTTGCCCGGCTTCCATTTGGGCATTCTTTTTAATACTCGGATGACTTCTTGTCCCAATTCTCTATT
>JANTGI010000140.1 GCA_024762995.1 Saprospiraceae bacterium | reverse complement strand
ATCAGCCCATGAAAAAAAACCATTAACCATCAAAATGGGGGCAGAGCGTCCGGAGAAGTATTTGCCCTTGCTCCAAGGTCAATCCGTCGGTTTGGTTGCCAATCAAACGGCAACCCTGCGCAAAAAAGCAGACACCATTCACCTTGCGGACTTCTTGCTACAAAAGCACGTCGCCTTAAAGACCATTTTTTCACCGGAGCATGGATTTAGGGGTAAGGCAGATGCCGGCGCCAAAGTCCAAGACGGCAAAGATCCGGTTACAGGTCTGCCCGTCATTTCGTTATATGGCAAAAATCGCAAACCCCAAGCGGCTCAATTGGCCAATATAGATGTGCTGTTATTTGATATTCAGGATGTGGGAGCTAGATTTTATACTTACATTTCGACCTTACATTATGTGATGGAAGCTTGCGCGGAAAATCATATTCCACTAATCATTTTGGATCGTCCTAATCCAAACGGACACTACGTTGATGGACCTATTTTGACTCCCGAATTTCAATCCTTTGTAGGGATGCACCCGGTCCCGATTGTTCATGGCATGACCATCGGAGAATATGGCCAAATGATCAACGGAGAAGGATGGCTCAAAGATGGAATCAAAGCTGATTTAACCGTCATTCCTTGCGGAAATTACACTCACCAAACGCCTTATGCTCTACCCATAAAACCCTCCCCCAACCTACCCAATGAACGATCTGTCTTGCTCTACCCTTCCTTGTGTTTATTTGAAGGTACAGTGGTCAGTATTGGACGGGGCACGCACCATCAGTTTCAATTGATCGGACACCCCGCCCTGCCAAAAGTGGACACAACATTCATTCCCCGACCATTGCCGGGCGCTCTACATCCCAAACTGGAAGGAAAGCCTTGTAACGGATGGAATCTCTCCAATTTAAGTCCCGAAGAAATCCGACAACAAAAAAAATTAAATCTCGACTATTTAGTCCGTGCCTATGCTGCATTTCCGGACAAGAAACAATTTTTCCTAAAAAATCATTTCTTCGACAAATTGGCGGGTAGTGATGTTTTGCGCAAGCAGATTATCCAAAGTCTCTCGGCGAAAGAAATACGTCAATCCTGGCAAAAAGACTTGGAAAATTTTAAAATGACTCGCAATAAGTACTTGATTTATCCCCAATAATGCTAAAAATTGGTTGGGTGTGTGATGTGATGTGGGAGTTTTAATATGTTCATTTGTCCTTCGGACGCCCGCCTGCTGCGGGCAGGCCCGCCTGCTGCGGGCAGGTTCAATTGTCCTTCGGACATTCAAATTGGTTTAATCAATAATTAGTCAACTTTTACCGCCATTGATGGTTTAGAATACCTACACAAGGAAGGGTTTTTTGAGCGTATAAAATGCCTTTTTTGTCCATAAAACAAGGGCATTGAAGTAGTGAACGACTTAGAACGACAAAGATTCTATTTAAAAAATATCAAGCATATGGGCTTACTAGACTCAATAAAAAAATATCTCCATTCGCAACCTAAGCGAGAAGATGTCCCTGAACATATCTGTCCCAATTGCTGGGGAAGGCAAGAATATGGCGGTAAATTCTATGAAGCCATCAAAAATGACTTAGCAAATGCCAACACGACCAGTGAACATTTAGGCTGGGTGCTAGACTATGCCGACAAGCATTTGCCCGGAATTTACTTGCAAAAAGAAGACGACCATTTGGTCTGTCCCACCTGCAAGCTCGTCTATAAGTTAGATGAGGAAGAATAGGCGAAATTTTTACATCATTACCAATTTCGCTCTACCCTTTGGTTTTCAAGTCTTCATCGAAAATTGAAGCAAAAAATCCGGCTAATTCCCTTTTTGATTTCTAATTCGCCTTTTCCCCCAACAAACCGGCCAATAATATGCCCTACTATTTTTATGTTTGGCTAACAAGCAAGAAGATATCTACTTGGAAGGAAATTTATGAAGGAGTAAATTTATATTTCTATTTTTGAGTCTATTTCCGTTATTGGCTTCTCCAACCGAAGAATTTCCGTATTTTGCGCAAGCTAAAAAAGAGCAGGACTATATGGAGCAACAAACACTCAATACGGATGTCGTCATTATTGGAGCCGGGCCGGCAGGCTGTGCGACCGCACTCAAGTTGGATAGGCTTGGCATTCCGTGTATTTTGGTCGAAAAATCACAATTTCCAAGGGACAAGACTTGTGGAGATGCGATTTCGGGGAAGGTGATGGTCAATTTGAAGCGGATAGATCCTGATTTGCTCAAGCGGTTTTATGCGGCTCCTTGGAAGCTGGATATTCATGGGATACGGGTGGCGCTCCCTTCCAAAGGCAAGAATATTGACTTGGCCTTTAAGCCTTCCAACCATTTTGGCGATAAAATGCCGCCTTCTTTTACCGCTAGACGGATGGATTTTGACAATTTTCTGGCAGAAGAAGTAAAAAATAGCCCGTTGGTGGACTTTCGTGAAAATACTCCAATTACCGATTTTTCTAAGATTGACGATGGTTATGAATTGCTTGCGCCAAAACAAGGGCTGACTATCCGCGCCCGAATGGTGGTCGATGCTTCCGGCGCTCAATCTAAGTTTTCTCGCCAAATAGGTAAAATCGAGAAAGAAGATGGGCATTTTGCCGGTTCGGTCCGGGCTTATTTCAAGAATGTGACCGGATTTAAAGATGAGCAATTTATTGAAATCCATTACTTAAAGTCCATTACTCCTGGTTATTTGTGGATTTTTCCCCTTCCGGGAAATGCGGCCAATGTGGGGATTGGGATGCGAACGGATTTTATTCGCGAGCGTGACATAAACTTACGTAAAGAAATTGACAACATCATTCACAACCATCCGGGCATCAAGGAGCGTTTTGCGGAAGCGGAGCAAGAAGGCCCTTGGAAAGGATTTGGTCTGCCGATGGGTTCCAAGCGATATCGTTTGACGGGCGACCATTTTATTTTGACGGGAGATGCCGGACACTTGATTGATCCGCTTTCGGGCGAAGGGATTGGTAATGCCTTTTACAGCGGGGTTTTTGCGGCGGAGCAGATTGAGCAGTGCCTTGCGGCCAATGATTTTTCCGCCAATTTTTTGAAGGCTTACGATGAACGCATTTGGAGAGTCATCGGCAAAGAAATGAAACTTAGCTACCAGATGCAGCGGATTCTTAATCGCCCCTTTTTGGTGGCCATCGTCGCTAAAATCCTTTTGGCAAATCAAAATTTAATTACCAAGATTGCGGATATGTTTACGGATTTTGAATTGCGTAAGCAACTGGTCAAACCGGGGTTTTGGATACGGAATCTTTTGAAAAGATAAGACGGAGGGACGGTGTGGCGGTGTAACGGTGTGGCGGTGTAGCAGAGCAACGTTTTAGCGGTTGGGGGGATTACCAAAATCTAGCATTGATTGGGTTTCGATTATTTTTTACTCAATTGTTGGTCGGTTGGATACTTGTATTTAGCGCTATCTTCGATGAGTTTTTCGACAATATCAAAAGAGAAATCATCCAATTTTATAAAATTGATGCATCCTTTTCTGAATTTTGCATTTTTCATTTTTTTCAAATACTTATCGTTCAATTCAGGATAACAATACATCACCATATTGTGAAAAGATAAATGCTTTGGATGACTGGCTAGGGCATATTTAAAAACGCCATCTTGGGCGTAACCAATCATTTCTTTTCCCATCGTTTTGATGATATTCGGGGTCAGTCCCGGTTCATATTTGGATAGGATGGCCATTATTTTCTTGGTCACTTGGATGTGCTTTTCGTCCATCTCGTCCACAAACTGTTCAATAGTCATAGTTCTGTCATTTTTGATTTATGTATAAACCATATTGTAGCGACTAAAGATACCCGCAGATTTTGCCCCAAAAAAGACTTTTGCTCACTCACAAGAAAATGATTTGGGAATTATCTAATGGCCAATTTGCCAAACTACATTCCTTTGAGCATGGTTGTTGCAAAACCTGCGGGTACTTAAATTAAACCGCTCATCAAGCATCCAATCCCTTCAAATACTCCTTCTGCGCCAAGTAATCTTTATTTTCGATACCGGCCTTAGATTGGAGCATTCTCCAAGCTTTCCGGCGTTCTACGCAGAAGATGACCATTTGGCGAGAAAGCAAGTGATGATTCACTTGTCCGTCATCGGTATGATCCACCAAATACACTTCCCAATCAGGAATATAAGAACGGTGATTCTTATCCAAATAACGGTGATGTACAATGTCTTGCATGGTTACATTCTGCAAAACAGATAATAATTCTTGCTTGCCTTCTACTTTATCGGCACTCACTTTTTTGTGATGCCTTCTAAATCTAGCTTCTGTCAAAGCCCAGTGAGCAACGGTATAGGTAAAACGCTCTTTTGTCCCTTTAGAACGTTTGGTGTACCAATCATTCTGATAGTTTGGATTGCCCTTGATGTATAAGGCTTCAGGGAAGGTCTCCCCTTTTCCGGGATCAAATACAAACTCCGGCATTCCACGGCTATCTCTGACCCTGATGGCTTGAGCTTCTGAAGCATCATCCGGCACTCCATGTTCCGGTTGACAAGTAGTAAATGCTTGGTAATAAGCGGTTCCCCGATAATGCAAGCCATCAATCAAAGCTCTAAACAGCACCCCAATACTAGCCGCACTTACTTGCGCCACATAAGGAGAACCATGTCCACTCATCATGATTTCGGCAACGGATTTTTTCTCGGTCATCTTACCTTCGGTCGCAGGGCCGATTTGGTTCATATCAAAACCACCCGTCATTACGGAAGAATCTGAGTTTTGTCCGCCGGTATTAGAATATACTTGAGTATCCAACATCAATACTTTGACATTCGGACGATTCTGAAGGACGACTTTAGAAAGGTTTTGGAAACCAATATCTCCGATACCACCATCACCACCAATCGCCCATACTTTTGGCAATTCCAAGACTTCTTTATCCGTCATAAACTTGTCACTAAAATGGGTATAGTAGAAGTAATCATCTTCATCAAATCCTTTTTCAAATTCACCCAATAAGGTATCCACCAATCTTTCAGGAATGACGGCATGAGCCGCATGATCTCTGATAAAACTCTCCCCGACAATCCATCCTATTGTCGTACCATCTTGGAACAATGAATTCATCCAAGGATATGGATGCGGGTTATTCGGTGGTGTAGAACCATATACGGTATTACAACCGGTATTCGCAGTCATTGCCATGGCGGACATTCCGTTAGGCATGTGGCCTTCGAGCGTTTGTAATTCCTTATGATTATAGGCTTCTTGCGACAAAACAGCGACTAGGCCGTCAATAATTTCCGCATCTCCCCCGTCAAATCCATCAGCAATTCGTTTTTCGGTTGCCTTGGCGTTTTCAGCTCCATATCCCATGATGATGTGCAACACGGTTCTTGTAAATACATTGTAAGCATCAAGGTCATTGGCTTTCAACGCTTCCAATTTCATCAATCCGGTGCGTTTGAGTTGAGCTACTTTTTCCGTAAGGCGCTCAGCTTTCGCAAAAAACAAAGGACGCATCACAGCTTCCGTCACAGAAGCCACGGCATGTAAGATGGTTTTTTCTCCACAACCGGCACAAGCACCGTCACCGGAGACCAAAGCATTATATTTAGACTGCTGCATTAAATGATTTTTCAATGCGGCAGCTTTAGCTTCATACGGATCATCCGGGTTATAAATACCTAGGTATTTTTTAGGTGTTTCCGGAAGGAGTTTAAAGAAACCTTCAGAAGATTTTACGCGTGCATGCCAATCTTCATCTTCCGCAATCATCACCAAGGCTTCATGGTCACCACAGACATCGACACATTCGCCACAGCCTTTACATTTATCATTGATAAAGATGGAGAAAATCCCACCGTCACCGGCTTCTTTCTTTTCTTTTCCTGCAAAGATACCCCGAGCACTCATGTACGCCAGTGGCAAAGTCTCCACGATAGACAATACTTGATTGATGGCCTTATCGTCAATGACATCACTTTTTAGGTCTTCCAGATGCTTGCGCAAAATGTTTTTAAACTTCACACGGTCATCCGGATTCTTTTTCAATTCTTTATCCGTTGCATAAGCATACATATCGGCTCTCAACTTCTTATCCAAATCATCCAAATGCTCCAAAAGCGCATTTCGTGCAAACCCATCAGACACATAATACTTAAAAGCGGTCGTTAAGATTTGGCTAATGTCTTGCGCGGTATTCGGCATGGCGGTATCCGGACAAGCCGAAATACATTCCATACACTGGGTGCAATTCTCTTCGATAAACATAGGAATTGCCCGTCTTGCGACATACTTACTGGCTGTATCTCCCGTGCCACTCGCAATATATCCCACAGAAGCCAAAGGAGAAGCCGGTTGGTTATAGCCATATCCCGCTCTAAATTCGGCATCAAAAGCAGATAAGGTATGGATCGGAGATTTACCTTCTTTATCCCGTGGCGGAGCAATAATATCTATTCCGCAAGGACTGATGACGTTACCGACAAAATTTGAAGCATCCGGGGCATCCAATTTTCCGATAGGCACTTCCTTGACATCATCAAATCCCGCTTTCATTACGGTCATATTAGAGTTAACAACATCATCCCCGAAACGACCAAATTTCTTCACATACTGCGCATGAATGGTCTCTTCAAACTCCTTTTTAGGAATATTATAATCCTTCAAGAAGGAAGAAACTCTAAAGAAGGCCCCCAAAAAGGCATTTCCTTGCATTCTGGTTTGCAACTCTTCTCTCTCTGTCGCCGCTTTCGCAATCTTAAAACCATTTAAGATATAGACCTTGATGTCTTTTTCAATAATCTCATGGCGATATTTTACCGGGATATAATTCCAAGCATCGGCAGGATTTTCTTCATTGGATTCCCAGACAAAAGCCCCGCCTTTTTTCAAACCTTGCAGCGCATCCGTATGCAAAAAGACTTTTGGATCTGCACACAAGACCACATCTACATGACGCAAATCCGCATTGACTTTCACCCGTTCCGGAGCAGCCACTAAGAAATAGTTGGTCGGCGCCCCTTTCTTTTCAGAACCATATTTAGGATTGGCGGAGATATGGATAATTTCTTCCAACTCCCCATTGGGGTCATATCTGTTGTCTCGTTTGGCGACATAACCGGCCAAATCCCCAAGGATAGAACCCATATTTTTACCCGTAGTAATCATTCCCCATCCACCAATAGAATGGAAACGTATAGCAATTGCTTTTTCCGGCAATCCGGAAGGGGTTTCTTTGGAGACCACATCATACGGGTGATCGATGCCCACGTAGAAGAAACGCACACCGTCTTCCCGACCTTTACCATCTTGGCGTTTGATGCGACCTTTGGCAAAATCATAAGCTCCGATAATCCCTTCCGGCCTAAAATCTCTTGAACCCAAGCCATATACTCCACTGAAAATCATGGGTTTCTCTGTAGCCGGGTCTAGTTTTTCCAAACCTTCATAAGCATTGGTCTTAAAGTTATCTTCGGCTTTCGCCAACGCCACTTTTATGTCTCTAGTCAATGGATTATCACCGGCCAAAGACTCATCCGTCCGTTCTAGGACAATCACATTCTTCTTGCCTTTCAAAGCCTTGATGATCGCATTTTCCGGAAACGGACGAATAACGTTGACATGGACAACACCCACATCTTCGTTACGTGTTTCCTTCAAATAATCAATCATCGCTTCGATATTCTCGGCAGAGCTACCAATGGAGACAAAAACCGTATCCGCATTTTCGGTATTATACTCAGAGACCAATCCATAATGGCGACCTGTCAACTTGGCAAAGTCATCATAAGATTTTTCCAAGAAACCTAAAATCTGTTCCGAGAAATTATTTCGACGAGCGGCGACTCCATTCATATAGTGCTCTTGGTTTTGAACCGGCCCCAAAAGAATAGGGTTTTTCAAGTCGATACCGGCAGGCACTCTCTTACGGGTAGGCCCAAAAATCACTTTTTGCGCTTCCGTAGGGCAATCAATAATATCATCCGCATCTCCCAAAAACTCTCTAACCAGATCCGCTTCGGGCATAAAGAAAGTCCGTTCAAGGTGAGTGGTCAAAAAGCCATCCATCGCATTAATCCCCGGATTCAAGGATTGTTCGGTTACCCGACGTAAAATGATGGCTTGGTCAGCTGCCTGTTGGGCATCTTTGGCAAAAAGCACGATCCAACCAGTATCCAAGGTAGCATAAACATCATCATGGCCTGCGTGTACATTCAAAGCGTGTTTGGTCAAGGCTCTTGCCCCCACTTCCAACACCATCGTACTCAACTTGCCGGGGGCATGATAATATTGCTCCAATCCATAGACGATCCCTTGCCCGGAAGTAAAATTAACCGTTCTTTTGCCGGTAACGGACATTGCAATCGCTCCCCCTTGAGCGGCATGTTCACCTTCTGTCTCGATAGCCGTCAGTTGCTTACCGAAGGCATTTAATTTACCTTTTGCATAAAGAAACTGAAAGGTTTCCCCCATTTCTGTGGAGGGGGTAATCGGATAAAAGATACCGGCATCGGAGATTAATCCTTCGGTATTAGCCACTAAGGTATTACCATTGATTGTCATCCTTTTTCCCGGATATTTAGGGGCTTTTATCCCCTTCCAAACTTTTACATCTTGGTTTGCCATGATTTTTTATAATTTTTCAGTAACTGTTTAGGTATCCCTGTTTTTAGTCAGAAAATAGTCATTTTTGTGTATGTTACGGCCCAATTTTTTGATGCGTAGCCGAGCTACGTAAGAAAAATTGGGCAAAAACAGGCGCAAAAAGGGCATTTTCTGGCAAAAACCTGCGGCTACCTAAATAGTTACATTTTACACAAATCTCATCGAGACTTCATTGCATGAAACGTTTTTTCCATCTTTAGGTTCGGAAACCCAAACAAGCGACAAATGTACAGATAATTTCCTATAAGATTGCAGGAATAAAATGACAATTATCACTTTTTCTCCTTTGACTGGTCATTTGGGGCGGATGGTCTAGTTTTGAGAGCTTGTTTTGGTGCCTTGCGGCAAAAAGTTAATAGGATTGGGATAGTTGGATAGGAATGGATCGAATAATTTAGAGATGAAGCTATTTTTTATGGGATTTTAGGATTGTTGCTTTAAAATGTGGGGGGATTCTTGAATATTAAAAAAATGTTGTATATTCGCTTTTGTTAATCTGAATTTAGAATACTTACCATTTATGGTTCATACTTTCCCAAATATATCTACAAGGATGGGGTTGTCCAAAGGACATCACCATGGAAAGCTAGTGAAATGGTTAAATTTTTCCGGTTGGCAAGATTTGCTGGCTAGGACAAAGACCTTAAATGGTATTCTATTTTTTCTAAGTCAAAGGTTTTGGCATCTGCCTAATACCAACAAAACAAAACGTGAATTTTTCACATCACAAATCCCTTTTCTTTCCGGAACTCATGAAAGTGTACAAAAAGGTTCTCCTATTAATGAATCTGCATTAAATCATGATGAAACCGGCATATCTAGCCTGACGGCAAGAGAATCAGTAATTCCTTCAACAGATAAAAAGGATACTGACATACATGATTCTGCACAGTCTGCAGTATCGTGGACCGGAAAAGGATTTCTTTTGGAAGGTACAAGGGTCGGAACGCCTTATAGAACTAGTAGCGTTACGGCTATCATAAAAAAAGCACAATAGGGATGATGAAAAGTTGTTTCTATAGCATAGTTAGTGGCAAGCAGAAAAAAAGAAAAACGGCATGGCAACAGAATTGAGTAAATTAGAATGGGTCGAAATTTTGCAATCAAAAGAGATTACAAAAGAAATAGATTTATCAATTCTGCAAGTTCTTTATTCTTCAAATAGGAATGCTGCACCTGCAAGTGAAATAGGTAGAATTTTAGGACAAGAGGGAAAAAAACCACAAGCCCGAATAAACCTTGCCATTGGAAGTTATGCAA
>JANTGI010000139.1 GCA_024762995.1 Saprospiraceae bacterium | reverse complement strand
ACATCATCCGTACCCACACAGCCATTTCCGTCTGTCCATGAATAAGTATAGGAATTGCCATCTGCAACGGTCTCACTTACAGAATTTCCGACAGGCGCCCCGTTTAATGTCCAGCTTCCACCCGTTTGCCCCGCAGGTTCTAGGCCGGTTAAATCTATCGGATTATCGCTTTCACAAATCACTTGGTCGGCAATGGTGATGGTCGGAGCAGGATTGACTGTAAATCCAACAGCATCCGTGCCCGTACAGCCATTGCCGTCCATCCAGGAATAGGTGTAGGAATTGCCATCGGCAACGGTTTCCAAAGTTGGATCACCCACAGGCGACCCGTTAAATGTCCAACTTCCACCTGTTTGACCGAAAGGTTCTAGGCCGGTTAAATCTATCGGATTATCGCTTTCACAAATCACTTGGTCGGCTATTGTGATGGTCGGAGCAGGATTCACCGTAAATCCAACAGCATCCATGCCCACACAGCCATTGCCGTCCGTCCACGAATAGGTGTAGGAATTACCATCCACAACAGTTTCCAAAGTAGGATTGCCCACAGGCGACCCGTTTAATATCCAGCTTCCACCAGTTTGCCCTGCAGGTTCTAGGCTGGTTAAATCTATCGGATTATCGCTTTCGCAAATCACTTGGTCGGCAATGGTGATGGTCGGAGCAGGATCCACCGTAAAGGCCACATCATCAGACCCTTGACAGCCTGCGGACGTAGCCCAAGTATAAGTATAAACTGATGCATCTGCGACATTTTCGGCCGTAGCATCCGCAACATTTACCCCTCCTAGTGACCAAGTACCGCCGGTCTGCCCTGCCGGTTCTAAGGATATCAAATCAAATGGATTATCACTATTACAAATTGTTTGATCATTGATGGTGATTACAATGGCAGTTGGTGAATCAGCAATGGGCGGGGCCACACAGCCATTATTACCATACTCGGACCCGGGTAAAGAAGGAGAATAATATGCGCCATTCCCACCTACTAGTGAACTCCGGTCATAGGTAACAGTTTCACTACACCCGGAGCCATCACTCAAAGACATAATGGTTGTTCGGGTACCGGAGCCACCATTGGTAAAAGCACCGGATGTTCTATCGCAAGAATTTTTAATCACATAAACACATTCATTAGAACCGCATAATGAACTATAATCATATACATATGACGCGGAGTTGCCAGTCTGTACGATAAGAATAGAATTAGGTGGAATAAAGGTATTTAAGCCAACTGAAATCACATTTGAACATCCACTAATTATAGAGGCATCTCCCGGTACAAAAGAGCATGGAGTAGGATCTGATGGATTATTCCCGTTATCAATATGGATATCATTGTTTTGTTGCCCAAAATTGTTATTGTTATGATCGAAATCAAACTGTAAATCACTTGTATTGAAACCCACACTGCCGGAGTGAACCAATATAAACTCGTCGGGGCCTTCACTCCCGCAAGCATTTACCATGATTGCTTCTACAGTCGGGCATTGAGAATAAGAAGCAGAAAAAACAAAACTAAAAAAAAGAATTAGATACAAGTACTTTTCCATACATAGAATCTTGTGTAACGGTTAGTGGGTTGCTACGCAAATATAAGAAATTTGTGTAAACTAAAAATCCAAAACAACACGCACACAAGAGATTTCCCCATGAAAACACGAAACATGATAAAATCTTAACATAAAATTGCAATTATCCTTACTTTTGCTGCCTGAAATAAAAAATTCGTACTATGCAGCTCACCGATCAAGAAATAGAAAGAAGAAAAAGTCTTGAAGCCCTAAAAGATTTGGGTGTAAACCCCTATCCTTCAGAAAGTTATGAAGTTAATGCTTTCGCAAAAAATATCAAAGAAGACTTTGACCCTGAGAAAGAGGATTTTAAAGATGTCCGACTTGCAGGTCGCATCATGTCCCGTCGGATTATGGGGAAGGCTGCTTTTGCGGAGCTTCAAGACAGTACAGGACGTATTCAGCTCTATTTGAATCGCAATAATTTGGCTGTCGGTGATGATACATCGGCTTTCAACGAAGTCTTCAAAAAATATACGGATATTGGTGATTTTGTAGGCGTGCAGGGCGAAGTCTTTACCACCAAAACAGGGGAAATTTCCGTAAGGGTCAAAGAATTTACTTTTTTGGCGAAAGCCCTACGTCCACTGCCTGTCGTCAAAACAGATGAAGATGGCAATGTACATGATGCCTTTTCAGATCCGGAGATGCGTTATCGGCAGAGATATGTGGATTTAGTGGTTAATCCCGAAGTGCGCGAGACCTTTCGGAAAAGAAGTATGATGATTCGGACTATGCGCAATTATATGGAAGATGCCGGCTACTTAGAAGTCGAAACGCCAATTTTGCAGCCGATCTATGGTGGAGCGGCGGCGAGACCATTTAAGACACATCACAACACATTGGACATGCCGCTTTATTTGCGAATTGCCAACGAACTGTACCTAAAACGCCTGATTGTTGGTGGCTTTGATGGGGTTTTTGAATTTGCGAAAGACTTCCGTAATGAAGGAATGAGTCGCTTCCACAATCCTGAATTTACCCTAATGGAACTTTATGTCGCCTATAAAGATGTCTATTGGTTGATGGACTTTACAGAAAAAATGTTGGAGCAAGTAGCCGTTGCCTTGCATGGAAGTACGGATGTTAAAGTTGGTGATCACATCATTAGTTTTAAAGCTCCATACAAGCGCTACACCATGTTTGAAGCCATCGAAGAATATACCGGAATTGATATTTCTGAGATGGATGAAGCCGCCTTACGGCAAACGGCAAAGGACTTACATGTCCCCATTGATGACAGCATGGGAAAAGGCAAATTAATCGATGAAATCTTTGGTGAAAATGTCGAAGAAAAGCTTATCCAGCCGACTTTTATCACAGATTACCCGTTGGAAATGAGTCCTTTAGCCAAAAAACATAGAAATAAGAAAGGGCTAGTCGAGCGTTTTGAGCTTATCTGTAATTCAAAAGAAATTGCCAATGCCTTTTCAGAATTAAATGACCCCATCGACCAGAGACAACGTTTTGAAGATCAGTTGACACTCGGCAAACGGGGAGATGAAGAAGCCATGCAGCTAGATGAAGATTTTTTGAGAGCCTTGGAGTTTGGAATGCCACCCACTGCCGGAATTGGTATCGGTATTGACCGGTTGGCCATGATTATGACCGATTCGCCTTCCATACAAGAAGTGCTGTTTTTCCCGCAGATGCGCCCGGAACAATAGACATCTCTTTAACAATGTAAGACAGGAGTTCCCAAATAGTTGGAACAGTGACCCATATTCTCTAGGTATGTTTCATACAGTTCCTACAGAGATAGGAAAGCGATTATTTGTGCCCTGATAATTCCTTGAGAATAGGTTGGAATTTCAAAATAATTGGCTCCTGACATATCACTTTTTTTTGATGCACTACCTACCAATAATCAAGTAGGAAACAAATTATAATTTTATACGTATTGACTAGAAACGAAGGAGAAGTGACAAGGTAAATCAGAAAAAATTACAAAATTAAATTTGTAACTAGTTGATTTACAGTCACATTATACTCAATAAAATAATTTTATACTTATTCTTGGGTATTCTTCGTTGACATTAGTATAAATACAACCTATTTTTGTAGTACAAACGGCTTACACACCATGCGAACACAAATAATAAATAGTCTAAATCATCTGCTATTTGAGCAGGAGTATATCACCATTCCGAGCTTTGGGTCGTTTGAATTAAAGCAACAATCCGCTATCGTTGATCCCGTCAGCGGCAAAATCCACCCCCCTGGGAGTGAAGTCCATTTTTCGGAGACAATCCAAGCAAAAGACCAGCTACTCAAATGGACATTGGTCAACCAATTTGGGTATTCTAGCGAAGAAGCAGACCTTCAAATCACCCGTTTTGTCAGAGACATCAAGACCAAGCTGGAACAAAGAGAAATTGTCTATTTAGACGGCATCGGCAAGCTGTTTCTGGACCAAAATGGTCAGATTTCCTTTTTGCCGACCACTTTCAATTATACCCCAAGTAATTTTGGGCTGCCCGACGTCGCTTATGCACCTATCCAAGAAAGGGTACCGCAAGCAAGAAAAAAAGAAAAAAAGTCTTTTTTCCGCACTAGGATGAGTGCCCAATCATTGACCTTACTGACGGTTCTTGCCTTTACCTTTATCTCAGTCAATGTATATTTCCTTGCGAAACGAAATATGCAGAAGCAACCAACGCCCATTGCCCAAACGGTCCATATCAATCAAAAACCTTCATCCATTTTGCCTTCTCCGACTCAATTCATGGATGAAATAACCAATATTGACACAGAAGAAAAAGAAGATAAGCCCTCCCACGCACAACCTGCTATTGAAGTAGAAGACGAACTTTTTGCTCAAGAAACAGTCGCCCGTACCATCAATAACAATGAGTGCATCATCATTGCGGGGACATTTTCGGCAAAAAAGAATGCGGCCAAGATGATTCAAAAATTATTAGATCAAGGCTACGCTCCCTACAAAGATAAAAAAGGAAAAAATTGGAGAGTAGGAATCATTTTTCCCTATAATTCCATCTTTGACATCAAGCGAAATTTGGAAGATTTGAGCAAAACTTACCATACAAATGCTTGGATTTTAAAAAGGTAATTGGTTTTTTAAATTCATCTCCATCATTGATTTTTCCGAAAGGAAATCATTCTTAGCTTAGAGACTTACATACCCAAACTCCATAAAAAAGTAGATTTTGCCGGCCCATCTCAACTAATTAGCCGATTATTCTGCTAAAAAAAGCAAAATCACTATCTTTGCCAAAAATAATTCCAATGCCCACCCCTTTTCCACTATCCAATATCCCCAAAATTAAACATACCAAAACCGGACATTTCTTTCTTTTGGCGGGTCCCTGTGCCATTGAAGGAGAAAAAATGGCTTTGGAAATTGCGGAAGCCATCACCAACCTGACGGATAAACTGGGGATTCCCTACATATTCAAGGGATCTTATCGTAAGGCAAATCGCTCCCGTTTAGATTCTTTTACCGGCATCGGTGACGAAAAAGCTTTAAAAATTTTAGCGAAAGTCGGACAGACCTTTGATATTCCCGTTGTCACGGATATTCACACGGCAGAAGAAGCTGCCATGGCTGCCCGATATGTCGATGTCTTGCAAATTCCTGCATTTCTTTGCCGCCAGACAGACCTATTGGTCGCTGCGGCCCAAACGGGAAAGGTGGTCAATATAAAGAAAGGTCAATTTTTAAGCGGAGCATCCATGGGATTTGCGCAGCAAAAAGTATTGGATTCCGGCAACAGTCAAATAATGCTGACGGAAAGGGGTTCCATGTTTGGTTATCAAGACTTAGTGGTGGATTATCGTAACATCCCGATTATGAAGGAATTGGGTGCACAGGTTGTCATGGACTGTACCCATTCTCTCCAACAACCCAACCAGACCCATGGAGTCACCGGTGGTAATCCGACCATGATCAAGACCATAGCTAAAGCAGCCATTGCCACCGGAGCTGATGGATTATTTATAGAAACTCATCCCAACCCAAGCATCGCAAAGTCCGATGGCGCCAATATGCTTCCGCTAAATGAACTCGAATCTATTTTAATCACTTGCGTAAAAATTCAAAATGCACTGAGATGACTATCAAAATATATTGTTAACAAGGTATTTTTTTGTGCAAACCAGACAAATATACCGTTTATTTCTTAACCGCCCCAAAGATCAGATTGTGCATACAATCCGAATAAAACCAAACTCAATATGCGAAATTTACTACTACTTGGATTTTTTCTTTTCTTCTCGTCGGTCGTTTTTGGTCAAATTGAACGATCTATTTTTGAAGCCTTCGATTTGACGGAAATCAATAAAATCCAAATCAATCTGTCAGATAGCGTTAAAATAGAATACTGGCCGGGAGATAACATCCTTGTCGAGTCTAATATCGCCTTTTATAACGGCACCAAAAATATTTTTGAAAAACTGATCAAAAAAGGACGCTACAAATTAGTGGAAGACCGAACCACACAAATCCTAGTTCTATCGGACAATGGTCAAACCAAGCAGCAAATTGCCGGCAAAAACGGAGAAATTTGTGACGAAACCATCGAACGCACCATCTACATTCCGGAAGATTATGCGTTTTCTAATGGCGTCTATGTGAAAGTTGATGAAGAATAATAGATACAAGGCATGCCTTATATCTATTATTAAGGTAAGCCTTGTATCTATTTTGGCGTAAGCCTATTCTATTTAAACGGATCAGAATACCGCTCATCAACAAGGAGCGTTTCGTCTGTCAAGGTCTTCAAAAACGCTACAAGCGGTGCTTTATCTGCAGCAGTCAACCCTAATCCCGGCTGACCATCAGTCTTCAGAAGTCCAGATAAATTATCGTGATTTTTGATGCCGTTAATATAGTGATCGACCACATCTTCTAAAGTGGCCAAAGACCCATCATGCATGTACGGAGCAGTCAAAGCGACGTTTCTTAGAGCTGGTACTTTGAAGACACCAATATCCTTAGTTTTGTGCGTCAAACTGCCTTTCCCATTATCTTCATAGTACAAATACAAGCCATTATTGGCCATAGGTACTTGAGACCTTGCGGCAAATTTACTGTGACACGATGCACATTTTTCCACAAAGATGGCTTTCCCTTGATTTTCAAAATCGGAAAAATTTACAAAATTTACATTTGCATTCGCCTTGTTGGCATTCATTCCTGCATCAAAGCGGGAGTGAAAACTTCCCATAGAATTAACAAATTGCTGGATAGCATCCAAGATATTTGTTTCGTTGATTCCATCCGGATAAGCTTCCATAAACAACCACTTGTAATATGCTTGATTTTCCTTCACCCGTTCCACAACTAAATCAATATCCATATCCATTTCCGAGCTATTAGAAAAAGATGCGCGCGATTGTTCGACAACACTATGGGCCCGATCATCCCAAAAGAATCCGATACCAAAAAAGTTAGAAGAACCATAGGAAGACCCAATACTCACCGCACTACCTAATCCAATGGAATTACGCGTCGTCTGCCTTCCACTCACCCCATCACTGACCTTTTTACCGTCTGCAAAGGCTTTTTCTTGAAGGTGGCAAGAAGCGCAAGAGACTTCCTTGGTCCGGGATAGATTTTTGTCATAAAATAGCACTCGGCCTAAAGTGGCTTTTTCGTTGTCTGTTTTGGGCTCAATAAAGCCATTCTCCTTCAAATAAGACGGAAAAGTAGCGGTATAATCCAGTGCTTTTTCCTCTATATTCAAATGCTTACTTGCTTCCACAAAAGCATCATGAAAGGGGTTAATGGTCACCGGTTCGGTAGATTTTTCACAACTGGAGAGTGTAAAAAGAGCAATAAGAAAAACAAAGGGCATCATAAATTTCATAAGAACTAATTTTTTGTAAATGTAACTACTCGGCACAAGGAACTCTAGCTACAATCAGACCCTATCAAGCACTAAAAATGGAGCAAGCATACCAAGTCATTACAATAAATATTCATAGGTGATTCCATATTTTACAATCACCCTACGCCAAAGATAAGGTTTTTTGTCCAAAAATATTTGACCTTAACTAATATAAAAAAACTTAATTCACAAGGCCCATTTCATATATAACTAATAATCAATAACTTAACTAAAACATTTTTTAAAAAAAAAGGTAACTGTTTAGGTGCTCCTGTTTTTAGGCAGAAAATAGGCATTTTTGTGCCTGTTGACGGTGCAATTTTCGATGCGTAGCCGGGCTACGTGAGAAAATTGTACCAAAAACAGGTGCAAAAAGGGCATTTTATGGCAAAAACTTGCGGGTACCTAAATAGTTACAAAAAGGACTGTTTGCCTCGTGAAAACAGGATGCCTTAAATGGCTAGAATTGGATAAATTTTTACTTGCCGGCTAATTAAATTTCTGTAAAAATAGATTCATCAAACTAACAAAGGGCATCCAAATCTCCATTTTTTTTTGTAACTTAGCGATTGCTAAACGTTTGCTGATGGCTTATAATCGTTTAGACATGTTTTTTTTAATTGATATTCAATTAGTTAAGCGCTTTCGCAAAAAATATGCGTTCATCGGTCATCATAGCGAAAAGCACAGATGTTGAGTTAATTCTCGTATTTGGTCATTGTAGGTATCTTGTACCATAAAAAATGAATGTCCATAGAATAGCATCATGACCAAACAAACCAGCATTTAGACAAATGGAAATAAATACGGACATAAGATTAGGTGACAGCAAAGAAGTTTTGAAAGAACTACCTGACAACTCTGTTGATCTCATATTCACTTCCCCACCCTATGCGGACCAAAGAAAAAAAACTTATGGCGGGATACATCCAACAAAGTATGTGGAGTGGTTTTTACCCATTTCGAAAGAGTTATTACGAGTTTTAAAACCTACGGGATCGTTTGTCCTAAACATTAAAGAACGAGTAGTAAGTGGCGAACGAAGCACCTACGTAATGGAATTAATTCTTGAAATGCGTAAACAGGGCTGGTTGTGGACAGAAGAATACATCTGGCATAAAAAAAATAGCTATCCCGGCAAATGGCCTAATCGGTTTCGTGACTCGTGGGAAAGGTTGCTTCATTTCAATAAGCACAAAAAATTCAATATGTATCAAGAAGAAGTAATGGTACCTATGGGTGACTGGGCTAAAACGAGATTAAAAAACCTAAGCGAGACGGACAAAAAGAGAGATGAATCAAAAGTAGGCAGCGGATTTGGAAAAAATATCTCTAATTGGGTAAATCGGGACAAAGCCTATCCCACTAACGTTTTGCACCTTGCTACTGAATGCAATAATAAAAATCATAGTGCCGCTTTTCCCGAAGCGCTTCCCGAATGGTTTATTAAATTATTTACCCAACCCGGTGATACGGTATTAGACCCTTTCATGGGCTCCGGAACAACAAATTTTGTAGCCCAAAGAATGAGCAGAAATTCAATCGGGATTGAAATTAAGAAAGAGTATTACGATATGGTACAAAACCTTATCGAAGAAAAGAAACTTGTCCTTTTTGATCCAAAAGAAACCTATGAAACAGCTAAACTTAAGAGAAGTAACTAAATACGTAGAAGATAATATCGGAATATTTCATCAAAAAAGAATTGAAAGACTTAATAAACTAAAACTCAAAACCGTCCTAAAAAAGAAAAATCCTTACTTGTTTAGGGCTAAATATATTTTAACGGCATCTGAAATTGTTCAGGGAATTACGGACGCTTTTATTTCGTCAGGTGAAGAAACTATCTTTGGAGATTGGCTGGAAGGACTGGCCATTTTTATCAATCAAAAAGTTTATGGAGGTTGGAAATCGGGTATTCCTAATATTGATCTTGAATTTAACAAAGATAACATTCGATATATTGTCAACATTAAATCCGGCCCTAATTGGGGAAACAGCAGCCAAGTCAAAAAAATGAAATCCGACTTTAAAACTGCTCAAAAAACTTTAAGAACCAGCAACTCTCAATTGGTGGTAACTTCTGTAAACGGTTGTTGCTATGGTATCGATAACCAACCGGATAAAGGAGATTATTTTAAATACTGTGGCCAAGAATTTTGGGAATTTATTTCCGGAAATAAAAATTTATATACAGATATTATTGAACCGCTCGGCCACCAAGCGAAAGAGCAAAATGATGAGTTCCTTCAATCTTATTCGAGAATGATAAATCAATTCACTCAAGAGTTTATTAGCGATTTCTGCGACCAAAGTGGAAATATTGAGTGGTATAAATTGGTTGAATTTAACTCCGGAAAGAAAATAACTTAACGTTTCATACTGTAAGTGCGTGACAAATAGTGGAAAACGCAACATGATTAACTCAGCAACAGCTACAACTTCTTTCTCTCAACCTGCCCGACGCAGGCGGGCCTGCCCGACGCAGGC
>JANTGI010000138.1 GCA_024762995.1 Saprospiraceae bacterium | reverse complement strand
CCTGTTCGCGGAAGCATCGATCGCATTGACTTTGTGGATGCCCAAACGGCCCACGTCGTGGACTACAAAACAGGTACTCCCAAGCCGGTCACCGCCCCTACGGACAAAAAGCCTTTAGGCTCCGATTATTGGCGACAATTGATTTTTTATGCCCTGCTTTTTGAGTTTCAAAGAGCGGACAGTCGCCGAGTGGCATCGGGAACAATCTCCTTTATTGAGCGCAGCAAAACCAATAAACATATCGATAAGTCCTTCACAATCAACCCGGAAGACAAGAGACTCTTGCGAGAAACCATCAAAGAAACTTGGACAAAAATCCAAAATAGTGAATTTTACGAAGGCTGTGGAGACGCAAAATGCCAATGGTGCGAGTTCCAAAGAACGCAGGAAGCACCGGCTTCTTTTCGGGATGTGGATATTTTGGGATTGGATGATTGATTGTCGCATAATTCTCAAGTGTACCCACCTTGTATTTTTACTGAAGTATCAGTTCATAGACTTTTCAATTAGCTTCGTCAAAATAAAAGACACTTTTGAAGGGTTAATAAGTATTTAGACAAATTAACCAATATCTTTGTCCTGCAAAAATAGAAAAAATGACTAGAAGTTTTGGAGAATATATAGACGGTACCCCTTACAAGGTGCTGGATGAACGGGTGATTCGTGCAAGTGCAGGAATTATGCTGTTTTTGGGATTGATTGCCTTTGTGAATGGATTTGTGCTCAATAAATATGATGTTATTCCCTACATTTCGGGCTTTTTAGTTTTGAATTTTAGCATAGGCATTTTCATAAATCCTAAATATGCGCCGACTTATTTCTTGGCCGGTCGCATCGTCAAGGGGCAATCGGCACTACCCATTGGCGCCATTCAAAAGAAATTTGCTTGGTCGTTGGGTTTATTGATGTCAGGCGCTGTTTTTGGTTTGTCGTTGCTACTGCTCAAAGACCCGACATTTTTCAAACCGGTTTGTTTTATTTGTGTCTGGTGTTTGCTTTTCTTGTATTTTGAATCCGCTTTTGGGATTTGTGTTGGGTGTATGATTTACCACCAATTATTGGCTTGGAAGGTGTTGAAACAGCCGGAAGTAAAGCCCAATTGTATGGGGGATTCTTGTGAAGTGTAGTGAACATCTTACTTTGTCCTTATTGAATATATTTCTGTGAAAGCCTATTTTCAGCTACAGTACAAGATGATCAATCGACATATTCGAGCCTTTGGTGTACCCCCATGGGTGGGGTATTTGGCGGTCTTGGTTGCTTTTATTGGATTTTCCCTTTATGCTTTTTTAAAGACGGAATGGGCCGTGTATATTTATGTCATTTTGGGTTTGAGTTGGGTCGCCAAACTCAGTGAAAAGAGACGCAATGACTTTCTAAAAACCGGCTTTCGCCGAAAGGAATATCACTCCATCAGAATCCTTGAAAACGCCATCATCAGTCTTCCTTTTTGTTTATTTTTGGGCTATGAGCGTGAATTTTGGGCTATCGGGGTCTTGTTATTTATGGCGTTTTTTCTGGCTTTGATAAATTATCAATGGACACTATCAAAGACCATCCCCACCCCATTCTCTAGGCGACCATTTGAGTTTCCGGTTGGCTTTCGCAAAACATTTTATGGGTTTGGATTGGCTTATTCTTTGACTTTTATAGCGATTTGGGTCGGGAATTTTAATTTGGGGGCATTTGCAATGATGCTGGTATTTTTTATCACTTTGACATATTATTCAGAGCCGGAGCAGGAGTTTTATGTATGGATTCATAGTATGAGTGCCACGCAATTTATGATGTATAAGCTCAAGACTTTTTTTATCTATTCCACCATTTTGATTGTACCGATCGTGATGGCGTTGGGGGTTGCATTTAGCGAAAGCATCTGGATTTTGGCAGTGTTAGCCCTATTGGGATATATCTATGTGAGCCTGATTATTCTAGCCAAATATGGAGCCTATCCAAGCAAAATCAACATTCCTGACGGCTTTTTAATTGGATTAAATATAGTCTTTCCCCCATTATTACTGTTGGCGATTCCATTTTTTTGGCGCAAGTCACAACGACGCTTGAAAACCTATTTGCATGATTGATATCAAAAATTTATCCAAATATTACGGCTCTAAGCAAGTACTGAAGGACATCAATTTGAGTTTTGAGCCAAGTAAAGTCTATGGCATTGTAGGTGAAAATGGAGCCGGCAAAACGACCCTTTTTCGATGTATTGCTGGTTTGGAGTCACACGAAGGGACGATAATAGCTGATTGTGATGAATTGCGTGCGCACTTAGGCTTTCTTTTTACGGAACCATTCTTTTTTTCCATGATGACCGGAAGAGAGTACATCCGACTGCTGTGTAATGCCCGAAATGTGACCCTAAAGGAATTAGACAAGCGGAATATCTTTCACCTTCCTTTGGATCAGTATGCTTCAACCTACTCTACCGGAATGAAAAAGAAGTTGGCTTTAACGGCTATTCTTTTGCAAGAAAATGATTATTTTATCTTGGATGAACCTTTCAACGGGGTGGATATTCAGAGTAACATCATTATCACAGAAATCATTCATCGGCTCAAGGAAATGGGCAAAACCATCATCATTTCTTCGCATATTTTTTCCACCTTAAGCGCCACCTGCGACGAAATCCAACTAATAAAAGACGGCCGTTTTATCCGCAAGGTATCGCAGGATGAGTTCTCATTACTGGAAAAGGAAATGAAGGAGGTGACCATTGGAAGTCAAATTGATGATTTGGGATTGAAGTGATTTTTTGGGGGACAGGCTTACGCCAAAAAGTATTGCTTATTTTGGTGGTAGCCATTGCTAACCAAACCTCATTAATCCCGATGATTTACATCACCAAGTTTGCTTTTCATTAAAATCAATCGTACATTTGCGATAAATGATAAGAGTAGCTCTGTTTTATTGACAAAATAATAAAATTGGGTAAATTTCAATGGCTTCCAATAATGAAATAGCATGAAAAGATTGTCCGGTATTTTTGTTTTTTTGCTTTTAATTCCGGTGTTGTTGCCGGCTCAGACGGTGCAAACGGTGTCTGAACTTTTTGAGTTGATGCGCAAGCGACCCGATGTCTTGGCGGATGACATCATCTATGAGCGTGCCGGAATCAATGAGCAATTGGTTAAAAGTAAATTAAAACCAAAGGTGGATTTGTTTGGGACGTATGATTATGCGACCAACCCCGTAGGTATGGTGCCGATTCCGCCCAATGATTTGATTGGATTGGTCCAGCATCGTGACGAAGCACAACCGTTTAGCCATCATATTGCACGGTTGGGAGCGTCTATTTCGATGCCGGTTTTTGTAAAATCTATCCGTACCCTTGCGGAAAAAGCCAAATCCATGCAGCTTTCGGCACAAGCCAAAAAACGCCTAAATATCCTCCAGCATGAAGCCACCATCGTCAGCCTAAATGCCCATCTCAAATACATGAATGAAATGCTCAAAGGCCTAAACCAAAAAAGAGCTTCCATCCTGAAAACTAAAGAAATCATCCAAATTAAAGTGGATAATCAACGGGCACCCAAAAGTGCTTTAGTCAAAATCAACGACGCCTTAAATCAAATTGATCTGGCCATTTCCAATATTCAATTGAATAAATCTCAGGCGACTTCCATGATTCAACAACTCTCAGGCGTCTATCTGGAATCCGATATTCCGATGGAACAAATCGGGACTTTTAATGAAAATGGATTTGCTGCTTTAGAGCCTTTGCAGCATAAATTAAAAGCACAAAAACTCGGTGTGACCGCTGAAAAACAGAAAAGTAAACCCGCCGTTTTTGCGAAAGCGAATTACAACCATAGCCTGGGCATCGCCTATAATAATGATCAATTGGTCAACAAAGGTTTTGCCACCATTGGCTTTGCGGTCAAAATGCCGATTTTTGATAAAGTGCAGTCAACCAAGGTGTTACAAGCCCAATTGGATGTCCGGGAGACCGAAAATCTTATCTCCCAAAAGGAAATTGAATTAGATGCCTTGGCCAAACAATTACAGGTCAATTTGCAGATTATTGACCAAAGTCTAAAGCTCTACCAACAAAGCATCGACGCTAAAAAAGAATTACTCAAAATCGCAAAGGTCGCCTACAACAACAACCGGATGACCATCGAAGATTATCTAAAATATGAAGATGATTTGGTCTTGGAAGAATCTAAATATTACAAATCCGTTGCCGAAAAATGGCAGAGCCTGATGAAGCTCGCCGTCATTTATGGTAATGATGTGGAAACCATTGTGAAGTAAAAATTGAAGTGAAATGAAAAGCAGAACAATTAAAATTATTTTGGCCGTCATCATTGTCGGTATCTTAATTGCGCTAGGCATCAAAGCCGTTAAGAAGGCCAAAAGCCAAGAAAATGCCACGCCCCCCGCTCCGTCTTATGCAGTGGTGGTTTCTACTCAAAAAGTAGCAAAGTCTCCCATTCAATTGACGCTTCCCTACCTAGCGGAATCCAAAAATGACCGAGATGTCAATCTTTCTTCCAAGGTGGCTGCCAGAGTCAACTCGATACGTGCCAGCGGGACGCATGTTAAGCGCGGAGACGTGGTCGCCCGACTGGATAATGCCAGCATTCAAAGCAACCTGAATAGTGTCAATGCTCAACAAAAAGCCTTGAAAGTGGCCTTGACAAACTTACAAGCTTCTCACCAAAGAACCTTGGAATTAGTCAAAGTCAATGGCGCTTCCATCGAGCAATCTCAAAAGGAAGAAAGCAAAATTTCCGAATTAGAATCAAAAATGGAAGCCCTGAATCAAAAGGTCTTAGAGCTGAATAATTTGAGCAGTTATACGGTGATTACGTCGCCGGTAAACGGGAATATTTCCAAAACGATGGTGCATGTCGGAGACATGGCCATGCCGGGTCATCCGATTGCCGGTATTCAGGCAAAAAACGGATTTTATTTGGTCGTAAGAGCACCTAATGACTTGACTGTCAGTGGAATAGCCTACAAAGGCAAAAACTTACAAGCCATCCCGCTCAATAGTTCTTTCAATGGTTTGACGGAGTATAAAGTCTATGTGGATGATGCCCAATTGACGAGTGGAAGCCGGGTGGATGTCGATGTATTGATTTATGAAGGCGAAGGGATTTTATTGCCATTTGATGCCGTCATCAATCGCAACGGAAAGAGTTTTGTCTTAGTGAGAAATGAAGACCATGCCACACCACAAGAAGTGAATATCGTCGAGAGTGGCGAGCAAGGTGTGGTCATCAGCAACGAAGCGTTGGTGGGAAAAGAAATTGTCTTGGCCAAACAAGATATTTTATTGAAACTTTTGGGCGGTGTGTCTCTAAAAATTAAAGGCGAGTAATTATGTTTGATTATTTTCACAAACGATCCTATTTGCTGTATTCCATTATAGCAGGCTTTTTCGTTCTTGGGGTGCTGGCTTTAAAAACCTTGCCTAAGAATTTGTTTCCCGATGCGAATCCGCCCCAAGTGGTTGTCCTGACCAAAATCCCGGGTGCAACGGCTCAGGTAGCGGCCAATACCGTGTCCAAACCCATTGAGCAGGAAGTTTCCAGATTGGGCATGGTGACGGATATTAATTCGATTAATGTTGCCAATTTCTCCATTGTAAAGGCGGAGTTCTCTTACGATAAAAGTTTGAATGCAGCAGCGGTAGATGTGGCGAATGCGTTGTCGATTGCCAAGGGAAATTTACCCGCCAATGCCAATCCTGCGATATACACGGTCGGTGATTTTACCTTGCCGGTAGATATTATTTCGCTTTCGCCAAAAAATGATTTGGTGGATTTGGGGGACATTCGCAAAGTGGCGGAGAGTTTTATCAAGCCGGCGCTATTGAGCAATCCGGAAATAGGCAATGTCGAAGTTTTCGGGGGCTATCAGACTTCCATCAATATCGAAGTAGATCCGTTTAAAGCGAAGCGGTACCATGTGGATTTTGACAAAATCGCCATGATGCTCAAAACGCTGAATCGAGACATGCCCATCGGTTTTGTCAAAGGCAAAAATAGCTTTTATACCGTTACTTTTTATGGCGAAAAAGACGATGTGGAGCGGCTAAAACAATTGCCCATCCTTCCCAACCTAAAGCTTAGTGATGTGGCAGATGTTAAATGGGGACATTCCAAACGGCGGAGCGGCTATTTGGGAAATGGTGTTCCGGCGGTCGCCTTATCTATCCAGCGGTCGCCTTCCGGAAGTGTTTTGAGCGTATCCAAAGCAGCTCGGGCAGAGATGAAAAAACTACAAGCCCAATATCCCAATATTAAGTTTGAGATTTCGGATACCCAACGTGATTTGATTGAATTGTCCAACGATAATATGTTGAGTGCGTTGCGAGATGCTATCTTTTTTACCCTGTTTGTCATTATGTTGTTTTTGGGTAATTTTAGGGCGATTGCGGCAGCGGTGGTGACGATACCGATGGTTTTCTTTTCGACTTTGGCGATTATTTGGCTGACCGGTGGAAGTCTAAATATTGTGATTTACACGGCCATTATTTTGGCACTCGGCCTGCTGACAGATGATGCGGTCGTCGTATTAGAAAACGTCGAACGGCATCTAAAAGAACTAAAAGAAGACTTGGATACGGCCATTATCAATGGGACAAAAGAAGTTGTGGCACCGATTTGGTCGGGCACGGTGGCGACGATTGCGGTTGTATTTCCGCTGATGTTTGTCGGTGGTTTTCCTGAAAAGATTTTCAAGCCCTTAATTCTTACCTTGATTATTGCCCTGTTGATTTCCTTTTTTCTTTCCATCACCTTTATCCCCAAATTACTCCATATTCTCTACAAAAACGGCACAGGAAAGACCAAGGTTGAACGCTGGTTTGACCGATTCTATGACATGACCATCGGTCGTTTGGTCAATCCCTACTTGAATGTCATCAAATTTACCAATAAAAAGTGGCGATTTGGGCGACGTGCTTTGTTGACAATTGGCGTATTGGCCTTGCTGATGTTGAGCGTAAAAAATATTATGCCGACTATCGGAAAAGATGCGATGCCGCCCATGGACACGGGTATTGTGAAAGCACAAATAGGATTTAGCTCCAATGAAACCGTCAATAGTGCCGAAGAGAAAATTGCCCCGTTTTTGACTTGGCTGCATCAGCAAGATTGGGTCGTGCGCAGTTCGGTTGCTTTTGGGACCGAAGCCGGTGTCTTGAGTTTGGGAAGCGGCAATCTTCCCGCAGAAGCAACCATTACCATCAACTGCGTGGATCGATTTAGCCGTAAACAAGATATTTGGACGATTGAAGACAGCTTGCGCACAAAATTAGCAGAGTTGGAAGAAATCAAGAAGTTGGATGTTTTTGATTTTGGGGCAACCGCTTTGTCTTCTATCAAGGCGCCTTTGGTAGTGCGGATTAAATCAGCGGTGGTGGATGGTCTTCCCGATAAATCTTATGAAGTGGAAAAAGCCATCCGCCAAGTCAAGGGATTGACTTCGATTTCAAGGAGTTGGGATAAGGACTTTTCAGAAATTGTCTTAGATATTGATGAAAATCGAGCCTTAAGCTATGGAGTCACTCCTTACCAAATTGCCATGCAATTGCCAATTAAAGGTCAAGTGGTCGATCTCGCCGCCAATTTACAATCCTTGAATACCCAGCCGGTGCGCTTATATCTCAAGGGCAAATTCAGCGAAAACGAGCAAACACTCCGCCTATTGCCCATAAAAACCAAGATGGGCGATGTGCCTTTGGAGACTTTCGCAAAAATATCCAAGCAATTGACCTATGCCAAGTTGGAGCGAGACAAGATGCTTTACAGTTTGGATGTAAGTGGCTTTCGCACAAAAAGGCCGATTACTCATTTGACCGATGATGCGGAAAAAGCCTTGGAGAAAGTCAAAGCAGACCATGCAGAAGTCATTTTTTCGGAAGATGGAGACATCGCCCAAATCCATGATAGTTTTGCCCGGATGATCAAGGCTATTGGCTTGGGAATTTTGCTGCTGTTTATGGTGTTGATTGCCATTTACAGGTCTGTAGGGATGTCGCTGGTGATGATTTTGGTATTGCCCTTGGCGATGATAGGAGCAGCTTGGAGTATGTTGTTGTTTCACAAGCCAAGTTGTATGCCGAGTTTGTTGGGTATTTTGCTGTTATTTGGGATTATCATCAAAAATGCGGTCTTGCTCATAGATTTTTACCAACACCATCGACAGGCAGGAGAAAGCCCGTTCGAGAGTGCTTTGGAAAGTGTTCAAGTACGTTTCCGTCCGGTAATGATGACCGCATTTGGCACCATTGCCGGTATGATACCAATTGCGCTAGAACAAGCCGTCGGTTTGGAACGCCTAAGTCCTTTGGCAGATGTGGCAGTCGGTGGGTTGTTGATTGGAACGCTGTTGACATTGATTTATATTCCGATGTTTGCGTATTCGATTGATCGGGATGAGACGCCGGTGCTTGATGGTGGGGAGGATGAGTAGGATTTAAAAAGTGAATTTTGGGTTTCCCAAAATTCACTTTTTAATTAGCCAAATATCCACCAAAACCACCAATATCTCCCCGCTGTCGGATGCGGTCACCATTTCACCGCCAATCAACTCGGTATAAACTTGCCGCTTCGTTTTGATGTCTCGCCAATAGACCAGATGGCTGATATTGGCTTCATAGATTTGGTAGCCGTTACGTTTTTTCTTGCCCAAAGCCTGCTGAAAAGAATGAGAATATTTGGCGACTAATCGATTTTGATACATTAATCCGTCTGCGACCGGTTTTAATTTTAAGCCGGTGGTTAAGTGGCGGATGAGTACTTGGTTCTTGCGAAAAAATCCCAAGTTGACATCCTTTAGACCGGTGCGAAGGAGTAAGGAGTTGGGTGGGGAGTAGGTGTTTGTAGAATTGACTTTTAATAATTCCGGCACTTCGATTTGGTTGAAATAAGAGCCATTGATGTGAATGGTCAAATTATTTTTAGCTCGGGTCATCGCCACATAGACCAGTCGTTTGGCTTCATCCCGACTCATGTCGAAATGATCCAATAGCAGAATAACATTGTCAAATTCCTTGCCCTTGGACTTGTGCATGGTCGATACATAAATCAGTTCATTGTTGGCTCTTAAAAAATCTTCCATCTTAGATTCCTTGATGAAAATGCGCAAATCTGTTTTGTATTTATGTTTACGGTTGGTGGCTTGAAAATCCTTAATTATGTGCTTTGCTAAGTCAAAATTGGGCGATGCTTTGTATTTTCGGTGTAAGGCCCGCTTGGCGGTATCCCAAACTTCCGGAGAAATATATGGTAAGTCATTATCCACTTTTAATTCATCCAAAAAGTAGCGAATCTCTTGCAAGTTTAGAAGGTTGAAATGATCATTGGATTGGATGAGTCTTGCTTGTAACTGGTTGGTTATCAATAGGCTCATAGCTAATTCGGCCTGTTCATTGGTTTGGGTAAGGACGCAGGTGGTGCCTGTGAGCGGGGTTTGTTTTAGGTCTTCTACTAGAGGGACGACCAAGCCGGTGGAGCGGTAATGAAATAGTTTTATGGTACCATTTTCTTTTGAATGGGGTAGGATGGGTTGTGCTTTTAGCCGGTTTTCAATTTTTAATACGAATTGGTTGGCGAAGCCTACAATGTTCTTTTTGCTTCGATAATTGGCTAATAACTCATACGTTTTTCCATCTTTAATTTTGGTAAATCTTCGGAGATATTGGGAGTCGGAGCCACGAAACGAAAAGATATTTTGGTCATCGTCTCCGACTATGATGACGCGCATTTCTTCATTGTACGCCATCAATGCTTTGATTAGTCTATATTCTTCTTCGCTGATGTCCTGCCCTTCGTCGATGACTAGGACGGTTTTGGCGATTTGATTTAGAGCGACTTCGTTATTTTTAATTTTATTAGTGGCATCTTTGATGACTGTATCTGATTTTTCAATATCTCCGACTTTGCCCATCAAGTCAAAACAATAGGAGTGAAAGGTTTTGATCTCGACAAATGCAGCGGCCCCACCCAATAATTCT
>JANTGI010000137.1 GCA_024762995.1 Saprospiraceae bacterium | reverse complement strand
GCAAAGGAATTGTATGAAAAACTATTCCTGGATTATTCAGACAGTACTTTTGCGGTGGAAGCCCGAAAGAAATTTAGGGTATTACGGGGGGATGCTTTGTGACGGTATGACCGGTATAACGGTGTGGCGGTGTAATGGTGTAACGGTGTAACGGGATAAAAAAAATCAAATGACAGCAGAAGAGCAGTATTTTTACGAAATTGGGAGTGGCATTAAAGATGCGGTAAAAGGTCAGATGTTTGGGAAGCCTTGTTTCAAAGTGGGCAAAAAAGCGTTTGTCTGTTTCTTTAAAAACTGCATGGTATTTAAACTGACGGGTGAATTTCATCAAGAGGCTTTAAGCTTTGATGGGTCTGAGCTATTCGACCCTTCCGGAAAGAATCGCCCGATGAAGGAATGGGTTCAGGTGCCTTGTGACTACAAAGCGCATTGGAAACTATTGGCCAGCCAATCAGCGAACTATGTCGCCGGGAAATAATCAATTGGTCTGTTAATTCTAATTTTAGGACAAAAGTTGGTTGCTTCGATGGAAACCAAGTATTTTTTTATTTTTTATTGTTAACCCCCAACTATCCCCCTTGCGGAATGGGGACCTGCCTGCTCCGCAGGAAGGCAGGCTTATGGCTAAAAAATACTTGGTTTTGTAAGTCCTAAGATTTTGTCCTGTACAAAGCTGTTAATTATGAAATACACCGTCCATATCTATATCGAAGAATCCATCGCCCAAGAATGGCTGGATTGGATGATGCGGGTACATATTCCCGATGTAATGCGCACCCGATGTTTTGACGGAAGTCAGATAAATGCCTTGGTAGAGCCCCACAAAGAAGGTTATAAAGGTTTTCAAATTCAATACAATACGACCCGGGAACGGTTTGCTACCTACCAATCTGATTTTGCCGAAAGGCTCCAGCAAGAGCATACGAACCGGTATCATGGGCGTTTTTTGGCTTTGCGGTTTGTGTTGGAGAGTTTGGGAGTTTAGAAGTTAATGGCACCAGATTGCTAAGCTCGTAGCCTGCCTTCCGATTAGGTAGGCTTGCGGAGAGATTGGTAAGCTGGACTTTACAGGAAGGAACTCTAGTATTCTCAGTGGTTCAAGAAGGAATTTCCCGCAGATATACGCAGATTTTTCCCGCAGATATACGCAGATTTTAGTTTAGGAGTTTAGAAGTTGATGAGTTTGAAGTTCTTAGTGATCTTTTTGGTTTAAAGAAATTTTCCCGCAGATATACGCAGATTTTAGTTTAGGAGTTTTGTGGCAATCAAAGGAAATTTGTAGAGAAATGAGTGAGATAAATCAAATGTTTAGGATTCTAGGATAATTTAAGTCTGCCAAGCCATATTTTATAGCAAAATACCCATCCATCTTCTCCAAAACACGTAAATTGCACATCCTAATCAAAAAAACAAACACATGGACTTTTATCTTAATGAAGAACAGAAAGCTGTTAGAGATGCAGCACGTGATTTTACGCAAATAGAGCTTAAACCCGGTGTTATCGAAAGAGATACCAACAAAATACACCCTACGTCACAAATTAAACAAATGGGCGAAATGGGTTTTATGGGTATGATGACAGATCCTAAGTACGGAGGAGGAGGAATGGATACCTTGAGCTATGTCTTGGCTATGGAAGAAATTTCTAAGGTGGATTCGTCTTGCTCCGTGGCGATGTCTGTCAATAATTCGCTGGTCTGCTGGGGCATAGAGACTTTTTGCAATGAAGAACAAAAACAAAAATACCTTCCTAAGCTAACGACTGCGGAGTGGGTCGGTGCTTTCTGCCTTTCGGAGCCGGAAGCGGGTAGTGATGCCACCAGTCAACGGACAACGGCCGAAGATATGGGGGATTATTACTTGCTCAATGGAGTCAAAAATTGGATTACCAATGGTGGAACTTCCCAATTGCATATCGTCATCGCTCAAACTCACCCCGAAAAAGGGAGTCGCGGGATTAATGCCTTTTTGGTGGAAACCAGTTGGGATGGGGTGGTTATAGGCCCCAAAGAAGATAAATTGGGTATTCGGGCATCGGATACGCATACCATTATGTATCAAGACGTGAAAGTGCCTAAGGCCAATCGGATTGGAGATGATGGGTTTGGTTTTAAGTTTGCTATGAAAGTATTGTCCGGTGGGCGGATAGGGATTGCCGCACAAGCGTTGGGGATTGCTGCCGGTGCTTATGAGTTGGCGGCGGCTTACGCCAATGAGCGAACTGCTTTCGGTAAGCCTATTGCGCAGCACCAAGCGATTGCCTTTAAATTGGCGGATATGGCGACGGAAATTGAAGCCGCCAGAATGCTGGTTTATCGTGCAGCTTCCTTAAAAGACGAAGGGAAGGATTATGGGATGGCTTCCGCAATGGCCAAATTAAAAGCGTCTTCGGTGGCTATGGATGTGACAGTTGAAGCCGTCCAGATTCACGGTGGCTACGGCTATGTCAAAGAATATCACGTAGAAAGACTAATGCGGGATGCTAAGATTACTCAAATATATGAAGGCACTTCGGAGATTCAAAAAATTGTGATTTCTCGGGGTGTGATTAAGGGTAATTTGTATTTGCCGACTTAAACAAAATAATGGACTACAAAGCAACCAATAAAAAATCATGGAATATTCGGACTGAGCACCATGTTCAGTCCGAATTTTATAATGTCAAAGGCTTCCTTGCCGGGGAGACTGCTTTGGATGAAATTACCTTAGATTTAATTGGTGATATTAAGGGCAAAAAAGTTTTGCATTTGCAGTGTCACTTTGGGTTGGATACGTTGTCGTTGGCACGAATGGGGGCGAAGGTAACGGGTATGGATTTATCCGATAAGGCGATTGATGAAGCCCGTCTCCTTGCGGAAAAAGCCGGATTGGATGCGGAGTTTATTTGTTGTGATATTTATGATTTGCCCGATCATTTGGATGAGCAATTTGATGTGGTATTCACCAGTTATGGGGTCGTCGGATGGTTGCCTGATATGAATCGTTGGGCGGAGATCGTTACTCGATATTTAAAGCCATCGGGGCGATTTGTATTTATAGAATTTCATCCGGTAGTTTGGATGTTCGATGATGATTTTACGAAAGTGACCTATCGCTATTTTAAAACGGATCCAATCATCGAAGAGCAATCCGGTACCTATGCTGCCACGGATGCACCCATTCAACTAAAATATGTTTGTTGGAATCATGGCTTGGGAGAAGTAGTTAATTCATTGATAACCAATGGCTTGCAAATTGCGTCGCTTAAAGAATATGATTTTTCTCCTTATGATTCTTTTCGACACACCGTAGAAATCTCCCCCAAACGTTTTCGGATAAAACATCTGGAAGATCGGATGCCTATAGTTTATTCGGTGGTGGGCTATTTGAAGGAATAATGTTCTTAATTTTCGGTGCACTAGTCGCTCGGCTGTGTCAGGTTAATTTTAGAAAAAACTGAAATTTGTTGGAAAAGTGTACTGGTTTTTTTATGTTGAAAAGTGGACGATATTAGCAAGCAAAAAAATACTCAAAACAAACCAAAAATGATCAATCAATATGACATATCAACGGATATTACATCAAAACCTGTATAACTACGTAATTATGATTGCCACAACACCTAAACCTCCCTATTACGCTGTGATTTTTTCATCAATAAGAAAAGGCCCAGATAACGGTTATTCCGAAATGGCTGACAAAATGGTCGAATTAGCAAAGCAACAAGACGGCTTTTTGGGTGTCGAAAGTGCGAGAAATGAACTTGGAATAACTGTTTCGTATTGGCGTGATTTGGATTCAATAAAAAAATGGAAAGATAATTCAGAACACTCCATAGCCAGAGAAAAGGGGCGAAATGAATGGTATAAGACTTATAAAACGAGAATTGCCAAAGTTGAAAGAGATTATGAGTTATGAGAAAAACATAAAGCCTAGATAAAGGTCTTCCGCAATGTTTTTGGGTATTATATTTGGAAGGTTGGATTCTTATGGTTTATTTTTAGGTGGTGGTGGAGAAGAAAGGGTAAAGTCCTTTAGTATGGAACTTTACCCTTCTCACTATTGTTTAAAGTTAGTAACTTAAGTCATCTGAGACTTGTTCTCGCCCATAGTAAAAATCTTTCCTTTGAAAGGGAATTGACTCTCTTGAACTTCTCGTAGGTATTTTTTCGCTTCATCTTTGGAAGAAAATGGCCCAACAATTATAAAGAAAGTGGTCACATTTTTTACGATGTGTTTTTTGACAAAAGCCGGATAATTAATTTGCTTTTTTCGGTTGTTTGCGTTGTATTTGATACTATATGTATCTCTTAGCTTGATGTAAACATTTCCTGTAGGAGCGGGTGGCGTATCGTTGTTATCTTGTGTCGGTTGGATGGCTTTGGTGTATTTTGCTGACTGCGGACTTGGATTTTGCGGAATAGATGTACTTACTACTTGATGTGAATTTGGTGGGGGCACCGATTTGTCGGTTTGTTCAGAATCAAAAAGGAACAAATAGATTATGAACAAAATAATGGTAGGCAGTATTAGTTTGACGATTAGACGAATAATTGCTTTGACAATAGAGTAAAGAATTGTCAAGACAAGTAATGCAAGTAAGAGAAAAGAAAGCGGGTGGATTTGAGAAAGGAACATCATAACGGTTTGTTTTAGTTATGATGCAAGGTCGCCTTCTAACTAGGTAGTACAAGTTAAAAAAAAGAATAAACTGGTGCAGTTATGGTTTCTTTTCTTTAGGGATTTATTATTTTAATTTACTTTATGATTATTTGTCTGACTCCTGAATGTTATGGTCAATTACTGGAAAGTTATTTTTAGTTATTAGAAAAAAGTATATGTGTGCTTTCAATAAAATTAATATTTTCTTTTACGGCTTTACAGACAATGCAGTTGGTATTGTGGCATGTATTCTTGCTAAAATAGTCATTCATTGCTAACAAGTGCTTTTTTTCGTAAGAACCACAGTGCTTCACTTGAAAATCATAACTTCTTTCAAAGTTAGAAAGTTTTCGGAGATTCTGTTTTTTCTCTTTCCGATTCTTGTCAGATGTAGAAAAGTCATAAATTAAAAAATCAACTTTGGTAGATAGCTGGTCTTTAATGCTTATTCCGATATATTTGGATATATTTCTAGTATGGTTGTCACCCAAGGAGTCGTCATTTTTGTTAAGTAGATAGTTGATTCCGGTGCCTGAAAGCCCCAAAAAGCAATACAAGTCCAAAGTAGCCATTCTTTTGATCAGCTTGTCTTTAAATATTGGTACAATGGCATGGGTAATTTTAGTTTCTCGAGGTATTGCCGTAGCCAATCTTGTCTCCGTAAAGGAAAGTAATTGTCCTATATCCGGGGTCTCTTTTTTCTCTTGGCATAATTCTGCGAATACTTTTTGGACGTAACTAGTGGCTTGCTCCGCCAAGTCCAGAAAAGAGTTTCCGGTGATAAATGAGTATTCCGTATAATAGCTTTGAAACAGTTCAGAAAAAGGGATGCCCCATTCATTATTTTTATTTTCAAAAAAGACCAAAGACCTTTCCTGATTTCTTAGTTGTCGTAGTCTAGGCATGGTTACTAGGAAGTCTGAAATTTTATCTTGTATGACTTTTTTGTCATGCTTACTGACAAAGAAAAAAAGGTCAATCAATTTCCAAGTTTCATTATTAAAGGAAATGGTGGACTCAAGTGATTCATGTGGATTGGCTAGTTTGCCTAGTAATTCATTGATTTTATTGGCTTTGTCAATTTGACTTAACTTGGTACGCAACCACTTGTTTAATAAGCTATTAAAAAATTCATCGTAGGTTTTGGTTTTGATTTTATTAGGTCTTTTCCCAATTACGGGATAGGTTGAATTACTGAAACTAATAGCTTGGTTAAGAAAAATGCCCCCGGCATTATTGGATAGTAGCCCAATAGGACAGCGTGTAAATTTTTGTTTGATTTCTTTGATGATAATTTCAGCACCTTCCGAACTAGTACTATTAAATTCATCTTCAAACACGACATCAATTAATGCAAGATCTATGTATTCTTGATTCTCGATGATGCGGGTGGCAATATATTTCTCATCGTATAATTCCTTATATTCGTCGGGAATAGATTTTGCAAAATAAGCAACAAGAATATTATGGTGATCCTTTAACACGCTGCCTTCCGCATTCAGTATGTCTTTAACGATTTTTATGTCAGCCGGCTGATCATCAGCGAGTAGGATATTTAGTTTTCTAGTCTGTGTCATCGCGTATAGTTAGTTTTATGGAGAAAAAATCGGAATCTTTAAGGTTTTCCGGAATGGATTGAGGGAAGACTAAATCCAATTTGAATTTTTTACTGTAAGCATTGGCTGTTTTAATAATGTTATTTATGGTTGACCATCCCTTGTTCAAGTCTCCAAAACTATTCATATTCATTTTAGTTAATATGCGTTCGTTTGGCCAATTATTGGTTTTAAATTCAATGGTTATTGCTTTGTGCTCTTGGTCTATTGGATGAAAAACAATCTCAGATTTTGGTTTGCCGGGTTTGGAATGGACAATAACATTTTCGATTAAATCCTTTAGGAGTAATTGAAAAATAGGCGTGTAGTAGTGGATGGTAAAATTATCTATCCCTTCCGGAATATGTAAAGTTAAAAATTTTAAGTCGGTATATGCTTTAAAATGGACTTCATCAATTTTAATTTTGCCAAACAAATAGGCAAATCGGCTATAGTTTTTTGTAAAATATTTATAGACTGAAATCATATTCTTTACTTCATTAACCAAGTTTATTTCGGATTCAGTCATCAAATCAGAAGGTCGTGTTTGTATCATTTCTTCTACATTCATGAAGCCTTCAATTAAATTGATATAGTAAGTTAGGATGTCTTTGGAAGGTTTCTCATCATTTTCAAATATCCCATCGACATAATACCGAAAAGCATTGATGATTTTATTGTGGTGATGGTTGATTGACCGAAAATCCTTTATTTGTCTCAGGCTTATCGTCTCAATAAGCCTGAGTTCATTATAGATCCCCCGAATAAGGTTGGAACAAAAAATCAAGAAATCTGAAGAGAGCCTGTGATTAGTAAAAAGCATGATTGTGCCTAAGTTGGCAGACGGGCCGTGGCTCTCTAAGAATAGCGTGTACCAATTATTGAAGTAAATCTCATAAATGTTTTTACGACTATCCGGATTTTCGGATAGGTATTCTTGATAGGTTTTTATGCGGTTTTGGGCAATATAACTGTATCCCATGTCTTCTAAATCCTTTTTTATTTTGGAATAGTCCATTTCCATAGACTCCCCTTTGAAGGTTTCAGATAGCCAATACGAATAAACGCTATTTTGTGCTTTTTGTAGTTGTTGACGGCTAATATTGAAGCCATTTAGGTTTACGGGATTGACGACAGAGTAACTCCAATTGATATAAGCTTCCTTATATTCGGGGGCGTCCCAACTAATCGGGATTCTATCTTTATGAAGGTATTTTCCAATAATATTGCCGGCTTGGTTAAGTTCGTTTTTATTAATTAGTAAACTAAATTTATTTTTTCCATTACTTGCGGAAAACTCATTTGCTTGCTTGGTCCCAATATGAAGAATGCGAAGTTCCGATTGATCACTTTTTAGCTTGAATGGGAAGTATTGCCCCTTGTAAGTTTGTTGGGACTTCCAAAAGTGGGTGGACCCTGCTTGGAAAGGCAATTCATCTTTCGGATAATCATTGGTATAATAGAATTTGTTAAGTGCTAAATTATAAGCCAATGTAGAAGGATTGTCTGTATAATAGAGCCTGTCAAACTTGAATAGCCCGTTAGGTCGGGTTAGATTTCCTCGTAAAAATTCCCGAAAAAGGTCGATATTGTTTTGCTTTAGGATGTCTTCTTGCAAACGTAATTTTTGATAGCCTATCCCTCCAAAAAAGCGTCTTTGCTTGATGTATTCTTTCGTTTTCATTCCTTCAATAAATATACGATGTTTTTTGTCTTGAGTCGTATATCCGGGAAAGAAGAAAAAAGAAAAATCGGCTAAAACATCATCAATGATCTTAGCTGAAAGCTCCGTGTTTTTGGCTTCTAAGGTTTCCTTAATGACTTGATGCAAGACAATACGTGAAAGTTCCTTCCCGATGGTGGTTAAAAGATCTTGGATTTTTGAGAAGGGAGGTTTTTCAAAAACAGCCACTTTTTCAACTAAGGGCAAGGCTTCTATCTTTCGAAGATGCGTGTTGGCTTCCCGTTTGAGATTATCCCAAAGGACATGTTCGGAGATTTTTTCAGTTCTGGCCATAAGTTAATGTATTTAAGTCTGCTTACTTACCTCCCTTAAACAGTTAATAGCAAATATATTATCTTCTGTAGTTATTACAAGTTATTTTTACTTGTAACTTGCTTGGTAAGTGTACTTTTGGCCTAGAGAGAAGGTGTTATGGCGAGAAAAATGGGTGGAAAGACACTTTTCTAGTTTTTCCAAGAATTTTTCGGATAGAATCTGAAGGTTGGATTCTTATGGTTTATTTATTTGGTGGTGCGGACAATGAATATGTAATATTGCCCAAAACGACAATTGAATCTATTGTTGTAGTATCTTTAAGTGGTACACCAGGCTTATCTGGTGGAGTATTTGTATGCGTGTCATCAAATTCCAAAGCCTTAAATCCAAGAAACAAAATAATTAATACAAAAGCTAGTTTTACGATGAGTTCAAAAAGCTTTACGGCAAACTTGATTAGGGCGCTTAAGCCAAAAATAATTAGCATAACCAATAGGAAGGAAGTGGATTGGGAAGTAAAAATGTTGTTCATAGCTTTGCGTTTTGAATAAGTACAAATCACGGTTTTAATTCGTTCCATAAGTTAATGAAAGATTAATGATTTTATTCATATTTGCTACGAACGGGGTGTTTTATTCGATGAAGGCTAGATTTGCCTAGAGATTCCGAACTGGGCGCAATCGGAGATTGTCCCCCTATTTTAATAGGATAGAACACAGATTTAGCAGGCTGGTCCGTTGTATCCGTGTCATCTGTGTTCCGTCCCTTGCCTAGCTGAGTAATTACCGATTTTTAATTTTAATCATCTGCCCCAAAATGCTAATGGCAATTTCTGCCGGAGTTTGGCTATGGATGGAGAGTCCGATAGGCGCATGGAGTTGTTGGATGTGGTCGGAATAACCTTCTTGAGCGAGTTTGTAGAGTAGGGTTTTTACTTTTTGTTTGCTGCCCATCATGCCGATATATTTGAATTTTTGCGGAAGCAGCTTGCGCAAAATCATTAAATCGGTGTCAAACATAAAGGACATGATGACCACGTAATGGCGATGACCTTGCGGAATAAATTGGGCAATGTGTTGATATTCAGTAACATAGATGGTCTCGGCATAGGGGTTTTCCTTAAACGTATTGATGTCTTTGCGGTCGTCATAGACCAATACTTGGAAGCCTAGTTCCGGCGCCAACTTGGAAAGTGCCCAACTAACATGCCCCCCACCAATAATGTGTAACGTCGGGTGATACCCTAAATCTTCGGTCAATAGCCAAGTGCTCGACGAGATTTGAGCTTGATATTTTTGCGAAAGCGACTGATTGGGTGCAAATTGAATGCCTTTTTCCGAAAGGGTCAGCACCCCTTTTTGATTGGATTTTAATAAAGTGTCTACCCAAGCCTTGTCTTTTTGCGCAAGCACATAAATGGCCACCGTCTGCTCCCCCGAGCAAATAAGTCCAGAAGAGTGGTCTTGATTTTTGCGATGGATGAGTCGATGAATTTGGGGTTGGACAGACGTTTGATTCACTAATTTTTTGGCCAATTCCACCTGATTATGCTCCATGATGCCGCCACCGATGGAGCCTTCCAAAAGCCCACTTTCGCTAACCATCATTTTGAAGCCTTGCCGCCCGGGACTACTGCCTTCACTTTTTACGACATAAAGTAAAGCGACTTGGTGGCCTTTTTGTAATTCCTTTTTGATGGTTTCCCAAATTTTCATATCGACAAATGTAAGGCCTTTCTGTGGTTTTGGGAAGTTGGAATTGATGAATTTTCCGGTACTAAT
>JANTGI010000136.1 GCA_024762995.1 Saprospiraceae bacterium | reverse complement strand
TGCCAACCGATGGCGACCGTTGTTTTTACGGCAACCAATGAATGCGGGCTTTCGGACTCCACCACGGCTACTTTCCAAATAGTGGACTCTATTCCTTTTGCTATTTTGGCGCAAGCGACGGATACCACTGTACAATGTGACGGTAACGGGAATCAGAATGACCTAGATGCATGGCTTGCGCAAAACGGCGGTGCCATCGCTTCTCAGAACTGCTCTGATGTGACTTGGACGCATCATATTTTGGACTGGAGTGATGATTGCCAACCGATGGCGACCGTTGTTTTTACGGCAGTAAATGATTGCAACGAAAAAGATACAACAATGGCTACCTTTATGATAATAGATACCATCCCGCCTACATTTACAGTATTGCCGGACACCCTGCATCTTAACTGCAACCAAACAGGCAACTTCCCCGAACTGGAAGATTGGTTAAATAATCATGGCGGAGCCATGGCTTCCGACCAGTGTAGTCTCCTATCTTGGTCGAATAATTTTGATACCATAGATTGTAATGATACCATACAAAACATTCAATTTACGGTAGCCGACTCGTGCGACAATACCAGTACCGCCATTGGGGTGATTGATATTAACCATACTACGGGCATCAAAAGCACCACTGCAAATGATTCCCCTAAAATACTTTCCATCTACCCTATTCCTTTCAGGGACAAGGCAAAAATCGTTTTCTACCTATCTAAGGCGCAGCCCTTAAAATTCACATTTTACAACGCAGAAGGCATGGTATTGACCACCATCCGCAAAGAATTTCAGGCAGGTATCCAAGAATTAAGCATCACCCAAAAGGAGTTGAAAGCTCATGGCATGGTATTCTTTAGGATGGAGAGTCCTAAGCAAACTATTGTGGGCAAAATGATGATTACAAAGCAGTAGATACAAGGCATATGCCTTGTATCCACTGACCCATATTACCCCAAAGAATGGCTGAAGTCAGTTCTTTAGCGGCAAATAGCCGCTACATTTGTGGGGTACTATTGGGGACATTCATATTAATTCTGATAGTAGAGAGTATTCGTTAGAATTCAACCTTAGTCAAGACCAAATAAGTGTTCTAACCAAATGATTCCCGCTTTGTCCCATCTGAATGCAAAGCGGATGACTGATTGGATGTCCCCATTTTTTTATTCATTTGAATAGCGTCATCGCCCCAAAATAATTAATCCCGAAATATCCAGCCTATGCCCAGCCGAAAAGCCGGTTTGAATTGTGGGTAACCTGCCGTTTCATAAAACATGCGCTTATCCCAATAATACTGCAAGTTTTCCATCTTAGCAAAAAATCGGAATGTGGAGACCTTCAAGTCCGCAAAAACATCAAAACCGGACATATTGCCCATTTTTTGGGTATCTTGCCAAACAAATTGCCCTGTCACCGGCAGATAGGCATCAGGTGTCCATGCCGAGAAGAAACGATAATCCACACCCATTTTTAGCCGTAAGGCCCGCTCAAACAAATCTCCCTTCCAGTAGAGTTGTTCATGCGCATACAGTGCCGGCCGACGAATCAGATTCTCCCCTACTTTTTGAAATAACACGTCGCTTTCCAAATAAAATCGCCGGAGCTTTATATTCTTGTTTACAAATAATTGAACTAACGGAATGGTCTTCAATTCCTGATTTGGCAGACCATCCAATCCATAGTAAATATGATTGGTCAACAACGTAAAATGCCCACCCAAACTTAAATCAAATTGGGGCAATTCATATTGACCACCGACTCGATTCACAAATTCCTTTGCCCAATTATGCTCCCAAATCATCTGTTGGGTCACAAAACTTTTTTGCGCAAGCATAGAAGGGGTAACAGACTGAAAATCAGCAAACAAGGTCCACCTTCCTACCTTACGTGTATTTAATTGCAGGCGGCCTTGCAGCAGATAGTCCCCACTGTTTCCGACGAGTCCTAATCGCGCTTTGGCCGAAAGGGCAAATATCTTTTGAAAAGTCACATCCCATTTTCCCGTAAGGGCAACTTGGGTCTCATTGCGGGTTGTGGGCTCCTGATTTACCTGATAGCGTACCACGGAAATACCCGGAGTGGGCAACCATTCGATGGCCGTACTATCCAAATGCCCCAAAAAAGAAAGAGCCATTTCACTACCCAATTCGTGACCGGAAAAAAACTGCCGTATGCCCCGCCCATCGGTCAAAAAATCACCATAATAAAGGGAATCCAGCGGCTGCTTATTATCAAAATATTTATAAAAACCGGATTGGTACCAAGTTTTATGGCGTAATTCGAGATAATTGCCCTTACGGAAATCTCCCCACTTATAAAAGTGAAAAAATTGATATTTCCTTCGTAAATGGTGGGTCGATGCCTGTGTCAACCAAATCGGCTGAGTCTCCGGTCGTTTATAGGCTTCCGCAAAAAACAAGGTGTCTGTCACCAATCCGCCATTTTCACTGACCCTTGCCGAATTGGCTGACATGGTCAAGTAAAAGCGATATCGCTGCTTGGGATGGACATATTGGATACCGGCTGCCAAAGAAGAGACAAGTGCTTGTTGCGACAAAAATTGTCCGACTTGATTAACTTTTGAATAATTCAAAGAAAATTGAAACCCATCCTGAAATTGACGGGCAAACTTAGCCCTAAATACCGAGTTGGCTTGCCCTTTAAAACTAAAATAAGCATCCGTCAGTGCCCGCCCAAATCCATAAAACGGCAAACTATCCACAGAATACCGGTAAGCATCAAACTGATGAAACCCCCAATCCAATCCCGTTGGGCGGATAGGATCGATATATATCTGCCGGGCCGGCGAACCCGTATTCCCGAGATTCAGCCCTTCAAACTTTTGCCTTCTGAGTGGATCATATTGATGAAAATAGTCCGTCAGACTGGTATCCCCATAGGGGAAAATATGTTCTTCGGCGCCCTGATAATAGAAGGTAACCGGTATCGTATCCGGCGCCTGTTCCTCTTCATTTACATCAATACTATCCTTGGTCGTTTGGGCAATTTTGGGGGAGACCTTTTTCTTAGGATTCTGTGCGACGGCCGTGTTTAGACCAACCGTCAAACAAAAAAACACCCAAGCCATTCTTTGAAAAATTCTCCTTTTTCCCAAACCAACCATTTAACCAAAATAAACCGGTAAAAGCCCTGTTCACAGATAATATTTTCCGCAAGGGACCTCAACACTCCAAGATAACGCCGATAGAGACGGCTTATTCTTCGTCCTCTTTACAAACCATTTCAAACACGGCCGGATTCATGCCCATTTTGGAGAATCCGCCATCATGGTAGAGATTTTGCATGGTGACATAGCGGGTCATATCCGAGAACATGACTGCGCAATATTCTGCGCAAGCATCCGCCGAAGCATTACCCAGCGGCGACATCTTGTCAGAGTATTGGAAGAAAACATCAAATCCACCCACTCCGCTGCCGGCTGTAGTGACTGTAGGAGATTGAGAAATCGTATTGACACGCACTTTCTTCGTTTCCCCAAAATGATATCCAAAACTCCGCGCATAAGACTCCAGCAAAGATTTTGATTCTGCCATCTCACTATAATCCGGAAAAACCCTTTGGGCGGCGATATAAGACAATGCAAGGATAGACCCCCAATCGGACATCGCATCCAACTTGTAAAGTACCTGCATCAGCTTATGAAAAGACACCGCAGAAACATCATAAGTTTTTTGCATCCAATCATAGTTCAAGTCAGTATATGCTCTTTTTTTGCGAATATTGACGGACATCCCAATAGAATGTAGCACAAAATCAATCTTTCCACCTAAAATCTCCATGGACTTGGTCACTAGCGTCTCCAAATCTTCTAAATTGGTGGCATCTGCGGGGATGATTTCCGCACCTAATTGTTTGCCTAACTCATCAATTTGCCCAAAACGCAAAGCAGCAGGCGCATTAGTCAATGTAATGGAGGCCCCTTGTTGAACACATTGTTCGGCAACCTTCCAAGCAATAGAACGCTCGTCCAAAGCCCCAAAAATGATTCCTCGTTTTCCTTTCAGTAAATTGTTCATTTCTCTTTGTTTAAATAATTTATCTCGAAACTGTTAAGGCACTCTCGCATCAGACCTTAAAATAAGCATTTCCGGGTATATGCAAGCATCATTTTTGGTATGCAGCTATACTACAGGCTAAAAAAGTGCAAAAACATACGCAAAAAAGACATTTTATGACAAAAACAGGCGTGTATCAAAACAGTAACTTATATCCAAGACTTTCAGATTCGTTCTAAATTTATCCTTTCGGAAAAAACGGTCTCTAAATTTCAAGGTGCAAAACTAGTCAAAAAAGATAATTTTTATGTAAAGATTTGAATTTTTCTACCGGAATACCAAAAATTAAAAAGAAACTTCATATATTTGGATTATTATTCATGTACAAAATAATATTTTGTTTTATTTCCTTTCTCCTAACAATAGATTGAAGGGATATTGGATTACCTATTTTTTCATCCGATGCTACCAGGTATAGCATCACAACCATTGTTTAACATGCAGAAAAAAAACCTTTTATTTTTGGTCTTTGCTCTTTTGCTTTTTAGTTGTAACAAAGAATCTACTCCTCACGACGTAGCTCCCCAAAAAGACCCCATTTCCCGTGAAGCCATCACCCAAATTGTAGAAACCAGTCTTCGAGAAGGCAAGGTATTTAATTGGGAGATGGTCGATGACTTTACTTTATGGAGTGCCGGTCAGCAATCAGATGGCTTTTTTGCCCTAGGCTATACCCTTCCGGAAATCCAAGACATCAAGTCCGTCATCAAAGACATCCAAATTGACAACTCTAAGTGGAGTGCCGTTAAAAACAAAATCTTTGATGTGATTCTTGAAGGGGAAAGACAGATGGAACCCGGTAAGGATATCCAAGTAAAAGACATCCTTCCTTTTGGGCAACCGAAAGTACTTCCGAATTTTACGGCCAAAATCACGAATCCTAAAACCATCACAAGATTACGTCAGATGAAAGAAGTCAGATATGTGGAAGCATCAGGATTTAATTTAAGCGATGCGCAAATAGCAGAAAGAAGTGGTTCCGGCTGTGGAGACAATGGCCCTGCTCCATATATTTGGTCATCGGATTATTCTAATTATTCGCCGTGGGTAAAAGTACCTTGGAATTTTCAAAATGCCAATATTCCGGCGGCATGGAATCAAACATCAGGAAATAATGTCAAAGTATGTATCATCGATACCGGTGGCTCAGACGACCAAAATAATCTAGGCTCCCCTAACTACTTCAACTCCGGTTGGTCACAAGGCAGATCTGTTCAAAAGAAGAGTACACTCTATCACGGTATGTGGTGGTGGAGAAAGAAAGACGCCCCTCATGACCAATGTGGACACGGCACTGCTACTTCCGGCCTCGCCACCGCACCACGCGGCAGTGATGGCAATACGGTAGGCGTTGCCTACAATAGCGACCTCGTGGTCTATCGTGCTGTCGAAGATGTCATCATCTCTACGTCTAACGAGCGGGAAGGCGTAAGAGACGCTTTAGTAGATGCGGCACTGGACGGAAATGTCAAAATCATCAGTATGTCCATTGGAACTCCGTTTTGGAGTAGTACTGTTGCGGACGGGATTTATTTTGCAAATGCCTATGGAAAGATGATTTTTGCTGCTGCCGGCACATCAACTAGTTGGACTAGCTGGTATCCTGTCATCTTTCCCGCCAACATGAGTCAGACCATCGCCGTCACCGGAGTCAAAGAAGGTAGCCCTATGACCAAATGTACCGTCTGCCATGATGGCAGCGAAGTAGAATTTGCCTTAGTCATGGAAAGGAGTAGTAATAGTGATCGGACGAGTTTAGCCTTGTCTGTGGCCAACACCAATACACCTACTTACTTTGGGGGCTCTTCTTGCGCAACTGCCACCGTTGCCGGAATTGCGGCCCTAGTTTGGTCCAAAAACACCGGCCTAAGTAAAAGTCAAGTAAAATCAAAATTAATACAAGCCTCCTCCAATTATCCCAATAAGGATAGCGACTTAGGTTGGGGTACGATTAATGCTTACCAAGCTGTAAATAGTACTTGGTAATAGGTTTTAATAACAAGCTATACTCAAAGGAAGCTGGTTGGGAAAAATAGATGATGAGCAAATTTGTCAAAGGTCGAAGCAAAAACACAGTCGTAGCAGGCCTGCCTGGCGGCGCAGCCAAGACAGGGCTACGGCGAGTATTTTTGCAAAGAGATTTGGCCAATTTGCCATTAGATAATTCCCAAATCATTTTCTTTTGAGTATAACATCTCAATCAATGGATAATAAGCCTTCAAGAATTTTGTTCTTGAAGGCTTTTATCTTTGTAACTAATAGACCGGGCAGGTTTTCGCCTCAAAATCATAAATCCGCAAAAAAAACCGGCAAAGAACAACTTTGCCGGTCAAAATAATGTGAATGAAGTAAGAATAATATAAGAATGATGTGTAAGAAAGTGGACAAATGAAATGTATCTCAATTTTATCCACTTATTTGTCTATTGTTTGTTGTTAGTTACTACTTGCCTTGATTGTTATCAATAATCAAGCAAGAAGGTAATTATGACCCTGACACTTAGTATTTGGTTAAATTGGTGAGTAATTAACATTTTAAAGCCCTAAAAATAAAAAAAGCATCAAGTGGGTTAGACTTGATGCTCGATGTAGATTACTACAATTTGGTTTTATGGAGAAGGGAAAAACTTTAAAAAGACACCAAGCGAAAAATTCGCTCGGTGTACTAAAAAATGCTCATGGGATTGCTAAACATTATTCTTAAGCAATTCAACTAACTTTCAGGACAAAAGTAGGGCAAAACAAGAGAAATACAAACCTACAATTAGTAATTGGTGAAGTTCATTTAGTATTTGGTTAATTTTAACGGATTAAAGACATCAATTTCTCCTTACTGGATCGTGAAACAGGCAGTAAAACACCATTTTCCATCACTAAAGTACCTCCTTGTCCTTTGATATATTTCTTGATGTGTGACAAATTAACTAAATATGACTGATGTATTCTTAAAAAATTTCGTCCTTCGACCAATGCTTCCACCTGTTTCAGTGTTTTAGCCAATAAGATGCTATTTCCGGTTTTCAGATGAATATTTGAATAATTGCTATCGGCGCTGGCATATAAAATATCTTCAATTTTCACAAATTCCAAGCCTTCGGGTGTTGGTAAGGCAATATGTGGCAGTTGTTTATGAGACGCACTCGAATTGATTCCGTCAATAATATTCTTTATTATCTCATTATTAATTGGATGCCTATTTTTGGCTTTGCCCACGGCTTCAATCAGTTTTTCCTTTGAAATAGGTTTTAGCAGATAGTCCACCGCATTAACTTCAAAAGCCTTTATGGCAAACTGGTTGTAGGCGGTTACGAAAATAACATCTAGGGAGAAATTGCCAAGATTTTCGAGCATCTCAAATCCATTCATCCAAGGCATCTCAATATCTAAAAAGATGATATCAGGATTAAACTTCAAAATGGCATCAATGCCTTCTTGACCGCCCGTACATTTTGCGACCACTTCCACATCCGGACAATAGGCCTTTAGTTCAATCTCCAAAGTATCTAAGGCATTGACTTCATCATCAATTAATATCGCTCTCATCATTTTTATTTTTTTGTGCAAACGGACATTTTACAGTAATCTTCACCCGTGTTCCGGTCATTTTCCGGTCTTTAAAGACATCTGTCACCTCCACTTTAATCCCCTTCGCATTAATTTGGTTATGTAATTCAATCCGGCTTTTGGTGATCCCCATCCCCATAGATTTATAATTTTTCAGGGATTGGGCCTTTAACTTGGCGGCCTGCTCGCGTCCGATTCCATCATCTTCAATGATGACCACCAAACAATCATTTTCATTTTCTAAAACCTCCACTTTTAACAACCCTTTTTTATTGGCATGCAACAAACCATGCCAGATGGCATTTTCCACGTAGGGCTGTAGAATCAAGGGGGGCACCATCACACTGTCAAGCGACATCCGGCTCTTCTGAAAAAAGATAAACTTAAACTTTTCCGGAAACCGCATCTGCTCTAATTTCACATATAAAAGTAAGGTATCTATCTCATCTTTCAAACTAATTTGGGTATTTTTTGAATTTTGCAAAATAGAACGCATTAAATTTGAAAAACTAGTTAAATACTCGGCCGCTTCCAAAGGCCCACTTCTTAAGATATAACTCTTGATAGAATTAAGGCTATTAAAGATAAAATGCGGATTCATTTGTGAGCGCAAAGCCAACAATTCCATTTGGGCCAATTGTTTTTGTAATTCGCTGGACTCAGAGAGTGCTTTTTCTTTATCCAACTCTAATGCCTGCCTTTCGGCTAAAGATTCTTGCCATTTGACCTTTTCCTTTAGTTGAGTATTAATCTTTGTCTGTAGTTTGCTATTCGTCTCTAATTGGTCGATTAATTCTTCTTTTGCCGTAAGGCGCTCCATCTCATTGTCCCGAATTTTTCTACCCACTCCTAATGAGAAAAACGCAATTTCCACTAAAATAGCGATTTGGGTATAGATAATTGGCAACTTCCAAAAACTATCTATCTCCTTAAGTGTCAGTGTCAAAACCAAGCTAACCAAAGAGCCAAAAATGAGTACCAATGTACCAATCAATACAATGCGCCCGTATTTTATTTGCTTGCGCCAAATAGCTATCAGAAAAATGAGAGATGGCACAAACCAAAGAATACGGACACCAAAATAAACCATCTTTTCCAAGTAATAATGCCCCAAAACAGGACCAATAATAATTCCTATAATCACATAGACATAGAGCGCATTAACCAGCGTATTCATCCATCGATGTACCCTTGGCATACTTACTTTCAAATCTAAAAAATTACTGATAAAATAAAAATAAAACCCATTGACAATGATTCCTAATGGATTTTTTAAATACCCTAGTCTATTAAACCCTCCAAATGGCGATACATTAATATAAGCGACACTCTCATAATTAATAAAGGAGTAAAATATCACTACCAACAAATACAAAGAATAGTATAAGTACAACTTATCCCTGGTTTGCACATAATGTAAAAACATAAAAAGAAAGACAAAACAAATCGAGAATAAGAAACCGGTAGAAAGCAAAGCAAACTTGTAATTGATGGCTGCGTAGTCGCTTTTATATAAATCCTTGAAAGCAAACTCTTCTTTCTGCAAAAAGAATTTCTTAGCAAAATGGTTTTCACGAAACCTAGCATATTTAAGAATACCGGATATCGGCTGCACTTCCTTCGGTAGAAGGTCAATCAAAAAAGAGTTTTCCATAAAACGGTAATCTCTCCCGTCCGGTTTGGAGTGATTTCCTCCATACTTTGTTTGGCCCTTAGAATAAACCGTTACCATTTCTGCCCAAGGAACCTGAAGGACGTATTTTAAGCTATCCGTCGTTTTATTGACAATTGTTAACCTAAAATAAATCGTGTATTTAGGGAGCTTTTTGGGGTTAATTTTGGCGAAAGCATCCTGAGAAGGCATAAAATACTCATCGGGAATATCCAAGAACTTTATATCCCCCAACGAATCTATATATATTTCTACGTGTTCACTAACGTCAATACTCTCTCCTTCATCTTGACCAAATAACTCAGAAGGCCCCACTTGAGCTTGAGCCACGCCCCCAAACGACAATATAAAGAGTAAGCCTATTTCCCAATAAGAAAGTACTGTACCAATATTTTTTCCTTTTGCAAACATCCAACCTATTGGGTTTCAAGAATTTAATAATAGCGGTAAGGTAAGGATTCTCTAAATACCGTCCAATAAAGACTTAGCATTCTGTTATAAATTTCTAGTAAAAGGTAAATATCGGGCTATATCTTGCATTTTTTACTTTTTTGGAGAAAGATGATATTGAACCTAATCCCTAGTCTAAGGGATACAATCAGAATAAATGTCCATAATTAGGCGAGATTATTTTGAGGTTAGACAAGGCGGGAAGAGCGATGGTAGCAGGGCTACCAGAGCGATGAGCAACGCAGTATAATCACAAAAGAAGCCGTATAAAATGGACATTTATTT